>NZ_CP017946.1:3842500-4190000 GCF_003952665.1 Bosea sp. Tri-49
CCGCTTTATAGGGGCCACCCGCTCACCCTGTCAACACAGCAGATGAAAGTTTTTCGACAAAAGCGCCTTCCCGCTTGAAGATCACGTAATTTCAATGACTTATCACTTACGCGGCAAAGAGCCTCCGGCAAACTGACCTATACCACCGCCGGATCGCGGCCCCGACCACCTCGCCTCATGGCAGAGCCGCCTAGGTGGGGCGAAAGCCCGGGCCTTGCCCATCGCCTCACCGGTGCTCATACCGAACCGCATGGGCTCCCGGTTACCGGCAGCCCAGTGCTTTTGTGTCCCGTCACGATGCGGTTCGGTCGATGAGCAACTCTCTTCTCTATCTCTCACATCATGATGTGTGCGCCTGCGCGGTGGCTCCAGGCGAGGCACGCGAGGCCGTGCTCGGCGCTTTTCGCGACCATGCCGCCGGTCTGAATCGAAGCCTGCCGAAGAGTGCGCTCGCTCTCGGACCCGGCCACGCGTTCCAGGCGATGACGGCGGCCTCGCAGGCGCAGGCGATCGCCGCGGTGAAATGGGTCGCCTCCGCGCCGACGCAGCCGGGCAGCACCGTGCCGAGCGTGAGCGCGCTGATCTGCGTCAGCGACTATGCAACCGGTACCCCGCTCGCCGTCCTCGCCGGCGATGAGATCACGCTCGTGCGGACCGCAGCCATGTCGGCGGCTGCGGCCTCGCTGCTCGCACCAACTGATGCCCGTACGATCGGCTTCGTCGGCTGCGGCCTGCAGGCCCATGCCCATCTCGCCGCCTTCCATGATCTCTACCCCGGCCTCGCGAGCGCCCTGATGCTGAGCCGCAGCCGCAGCTCGGCCGAGCGCCTGGCCGAGGCTGCTGCCGCTGCGAATGGCCTCGCGACGGAAATCGTCGATGACGCCGATGCGCTCCTCACACGCGCCGACATCGTCATCTCGATGGTCCCGGCAGCGCCGGACCTGCGCCCCTTCCTCGATGCCAGGCGGATGAAGCCGGTCGCCTTCGCCGCAGCGGTCGACACCGGTCGCAGCTGGCTGCCCCAGGCCCTGCCCGCCTTCGACATCCTCGCCACCGACAGCCTCGCCCAGTCGCAGGCGCCCTATGATGTCGATGGGCAGCCGGTGACGAGCGTCCGCTTCGGCCATGATCTCACCACGCTCTCGCAGACGCCGCCTACCGGGGCTGGCGAGAAGCGCTCGCTCTTCTGCTTCCGCGGCTTCGCACTGGCCGATCTTGCGCTGGCGCATCTCGTCCTGGAGAAGGCGCGCGCTGCCGGCATCGGGACCTCCCTGCCCCGATAGCAACCCTGCCATGCGCCGGCTTTCCCTTCGCGCATAGGCAGCCTACCTTTTCGGGTATCGAGGCGTTCCGGATAGGCGATGACGATGACCAAGGGTTCCGATCTTCTGGTGGCCGCACTCGAGAACGAGGGCGTCGACCGCATTTTTGGCGTCCCAGGCGAGGAAAACCTCGACGTCGTCGAGTCGCTGCGGACCTCGAAGATCGAGCTCGTCCTGACCCGGCACGAGCAGGCCGCCGCCTTCATGGCGGCGACGCATGGGCGGCTGACCGGCAGGCCGGGCGTCTGCATCGCGACGCTCGGGCCCGGCGCGCTCAACTTCTCGACCGGCGCGGCCTATGCCCATCTCGGCGCCATGCCGATGATCCTGATCACCGGGCAGAAGGCGATCATGAGTGCCAAGCAGGCGCGCTTCCAGATCGTCGACGTCGTCGCCTCGATGAAGCCTCTGACCAAGATGACCCGGCAGATCGTCAGCGCCGCCAGCATCCCGGCGGTGGTGCGCGACGCCTTCCGCGTCGCGATGGAGGAGCGGCCCGGCCCGGTCCATCTCGAACTGCCGGAGGACATCGCCGGCGAGGAGGTCGCCGATGTGCCGCTGATCCCGGTGCATCCGCTGGAACAGCCGATCGCAAATCCGCAAGCGATCGCCCGGGCGGCAGAGATGATCCTGGCGGCCAAGCGGCCACTGGTGATGATCGGCGCCGCCGGCAACCGGCCGCGGCTGATCGAGCCGCTCTCCGATTTCGTGCGGCGGGTGAAGCTGCCCTTCTTCAACACCCAGATGGGCAAGGGCGCAGTCACCGGCGGCTCGAACCTCTATATGGGCACCGCTGCCCTGTCCGAAGGCGACTATGTCCATCAGGCGATCGACCGGGCCGACCTGATCATCGCGATCGGCCACGACACGATCGAGAAGCCGCCGTTCCTGATGAAGAGCGCCGGCGGGCCGAAGGTGATCCATGTCGGCTATCAGTCGGCGACGGTCGAGCAGGTCTACCACCCCGATGCCGAGGTGATCGGCGACATCGGCGCAACGGTCGCGGCCTTGGCCGAGCGGCTTGGCGGCCGGCTCGAAGCCGATCCGGTCATGCTGGATTTGCGCCAGAGGATTCTCGCCCATCTCAACGACCGCTCCGAGGAGGATCGCTTCCCGGTCACGCCGCAGCGCATCGTTCACGACATCCGCGCGGTGATGCCGGAAGACGGCATGGTCTGCCTCGACAACGGCATGTACAAGATCTGGTTCGCGCGGAACTACCGCACCCATGTCGCCAACACGCTGCTGCTCGACAATGCGCTGGCGACGATGGGCGCCGGCCTGCCCTCGGCGATGATGGCGGCGATGCTGCATCCCAAGCGCCGGGTCATGGCGGTCTGCGGCGATGGCGGCTTCATGATGAACAGCCAGGAGATGGAGACCGCAGTTCGCCTCGGCCTCAACCTTGTCGTCGTCGTCCTCAACGACAATGCCTATGGCATGATCCGCTGGAAGCAGGCGGTCGACGGCTTCGCCGATTACGGCATGAGCTTCGGCAATCCCGATTTCGTTCGCTATGCGCAGGCCTATGGCGCCAAGGGTTCACGCGTCGGCTCTGCCGCCGAGCTCGTGCCGACGCTGGAAGCCGCCTTTGCCGGCGGGGGCGTCCATCTCGTCGAGATTCCGATCGATTACTCGGAGAATACGCGCGTCCTCGTTGAGGAGCTGCGCAACAAGACGCCGGATATCGAACTGGCCTGATACGGACCAAGCGAAGGAGCTCATCATGCTGCAGGTCGTGCAGGCCTATGATCGCGCGCCGATCGAGGAGATCGCCACTGATGATGCCGCAGCGCTCGAAGCCAAGCTCGCGGCGGCCGACAAGGTCTTCCGCGATCGCGGCAACTGGCTGAAACCGCATGAGCGGATCGCGATCCTGCGCAAGCTCGCCGAATTGCTGTCGGCCAAACGCGACCATTTCGCCCGCCAGATCGCGCGCGAAGGCGGCAAGCCGCTGACCGATGCAATCATCGAGACGACGCGCGCCATCGACGGCGTCCATAACGCCGCCGACGAACTCCGGAACTTCGCCGGGCGCGAGATCCCGATGGGGCTGACGCCGGCCGCGGCCGGGCGCTGGGCCTTCACCACCAAGGAGCCGATCGGCATCGTCGCGGCGATCTCAGCCTTCAACCACCCGCTCAACCTGATCGTCCATCAGGTCGCGCCGGCGATCGCCGTCGGTTGCCCGGTGATCATCAAGCCGGCGAGCACGACACCGCTTTGCTGCCGCGACTTCATCGCGCTGGTGCACGAGGCCGGCCTGCCGGAGGCCTGGTGCCAGATGTTCCTGCCGGAGACCAATGAGCTCGCCGAAAAGCTCGTGACCGACCGGCGCATCGCCTTCCTCAGCTTCATCGGCTCGGCCAAGGTCGGTTGGTACCTGCATTCTAAGCTGGCGCATGGCGCGCGCTCGGCGCTGGAGCATGGCGGGGCGGCGCCGGCGATCGTCGACCGCAGTGCCGATCTCGAGCGAATCATCGAGCCGTTGGTCAAGGGCGGCTACTACCATGCCGGCCAGGTCTGCGTGTCGACGCAGCGCATCTACGTGCATGAGGAAATCGCCGACGCCTTCACCGAGCGACTGGTGGCGCGCGTCGCCAAGTTGCGCACGGGCGATCCCGTGCTGAAGGAGACCGAGGTCGGCCCGCTGATCCTGCCCAAGGAGGCCGACCGGGTCGCAAGCTGGATCGACGAAGCCGTCAAGGGCGGAGCCAAGCTCGCGCTCGGCGGCAAGCGGCTGTCCAAGACGACGCTGGAGCCGGCGGTGCTGCTCGATCCTGCCGCCGACGCCAAGGTCTCGCAGCTCGAGGTCTTCGGCCCGTTGGTCTGTGTCTATCGCTACAGCAAGCTCGACGAGGCCATCGCCCGGGCCAATTCGCTCAATGTCGCCTTCCAGGCCAGCGTCTTCGCGCAGGATATCGACGTTGCGCTGCGCGCCGCCGAGCGGCTCGATGCCTCGGCGGTGATGGTCAACGACCCGACCGCCTTCCGCACCGACTGGATGCCCTTCGCCGGACGCAAGGAGTCCGGCTACGGCACCGGTGGCATCCCCTACACCATGCGCGACATGACACAGGAGAAGATGATCCTGATGAACCGGCGCTGAGGCAGCCCTCAGCGCTTCAGCAGCAGCTTGACCTTCGCCAGCGCCGAAGCCTGCTCCTCATGGTAGTCGATCAGGCTGCGGAAGCGGCCTTCCGCGTCCATCAGATAGACCGAGGCGGTGTGGTCCATGGTGTAGCCATCCGTGGTCGGGAGCCGCTTGGCATAGGCCTTGTAGGCCTTCAGCGCCGCATCGACCTCGGCCTGCGTGCCGGAAAGCCCGACGATGCGCGGATCAAAGGATTGCAGGTAGAGCGCCAATTGCGCCGGCGTGTCGCGCTCGGGATCGACGGTGACGAACAGCACATTGAGCTTGTCCGCCTCGGCGCCGAGCTTGCCGAGCAGAGTGGTGAGCTCGAACAGCGTGGTCGGGCAGACCTCGGGGCAATGGGTGAAGCCGAAGAAGACCAGCGTCGGCTTGCCGAGATAATCGGCTTGCGTGACCTTGCGGCCGGTATGGTCGGTCGATGTGAAGGACCCGCCGACATCGGCCAGCGGGGTCGACACGGCGGCGCCGGAGCCCGGCCGGCCGGGCCCGTCGACGCGCCACCAGCCGAGCGTGATTGCGCCCACGACGAAAGCGACGAGGGCGATCGCGGCCCAGGCGCCGTAACGAATGATCTTGAGGATTGGCATGGCGCTATGTCTGGCCGCCGGCTTGCCCGGCGTCAACGCGACAAGATCGACCCGGTCGCCGTCGCCTGCTGCGGCTCATCGTCGCCACCGCCATAGGGATCGGCCAATGCGGCCTGGGGCGCACTGATCTCGACCTTACCGGCGACCATGGGCTGCATCCGCTCCGGCCCGATATTGCGCAGGAGCTTGCGGAAGCTCTGATGCATGCCGCCATCCATCAGCGCATAGCTCATCGCCGGCAGGCTGCCGGCGAGCTCGGCGATGCGGGCCTGATCGCGTTCGTTGCGGGCCGCGACCAGCGGCTCGACCTCGGGATCCGCCTGATAGGCCGGGCACGGCGCGCCGGGGACGAAAGCGGAGGCATCGCCCGCCGGATTGAAGACGTAGCGCCCACCGCAGGTCGCGAGCCTGGGCGGCTGGCGCGTCGCCTCGAAATGATCCGAGCCTTCCTTGAGATTGCGCCAGAAGGCGATGTTCGGATTGCTGCGATGGCGCGCCAGGTTCTCCGGCGTCATCCGGAAGGGGAAGGCCTGGACCTGGAAGCTGCGCTGCCCGCCGGCGAAGGCCTCGCGCGCCATCCCGTAGAGCTCGGTGACGCCGTCATCGGTCATGGCGTAACAGCCAGCCGAGGTGCAGGCGCCATGGATCATCAGGGCTGAGCCGGTATAGCCCTGCGCCTTCTCCAGCGCGTTCGGATAGCCGAGATTATAGGAGAGGTAGTACGCCGACTTCGGGTTCATCAGCTCAGGCGTCACCGTATAGAAGCCCTCCGGAGCCTGCCGGTCGCCCTCGCGCTTCTTCGGGCCGAGCTGGCCGGACCAGCGGCACATCGGGTAGGTCTTGAGCAGGGCATATTGGCCGGAGCGGTCACGCTTCCAGACTTCGAGCTCGCTCTCTTTCTTATAGAGGCGCACGACGATCGGGTCGGCCTGGCTCATGCCCTTGGCGGACATCTGCGAGACGAGTGCGGCCGGCAATGGCTGGTTGCCGCGACCATCACCTTCCATCCCGACACAGGACGACAGTGCAATGGCGGCGACGCCGAGCAGCGCGAAGCGCCGGAGACGCTGGAAAAGAGAGCGATCGGACATGGCTAAAATTATCGGCGTCTGGCGCTAACGACTCGTGAACGGGTTTGAACCCGCGCGACCCTGCAACCTCAGGCCGGTCGAGGTTCAATTGACGTTTTCGTGAACGGCCTTCCCGGGATCGCCCGCCCTCGCCGCTTGAAGCTCAGGTGGCTTCAGGTCGCAGAAGGGTGGCGAAAGGGGAATCACGCCATGCTCGACCGCCGCTTTGTCATCCAATCGCTCACCCTCGGCCTCGCCGGCTCGCTCTCCGTGCCGGCTCTCGCCCAGGCGCCGACCGCCCTGCTCGACCCCGGCCCGCTGCCGGAACAGGTCTTCGGCGCGGCGGAAGCGCCGGTGACGGTGATCGAATACGCCTCGCTCACCTGCCATCATTGCATGAACTTCCACATGAAGACCTGGCCAGAGCTCAAGGCGAAATATGTCGACACCGGCAAGGTGCGCTTCATCATCCGCGAATTCCCGCTCGACCCGCTGGCGATGGCCGGCTTCATGCTCGCCCGCTGCGCCGGCGAGGACAAATGGTATCCGGTCGTCGACATGTTCTACCGGACGCAGGAAGGCTGGGCCCATTCCGACAAGCCGCTGGACGGGCTGACCCAGGCGATGCGCCAGGCCGGCATGGGCAAGGATGGCGTCGAGGCCTGCCTGAAGCGCGAGGACATCTATCAGGGCATCAGGCAGGTCTCCGAGCGCGCAAAAGGCTTCGGCGTCGAGTCGACACCGACGTTCTTCGTCAACGGCAAGAAGGAGGTCGGCGCGCTCTCGCTCGCGCAGTTCGACGCGATCCTGGCGCCGCTGCTGGCCGGGCGCTGACCCCACCATGACGAGATCGCGAAACGCCGCGCTCGCGGCCTCCCTGACAGCATTGGCGATCCTGTTCTACGCCGTCACCGTCGTGCGGATGCGCGAGAGCGAGGATCGCCGGCACCTGAACGATCCAAAGGCGCATTCGGCGCCGGCAGAACCTGTCGGCCCGAAGCCCTGAAGCGTCAGGCCGAGCGGCCGATCGCGCGCTTGGCCGTCTCGACCGCGCCGGAGCACTGCGGCGCGATCTCGACCAGCACGACATCCGGGCTCGCCATCCCGGTCCAGAAGCGAACGACCTGGACGGCGGCCCAGCCCGGATTCTCACCGACGCGCGAGACGATTGCCGGTGTCGCGCTGCGAGCGCAGGCGACGACCTTCTCGGCGCTGTCGCGCGGGATGCCGAGGGTCGAGAGCTGGCTGGTGATGGCCCCCTGGATCGGATCGAGGATGAGGAGCGAGACCAGGGCGGCGATGAACGATTCCATGGGTCGGCTTTCAGCTGTGCCTGTGTCGGAATTGCGGTGACTAGAGGCGCTGCTCGTGACCATCGGTCCGGCGGATCGCCTCGTCCTCGATCTGGATCGTGGTGTGCTTCAAACCGAACTCTTCGGCGAGCAGCCGGTTGGCCGCGACGAGCGTCTCCCGAGCCTGCGCCATGTCGGCAACGACAATATGCGCGCTCATCGCATCGAGGCCCGATGTCAGCGTCCAGACATGCAGGTCATGGACGGCGCTGACGCCGGGCAGCGCCAGCAGCGATTTCTCCAAGAGGGCGATATCGACCTCCGGCGGCGTGCCTTCCATCAGGATATGGACCGCCTGCTTCAGCAGTATCCAGGTCCGCGGCACGATGAACAGGCCGATGCCGGCGCCGACGATCGGGTCGGCGAGCGTCCAGCCGGTCGCCATAACAATCACGGCCGCGATGATGACGCCGAGCGAGCCGAGCATGTCGCTCAGCACCTCGAAATAGGCGCCCTTGACGTTGAGGCTCTCGGAGGAACCGCCGGCGAGCAGCTTCATGCTGATCAGGTTGACGATCAGCCCGACGACCGCGACGGCGAGCATCGGCCCGCCAAGGATGGGCGGCGGGTTCTGGAAGCGCTCATAGGCCTCGTAGAGGATGTAGAGCGTCAGCAGCAGCAGGACGACGGCGTTGGCGAGCGCCGACAATATCTCCATGCGGACATAGCCATAGGTTCGCTGCGGCGTCGCCGGCTTCTCGGCGAAGCGGATCGCGACCAGTGCCAAAGCAAGACCGCCGGCATCGGTCAGCATGTGCGCCGCGTCGGCCAGCAGCGCGAGACTGCCGGTCCACAGGCCGCCGATCGCCTCGGCGAGCATGAAGGCGAAGGTCAGGCCGAAGGCCATGGCGAGCCGTGACTTGTGCCGGCCCGCCGCTGTGCCGGCGCTGCCGCCATGCGAATGTCCAGCACCCATTACGATGCTCCGTTCATGTGGGGGCTCGGTCCGGCGTTCGGTTCATGACCGGCAGGGTCGCCAGAAGCATCAGCACCACGCCGAAGGTCAGCGCGATGTCGGCGCCGTTGAAGGTCGGCCAATGCCAGTCACCCCAATGCAGGTCGAGGAAATCGGTGACCGCGCCCTGACGCCAGCGATCGAGCGCATTGCCGAAGGCACCGCCCGCCATCAGCGCCAGGCCGATGCGTTCGAGCCGGTGGCCAGCGAATGCCGCCCAGGCCAGCAGGCCAAAGCCGGCCGCGAACTTGAACAGCCCGAGCAGACCCGGCCAGGCTTCGAGCGTATCCCGGAACAGGCCGAAGCTGACGCCCGTATTGAAGCCGAGGCGCAAATTGAGAAACGGCGTGAGCTCGATCAGCTGCGGCGGGTTGAGCACGATCTCGAGCATCAGCCATTTGCTGGCCTGATCGAGCCCGAAAGCGGCGAGCGCAACCGCAGTTGCGGAAGCAAGCCTGCGCGACCAGCTCATGCCACCTCTCCCACTGCGCGGCCGCTGACGCCGAGCCAGCGCCGGACACGGGTCTTGTAAGCGAGATAGGGCCGGCCGAGCGAGGCGGCGAGCACGCGCTCCTCGATCGCGACCTGCAGCCTGATCGCAATCAGCAGCGCCAATGTCAGCGCCGCCTGCACCAGGCTCGGGAGGACGATGAAAAGGCCGATGAAGAGCAGGGCCTGGCCGACAAAGACCGGGTTGCGCGAGATCGCGAAAGGTCCGCTGTCGACGATCGCGCCCTGCTCGCCCTCGGCCGCGCCGATGCGCCAGGAGGCACCCATATAGCGCTGCGACAACAGCGCGATGCAGGCGCCGATGACGACGAGGAGATGGCCAAGGACATCGAACCAGGGGCCGTCGAGGGCGGCAGCCAGCGGATCGCCTTTCACGGGATTGCCGAAGGCGGCGAGCCAGAGCGGCCAGAGCACGGCGCCGGCGAAGGCGAGGCGGAAGAGCAGCGCCGGCAGCCTCTGCTTCTCCTTGCCCTTGCCGAACAGCCAGACCAGACGGCCTGCCTCCTTCGCCAGGATCGCCGACATGGCGAGGAAGCTGACGACGTAAACGACGGCCATCAGATAGCTGGCGATCTCCATGCCGGACATGGGAGGCCTCCTCAGCCGGTCTTGTCGGCGTTGAAGCGCAGCAGGCGCAGCGCGTTCGCTGTGACCAGCACGGTCGCGCCGGTATCGGCGAGAATCGCGACCCAGAGACCGGTGTAGCCGAGCACGCTGGTCACGAGGAACACCGCCTTCAGGCCGAGCGCGATCGCGATATTAGCGCGGATGTTGCCCATCGCCGCCCGGGCCAGCCGGATCATCGCGGCGATGTCACGCACCCGGCTCTTCAGCACCGCACCGTCTGCGGTCTCGAGCGCGACATCGGTGCCCGAGCCCATGGCGACGCCGATATTGGCGGCGGCCAGCGCCGGGGCGTCGTTGATGCCGTCGCCGACCATCATCACCGGCGCCTCGCGCGCGAGTTCCTTGATGGCGCTGACCTTGTCGTCCGGCATCAATTCGGCCTTGTGCTCCAGACCAAGCGAGCCGGCGATAGCGGCACCGGTGCGGGCATTGTCGCCGGTCAACATCACCGAGCGGACGCCGAGCGCCTTGAGCTCGGCGATGGCGGCGGCGGCATCCTCGCGCGGCTCGTCGCGCAGGGCGATCAGGCCGGCGAGCGCGCCATCGGCGATGACCGCGGCGACGGTCTTGCCGGCGGTTTCAAGCCGCTCGACTGCCTCCAGCGCGGCTGCATCGAAGCTGGCGCGATCCCTGGCGTGGCGCGGCGCGCCGACGAAGATGTCGACCCCGTCGAGCGAGCCCGTCACGCCTTTGCCGGCAAGCGCCCCGGCATTGGCTGCCGGCCGCACCGGGATCGCATGTGCCTTGGCGCGGGCGATGATCGCCAATGCCAGCGGATGGCTGGAGCCGGTCTCGACGGCAGCGGCGAGCTCGACGACCTTGCGCTCATCGCGGCCGAGCGCGACGATTTCGGTGACGCGCGGCTCGCCCGCGGTCAGCGTTCCCGTCTTGTCGAAGGCGACGACGCCGGTGCGGGCGGCAGCCTCGATCACCACGCCGCCCTTGAGCAGCAAGCCCTGGCGCGCGCCGGTCGAGAGCGCCGCCGCGATCGAGGCCGGCACCGAGATGACCAGCGCGCAGGGGCAACCGATCAGCAGCAGCGCCAGCGCCCGGTAGATCCAGACCGACCAGTCGGCGCCGAAGGCGAGCGGCGGCACCAGCGCGACCAGGATGGCGAGGCCGACGATCGCCGGCATGTAGATGCGCGAGAAGCGGTCGATGAAGCGCTCGGTCGGTGCGCGCGCCTCCTGGGCTTCCTCGACCAAGCGGATGATGCGGGCAATCGTATTGTCCTGCGCCGCCTTTTCGACGCGCACGCGCAAAGCCGCCTCGCGATTGACCGAGCCGGCATAGACGGAATCGCCGACGCCCTTGGTCTTCGGCACGGATTCGCCGGTGACCGGGCTCTCGTCGATGCCGGAGACGCCGTCGCTGATCGCACCGTCGGCGGGAATGCGATCGCCCGGGCGCACCAGTACGATCTGACCGACCTTCAGCTGGGCGGCATCGACCTGGCGGGTCTCGCCATTCTCCTCGACCAGCGCCGTCTTCGGCACGAGATCGCCCAGCGCCCGGATCGAGGCGCGGGCGCGGTCGGCCGCAACGCCTTCCAGCACCTCGCCGACGGCGAAGAGGAAGACGACCAGCGCCGCCTCCTCAGCCGCACCGATGACGAGCGCGCCGGTCGCAGCGATCGTCATCAGCATCTCGATGGTGAAGGGCTGGCCGACGGCAGCCGCGGCGAAAGCGCGCCGCGCCACCGGCACCACGCCGATCACACAGGCCGCGACGAAGACCCAATAGGCGGCCGCTTCAGATACAGCGAGCTTGGAAAGCCAGGCGCTGGCGAGCAGCGCGCCGGTCAGCAGAACGAGCCTGCCCTTGCCGGTCTGGTACCAGGCGACGCCGTCCGGCGTCGGCTCATGGACATGGCCGGGCAGGCCGTGACCATGGTCGGTGGCGGCCGGCTTGGCCTTGCCGTGACCATGGTCATCATGGCCGTGATCGTGCTCGTGGTCATGGTGATGATCGTGCCCGCCGCAGCTCGCATGATCATGGGCGTGATCGTGATCATGCTTAACCGCGTGGCCATGCGCCTTGCTCGCCGACCCGTGATCGTGGCTACAGCCGCAGCTTGACGCCGGCTCTGGAGCCGCCGCCCGCGGCGCGCTGGCCTGCGTCGTCGTATAGCCGAGGCTGGCGACGCGCTTTTCGATAGCGTCGCGCCGGGTCCGGCTCTCGTCGAGGGCAAGTGTCAGCGTCTCCGACATCACCGAGAGCCGGACATCGGAGACGCCGGGCAGGCGCTCGACCGCGCCGCGAATCTTCGCCGCGCAACTTGCGCAATCCATGCCGCCGACCTTCCAGGACAGCGTTTCCGTTTCGGTTTTGGCGGCAGTGGCCATCGGCGTCTCCGCTTGACAGCGTTGCGGGACCACCTACCTACAACCTGTAGCCACTACAGCTTCAAGAGGGAAAATCATGCAGCCGGCGAAAACCTTCGCAAAGGCCCTCGAACGCGTGGTGCCGATCGGGATGCTGGCGGAGCGCACCGGCGTCAAGGTCGAGACCATCCGCTATTACGAGCAGGTCGGCCTGCTGCCGGAGCCCGAGCGCTCCGAAGGCAACCAGCGCCGCTATGGCCGCGCTCATGTCGAGCGGCTCGCCTTCATCAAGCATGCGCGCGATCTTGGCTTCGCGGTCGAGAGCATCCGCACTCTGCTGCGGCTTTCGGACACACCCGGCATGGCCTGCGACGAAGCCCATGCGATCGCGGCCGAGCATCTCGACGAGGTCCGCGACAAGATCGCGCGGTTGCGCTCGCTCGAAGCGGAACTCGCCCGGATCGCAACGGTTTGCTCGGGCGGCGTCGCCGCAAGCGACTGCGCCGTGATCGAAGCGCTGGCCGACCATAGCCATTGCGAGCACCACGGCCACTGAGACACTGACGCAAATTGACCCTGCCGGCAGCCATGCTATCGAAACGGCTGGAGGGCCGATTTTGTCCGCAGGGCGCCGTAAAGCAGGGATGAGACGCTGGGTCGCGCTGGCCGCGGCCTATCTCGTCGTGCTGCAGGCTGTCTTCGCAGGTCTCGCCTCCGGCGCTAATGCGGCGAGCTTCAGCCTCGACCGCTCGCTGGCGATGACGCTCTGCGCCGGCGGCGACATGCCGATAGGGCAGAGCGATGGTGCCGCGGCGACGCACGAGCTGATGACCTGCTGCATGCTCGGCTGCGCCTTCACTGGTGCTGGCGCGCCGGCGGCCCCGACCAACTCCCTGCCGGTCGTCCACCGCGCCGTCGATCTCGTCGCCTTCCAACGCCGGCTCGACCTGCCATCCGGCTTCATCGCCGGCCGCTCCCCGGCCAATCCGCGCGCACCGCCCGCCGGCCTCTGAACGGGACTGGCCTGCGCGCTCCGTCGCGCCACCAGCTTCTCTCTGACGGCCGTTAGTGGCCTCCCCCCATCCCATTCGCTCGCGACGGCAAAGCTGCCAGCGCGCTCATTCGAACCAATGCCGCCTCCGCGCGGCTGTGCCGGTCATCCCGGCGCCCATTCCGTAAGGATTCCCACGATGAAATCGCTTTCGCTTGCCGCCCTCGTCGCGGCTTTCGCTGCCGGCCCGGCCTTCGCCCATGTCACGCTCGAGACCCAGCAGGCCCCGGTCGGCTCGACCTACAAGGCGGTGCTGCGCGTGCCGCATGGCTGCAAGGGCGCGGCCACGACCAAGGTCCGCGTCCGCATCCCCGAGGGCGTTATCGCGGTCAAGCCGATGCCCAAGCCCGGCTGGACGCTCGAAACCACCAAGGGCAAGTACGAGAAGCCTTACGACTATTACGGCACGCCGACGGCTGAGGGTGTCACGGAGGTCAGCTGGAGCGGCGGCAAGCTGCTCGACGAGCACTATGACGAGTTCGTCCTGCGCGGCTACCTCACCGCCGACCTCAAGCCGGAGACCATGCTCTACGTGCCGGTGGTGCAGGAATGCGAGGGCGGTGCGGTCGAGCGCTGGATCGAGATCCCGGCAGCCGGCAAGTCGGCTGACGATTACAAGTTCCCGGCGCCCGGCCTGAAGCTCCTGTCGAAGAAGTGAGCAAGCGCGGCCGGGTTTTTCCGCCCGGCCGCCTTACCGCCATGACCCGACAGCTCTGCCTCCTCCTCATCCTGCTCGGCCTCGCCATCGCCTCGCTCGCGACGGCGGGGCAGGCGCTGGCGCATGCCGCCTTGACGAAGACCGTTCCGGCCGACGGCGCGGTCGTCGCCGGCGCGCCCGGCGAATTCAGCCTGAGCTTTAGCGAACCGGTCTCGCCGCTGGTGCTGAAGTTGATCGGACCAGACGGAACCGCACGGTCACTCGGGCGCTTCACGCTCTCGGACCGGACGCTTTCGATCGCGCCACCCGCCGATCTCGGCCAAGGCACGCATGTACTGAGCTGGCGCGTCATCTCGGAGGACGGCCATCCGGTCGGTGGCTCGGTGGTGTTCTCGATCGGCGCGCCCAGCGCTGCTCCGGTCGTGACGACGCAAAGCGAACCGGCCGTGCGCTTCATGCTCTGGCTCGCCAAGCTCGGGCTCTATCTCGGCCTTGCCTTCGGCATTGGCGGCGCCGCCTTCATCGTCTGGGTCGCGCCTTTGCCCGCGGCTGCGCGACGGCCGATTGCAGGCTTCCTCGCGCTTGGCCTCATTTCCTTGCCGGTAGCGCTCGCGGCGCAGGGGCTCGATGCGCTGGCGCTTCCGCCCTCCGGCGCCTTGCAAGCGCCCGTCTGGCAAGCGGCCGCAGCAAGCAGCTTCGGCCGCACCGCTCTGGTCGCGACACTGGCCCTGCTCGCAGCGCTCGCGGCCTTGGTCGCGCCCGGCGCGATCGGCCGCATGCTGGCGCTCGCCGGCTGGTTCGGCCTCGGCCTCGCCCTTGCGGCCAGCGGCCATGCCAGCGCAGCCGCGCCGCAGTTATTGATGCGCCCGGCAGTCTTCCTGCACGCTGTCGCCCTCACCGGCTGGGCCGGTGCGCTGATGCCCCTCGCCTTCGCGCTGCGCGAGCCTGCGGGCGCGGTTGCGCTGACGCGGTTCTCCGCACGCATCCCGTATCTGCTGATCGTGCTCCTGCTTAGCGGCCTGGTCCTCGCCATCGTGCAGGTCGAGCGACCGCAGGCTCTGCTCGAAACCGCCTATGGCAACGTCCTCCTCGCCAAGCTCGGCCTCGTCGCGGTCCTGCTTGGGCTTGCGAGCTTCAATCGCTACCGGCTGACGACAAAGGCCGCAGCGGGGCAAATTGCCGGAGCGCAGCAGCTGCGCCGGGTCGTTGCCGCCGAGATGGTCGTTGTGCTCGTCATCCTCGGCACAGCCGCGCTCTGGCGCTTCACGCCGCCGCCCCGCGCGCTCATCGCGGCCGCGGCGCAGCCGGCGAGCGTCCATATCCACACCGAGAAGGCGATGGCCGATGTCAGCGTGACGCCGGGCCGGGTTGGCCCCGTGACGATCACCGTCTCGCTGCTCAATGGCGAGTTCGGCCCGCTCGCGGCGAAGGAACTGCGGCTTACCCTGTCGCGGCCGGAGGCCGGCATCGAGCCGATCGAGCGGCAGGCCACGAGGCAGGCGGACGGCAGCTGGCAGGTCGGCGATCTGACGCTTCCCCTCGCCGGCCGCTGGACCGTCGAGCTCGAAATCCTGGTCTCGGATTTCGAGATGACCCGCCTCAAGGAGACCGTGGAGATCAGGCCATGACAGGTGACATCACACGACGCGACTGGACGGGCTTGGCGGCGGCCGGCGCGCTGTCGGGATTGCTCGCCGGGCTTCCACAAACCACGCTGGCTCAGCCTGCAGGCACGAGTGCTCCTCGGATCGCCATGCTGGTGCATCCCGACATGGTGATGCTCGATCTGATCGGGCCGCTCACCGTGTTCTCGCTGCTACGGGCGGAATTGCATCTGGTCTGGAAGGACCGGCAGCCGGTCGCGAACGATCTCGGGCTGCCGGTCACGCCGAGCACGAGCTATGCCGATTGCCCGGAAGAGCTCGATGTCCTGTTCATCCCGGGCGGGCTGAAGGGCAGCGTCGCGCTGATGGACGATGCGCAGACGCTCGCCTTCCTCGCTGATCGCGGTGCGCGTGCCCGCTATGTGACTGCGGTCTGCACGGGGGCGCTGGTGCTCGCCGCCGCCGGGCTGCTCAAGGGCTATCGCGCAACCGGCCACTGGTACATTCGCGACCTGCTGGCGCTGATGGGCGCGAGCGTCGAGCACAGCCGCGTCGTCACTGACCGCAACCGCATCACCGGTGGCGGCGTCACGGCCGGGATCGATTTCGGCCTGACGGTCGCTGCCAAGCTGCGCGACGAGGAGACCGCCCGCCTGATCCAGCTCGTGCTGGAATATGATCCGCAACCGCCTTTCGACGCCGGCTCGCCCGAGCGCGCCGGCGCCAAGCTGACCAACGATGTGCTGGCGCGGCGCAAGCCCCTGATCGACGCCGCCCGGCGCAATGCCGAACTCGCCAGGACCCGCCTCTCCCTTTGATCACGCAAGGAGCTTCGACATGATCACGTTTCGCCTGACTTTTGCTGCTACAGCCCTCGCCTTGGCCTGCGGCACCGCCATCGCGCAGGACTACAGCGCCGGCCTGCTCAAGATCGAGCAGCCCTGGACGCGCGCAACCCCGGCCGGCGCCAAGGTCGCCGGTGGCTATGTCGCGGTCACCAATACCGGCGCCGCGCCCGATCGCCTGCTCGGCGGCTCGAGCGAGATCGCCGGCAAGGTCGAGATCCACGAGATGTCGATGAACAACGGCGTGATGACCATGCGCGGCTTGCCTGAGGGCGTTGAGCTCAAGCCCGGCGCCAAGACCGAGCTCAAGCCCGGCGGCTACCACATCATGTTCATGGATCTGAAGCGCCAGCTCAAGGAAGGCGAAAAGGTCAAGGGCACGCTGACCTTCGAGAAGGCCGGGCCGGTCCCGGTCGAATTCTCCGTCCAATCGGTCGGCGCCCGCGCTCCGGCCGAGGCTCACAAGCACTGACCGCCGCCAGAGGCTGCGAAACCATGGAGGCCGCCGGGCGACAAACCTGGCGGCCTTTTTCATGCGCGCTTGACGATTCTCTACGCGAGAAGTACGGTCCATATTAGAAAACAAATGATCCATAATATGGATCGATAGGAGGAACGCAGTGCTGCAGGGCATGCTCCCGGTGTTGCCGACGCCGTTCACGGACGCAGGGGCGATCGATTCCGTGGCGATGGCTGGGATCGTCGATTTCGCGATCGCCAGCGGTGTCGACGGCGTGGTGTTCCCGGGTTTCGCCAGCGAGGTCGACGAGCTCACCGCGGCGGAGCGGACGACACTGCTGAAGGTGGTTGTCACCAGGATCGGCGGACGCTTGCCAATCGTCGCCGGGGCGAGCGCGCCGACTGCCCTCGAAGCGATCTCGCATTGCCGCGAGGCGCTCGCCAACGGCATCCGCCATGTGATGATCCAGGCACCGAAAAGCGTCGGTACGACGACGGACGCCGTCTCGGCCTTCTATGGCGAGATCGCCGCGGCAGTGCCCGGCATCGAGATCGTGCTGCAGAACGCTCCGGCGCCGCGCGGCTCCGACCTCAAGCCCGAGGCGATCCTCCAGATCGTCCGCGACAATCCGGCGATCACCTATGTCAAGGAAGAGACATTGCCGTCCGGCCTCGCCATCTCGGCGATCGCGGCCGGCAAGCCGGCGCATCTCAAGGGCGTGATCGGCGGCGGCGGGGCGCGCTACCTGATCGACGAGTATAATCGCGGCGCCTGCGGCGCGATGCCCGCGGTCGAGCTCGCCGATGTCCATGTCGCGATGGACCGGGCCTACCGAGACGGCGACACCGCCCGCGCGCGCGATCTTTATATGCGCACGCTGCCGCTCTTGGTGATCCAGTTCAATTTCCGCATGGCCTTCACCAAGCATGTGCTGACGCGGCGCGGCGTGATGACCAATCAGGTCGTGCGGGCGAAAGTGCCGCCGATGGACGCGCTGGACGTCGCCGAGATCGACGCCTGGCTCGACGCCTGCGCCGACCTCATGACGGTCGAGCCGCGCGCGCCCAAGCTCGGCGGAGGCGCGTGATGGCCGAGCGCGTCGCCCGCGTCGAGGTCTTCTCGATCACCATCCCGCGCGAGACGCCCTATCTCGGCGCCCTGCGCGAGGGCGAGCGCATCAACGATCACGGCTATATCGTCCGCAAGGGTAACCGCACGGTCTATCCGACGGTCGACCGCACCGTGGTCGTCCGGATCGAGACGGCAAGCGGCGCAGTCGGCTGGGGCGAGACCTATGGCATCGTCGCGCCCGGCGCGGCGATGGCGATCATCGACGACCTGCTCGGCCCCTTCGTCGTCGGGCGCGACCCGCGCGACGTCAGCGTCATCCATGACGACCTCTACGATCTGATGCGGGTGCGCGGCTATACCGGCGGTTTCTATCTCGACGCTCTCGCGGCGATCGACATCGCGCTCTGGGACCTGTGCGGCAAGCTCTGCGGCCTGCCTTTGGTCAAGCTGCTCGGCGGGCAGAAGCATGATCGATTGCCGGCTTACATCTCCGGCCTGCCGAAGCCGACGCGGGCGGAGCGGGCCGAATTCGCCGCGGAATGGCAGGAGAAGGGCTTCGACAGCTTCAAGTTTGCTGCCCCGGTCGCCGATGACGGCAATGTCGCGGAGATCGCGACCTTGCGCGAAAAGCTCGGGCCGAAAGCGCGTATCGCCTGCGACATGCACTGGGTCCATACCGGCGAGGAGGCCGTCGCCGCGATCGGAGCGATGGAGCCGCACGGTCTCTGGTTCGCCGAGGCGCCGGTGAAGCCGGAAGACCTCGACGGCCTCGCTCATGTCGCAGCCAAAGTTTCGACACCGGTCGCGGCCGGCGAGGAGTGGCGCACCGTCTATGATCTCGTGCCGCGTGTCGCGCGGCGGGCCTGCGCGATCGTGCAGCCGGAGATGGGCCATAAGGGCGTGACCGAGTTCATGCGCATCGGCCTTTACGCTCAGGCGCATCACCTCCGGGTGATCCCCCATGCCACGATCGGCATCGGCCTGTTCCTGGCGGCTAGCCTGCACGCATCCTCGGCGCTCGCGGCGGTCGAGTGCCACGAATTCCAGCATTCGATCTTCGAGCCGAACCGGCGGCTGCTCCTTGGCGACATGGATTGCAGCGACGGCTTCTACCGTTTGCCCAGCGGGCCCGGCCTCGGGGTCGAGCCATCGAAAGAAGCGCTCAAGCTGCTGAAGCGGCTGTAGCGACAACAACCAAGGGAGGAGGAGACCATGACGAGGACAAGGCTTGCATTCTCCGCGGCTGCGCTCGCGCTCGCCGCCGGCTTTCTCCCCGGCGCCGCTATGGCGCAGGGCAAGGTGCTGAAGTTCGTCTCCTGGCAGAAGGACGAGCGCGGCGTCGGCGACTGGTGGGGCTCGGTGATCAAGGAGTTCGAGGCGACCCATCCTGGCGTCAAGATCGAATGGACCAAGGTCGAGCGCGGCGCCTATGCCGACACGATGACAACGCTGTTCGCCGGCGGCAAGCCGCCGGACATCGTCCATCTCGCCTCGTTCGAATTCCAGAAGTTCGCCGATAATGGCTGGCTGGAGCCGCTCGATCCTTACATCAAGGAGGCAAAATTCGACCTCAAGGGCTGGGCCGGGCAGGACACCTGCAGCTGGAACAAGCAGACCGTCTGCACGATGATGCTCTATTTCGGTTACATCTTCGCCTACAACGAGGACCTCCTGAAGAAGGAAGGTCTTTCTGTCCCGAAGACCTATGCCGAGTTCCTCGCCGCGGCGCAGAAGCTGACCAAGGACGTCAATGGCGACGGCATCGTCGACCAGTTCGGCACCGGTCACGAGACCAAGGGCGGCGGCGGTCAGTATATGAGCGAGATGATGAATTATACGCTCGATGCCGGCGGGCGCTGGACTAACGATGCCGGCAAGGTGACGATCAATACGCCGCAGATGATCGAGGGTCTCTCGCGCTGGAAGACTATCGTCAAGACCAGCCTGACCCCACGCGACCTGCCGGCCGGCGAGGTCCGCCAGATGTTCGCCGACGGCAAGATCGCCATGAAGATGGACGGCCCCTGGCTCTACCCGATCATCCAGAAGGGCAAGGCCAAGGACCAGATCAAGCTCGGCATGGTGCCGTTCAATCCGCCGGTTGGCGGCTCCTCGAACGTGCTCGGCATCGCCGCCGACGCGCCGAAGGAGAACAAGAAGCTGGTCTGGGATTTCATCGCGATCGCGACCTCGGACAAGTTCCAGTCGAGCTATGCGACGCTGGGCGCCTCGCCGCCGCCCTCTCCGCGCGCCGACACCTCGGCCGCGACCAAGGACACGCCGCATTTCGACCTTCTGGTGCAGGCGACCAAGGCCGCCGCCGACGCCAAGGTCGACCGGATCCCGAAGGGGCTGGAGCTGCAGTTCAACGAATTCGCCAAGATGGTCATGGAAGAATCGCAGCGCATGATCATCCAGGACCTCGACCCGAAGGCGGTCGCGGCGACGATGCAGGCCAAGGCCGAGGCGCTGCAGAAGCAGTGAGGCCCACCACTCGTCATGGCCGGGCTTGACCCGGCCATCTCGGAAACCAGAGCCCTCTCGTCACGAGATTCTCGGGTCGGCGCTCCACGCCGCCCGAGAATGACGGAACTCGCCAGGAGACGACCTGCCATGCCCGGCTTCAGCCTCGACCTCGCCCGCCCGAGCCGGCGGCACTGGCTCGGCTATCTCCTGCTGGCGCCGGCGGTGCTGCTGATCGCGCTGATCATCGTCTATCCGCTCTTCGTCTCGGTCGACCTCTCCTTCCAGAACGTCAACATCGCCCGGCTCGACCAGCCGCGCCGGCCGTTCACCACCGCCAATTACGAGCGGCTCTTTGCCTCCGAGGAGTTCTGGTACGCCTGCTGGGTGACGTTCAAGCTCGTCACCATCGTCTCGTTCTTCTGCTTCCTGCTCGGGCTGAGCACGGCGCTCCTGGTCAACAATCGCTTCAAGGGCCAGGCGTTGGCGCGGCTGCTCGTCGCCCTGCCCTGGGCGATCCCGGAAGTGATCGCGGTCGTGATCTTCGCCTGGCTGTTCGATTCCTCCTTCGGCCTGATGAACTGGCTCTTCATCAAGCTCGGCCTCGTCGACCAGACGATCAACTGGTTCTCCTCGCCCGACGCGGCCTTCGCCGTGGTCACGACGGTGATGGTCTGGAAGGGCTATCCCTTCGTCTCGATCATGATGCTGGCCGGTTTGCAGTCGATCCCGGAGGATTTCTACAACGCTGCCAAGGTCGACGGCGCCCGCGCCTGGCAGCGGCTGATCCACATCACCATCCCCTCGCTGATGCCGGTGATCGGCGTCACGCTCGTGCTGGTGATGCTCTGGGTCTTCCGCGACTTCTCGATCATCTACGTGTTGACCGGCGGCGGGCCCCTGAAGGCGACGCAGTCGCTCTCGATCATGACCTACGAACAGGCCTTCGGCTTCTTCAAGATGGGCTACGCCTCGGCCATCGGTGTCATCACCCTGATCGTCTGCGTGATCGCGAGCCGGCTGATGATCTCCCGCGCGCCGGACAATATCTGAGGAGGCGGCGATGAGACGGAAAACCACACGTCACGCCCTGCTCTATGCCGGCGTCGCCCTGACCTGCGCCATCCTGGTCTTCCCGATCTACTGGCTCGTCGTCACCGCGCTTTCCGAACCGAGCCAGCTTCGGCAATTGCCGCCGAGCTTCTGGCCAGCTGAGCCGCGCTGGGGCGTGTTCGGCCAGATCATGGCCGAGCGGCCGATCCTGCTCTGGCTCGGCAATTCGGCCTTGGCGGCGATCGGGGCCGTTACCATTTCCATGATCGTCTCTGTGCTCGCCGGCTACAGCCTGTCGCGCTTTCGGGTGCGCGGCGGCCAGTCGCTCGGCCTGTTCATCCTGACCGCCAAGATGCTGCCGGCGACGCTGCTCGTCATCCCGCTCTTCGGCATCTTCCGCAATCTCGAGCTGATCGGCAGCCTGTGGTCGATCATCCTCGCCCACGCCACGCTGATCATCCCGTTCACCACCTGGATGCTGAAGGGCTATTTCGACACGATCCCGCGCGAGCTCGAGCAGGCGGCGATGGTCGATGGCTGCTCGCCGCTTGGCGCGCTGGTCCGGGTGATCCTGCCGGTCTCGGCGCCGGGGCTGGCGGCAACCGCGCTCTACGGCTTCGTGCTGTCCTGGTCGGACTATGCCTATGCCCGCACCTTCCTGACCAACGCCCAGGGCAACTGGACCGCCAATCTCGGCATCACCACGATGAAGGGCGAGTACATCTCGAACTGGAGCGACATTTCCGCCGCCTCCATCCTCGTCGCCCTGCCGATCCTCGCGATCTACCTCTTCCTCGAGCGCTATCTCGTCGGCGGCCTGACGGCCGGCGCCGAGAAGTAAGAGAACCCGCATGGCTGGAATCCGTATCGACAGCGTCACCAAATCCTATGGCGGGCTCACCGTCCTCAAGGCGTTCTCACTCGACATCGCCGATGGCGAATTCGTCGTCCTCGTCGGCCCCTCCGGCTGCGGCAAGTCGACCATGCTGAAGATCCTCGCCGGGCTGGAGGAAGCTTCCTCGGGAACGATCAGCATCGGCGAGCGCGATGTCACCGACCTCGCGCCGGGCGATCGCGACATCGCCATGGTCTTCCAGAACTACGCGCTCTACCCGCATCTGACGGTCGCCAAGAACATGGGTTTCGGCCTGAAGATGCGCGGCACCGATGCCGGCGAGATCACCAGGCGTGTCAACGAGGCCGCAAAAATCCTCGGCATCGACCATCTGCTCGAGCGGCGGCCGCGCGCGCTCTCGGGCGGCCAGCGCCAGCGCGTCGCGCTCGGCCGTGCCATCGTGCGCGAGCCGCAGGCCTTCCTGATGGACGAGCCGCTCTCCAATCTCGACGCCAAATTGCGCGTCCACACCCGCGCCGAGATCAGCGCCCTGCACAAGAGGCTGCGCGTCACCACGATCTACGTCACCCACGACCAGACCGAGGCGATGACGATGGCCGACCGCATCGTCATCATGAAGGACGGCGTGATCCAGCAGATCGCCGCGCCCGATGTGATGTTCCGCGAGCCGGCCAATCTCTTCGTCGCCGGCTTCATCGGCTCGCCCGGCATGAATTTTTTGAAGGCGAAAGCGCAGGCCACTGGTGGCCGCGTGACCGCGAAATTGTTCGGCCACGACGTGACCCTGCCGCTCGCTAACGCCGCTGCGCTCGCCGGCAAGGACATCGTCGTCGGCCTCAGGCCCGAGCACATCGCCGCCGGACCGGGGCAGGTCTCCTTCGCGGTCAGCCCGCGGCTGATCGAGAGCCTCGGCAGCGAGCAATACGTCTATGTCGACCTGCCCGAGGAGCACCGCCGCGAGGTTAATTCGGGCGGCGAGGATGAAGCGCGGCGGACCTCGCTGATCGCGCGCCTGATCAATCCGGAGCCGAGACCACCCGAGGCGACGCTGACGCTGTCCTTCGATCCCGCGCGACTGCACGTCTTCGATGCCTTGAGCGGCGAGGCGATCCGATGAGTACGGTCCTCGTCACCGGCAGTGCCGGGCGCGTCGGCTCGCGCGTCGCCCGCCAATTGCTCGAAGCAGGGCATCGCGTCACCGGCTTTGACCTGCGCGCCAGCGGCATTGATCATCCCGCTTATCGCGAGGTGCTCGGCGACTTCGACGACCGAGCCTCCGCAAGGAAGGCCGTGCAGGGTGCGGAGGCGATCCTGCATCTCGGCGCCTTCATGTCCTGGCTGCCGGCCGATCGCGACAGGCTCTTCACCGCAAATGTCGAGGGCACGCGCGTATTGCTGGAAGAGGCCGCGGCGGCCAGGCCGAAGCGGCTGGTCTTCGCCTCCTCCGGCGAGGTCTATCCGGAGAACGTGCCGGACTATCAGCCGATCGACGAGGATCACCCGCTGAAGCCGCGCTCGCCCTATGGACTGAGTAAGCTGCTGGGCGAAGAGATCGTGCGCTTCTTCGAGCGGACCAGCGGCGTGCCGGCGACGATCCTGCGCTTCTCGCATACCCAGGATGCCAGCGAACTGCTCGATCCCGGCAGCTTCTTCTCCGGCCCGCGCTTCTTCCTGCAGCCGAAGATCCGGCAGCAGGAAGGCTTCAGCAATCAGGCCGCCGTCGCCGCCTTGCGCACCGTCGACGACGGGCGCGAGGCGCTGGTGCTGTCGCGCAACGAGGCCGGCCGTCCCTTCCGCATGCACATCACCGACACCCGCGACATGGTCGCCGGTATCCTGCTGGCGCTATCGGACGAGCGCGCCGCCGGCCGCACCTATAATCTCGGCGCGACCGAACCGGTCGACTTCGCCGCCGCGCTGCCGATGATGGCGCAGTTGACGGGACTGCCGTTGAAGACCATCGACCTGCCGGGCGCCGGCGTCTTCTACGAGACGTCGAACGCCAGGATCCGGACCGAATTGGGGTACGAGCCGCAATGGACCTTCGAGCGCATGATCGGCGAGGCGGCGCAGGCGCGGGTGAAGCGCGCGTCCTGACGCCGGACGAGCGCGACGTTCCGACCGGCGCAGCCGCCCTCGCCAAGGGCCTCTATCTGCTCGACGTGATCGGCGAGGCGCCGGCGCCGCCGCGCTTCCGCGACCTGCAGGCCGCGACCGGCCTGCCCAAGGGCACGCTGGCGCGCATGCTCAACACGCTGCTGACCTTCCGCCTGATCCGGCACGAGGAGAGCGACAACACCTACAGGCTCGGCCACCGCCTGTTCGAGCTCGCCCATCGCGTCTGGGAATCCTTCGATCTCCGCGGCGCCGGCGCGCCGGCGCTGGACCGGCTCGCCGAGGAAACGCGCGAGACCGCCGCACTCTGCGCCATCGACAATGGCGAGGTGCTCTATATCGACCAGCGCAGCCGTGGCGGCCCCTATGGCTTCCGCATCGAGATCGGCCGGCGCGCGCCGCTGCATTGCACGGCAGGCGGCAAGGCGCTGCTCGCCTTCGTCCAGCCGCATGAGCAACGCGCGCTCGTCGATCGGCTGAAGCTCGAGCGCTTCACCGAGACGACGATCACCGAGGAGGAGGCGCTCGCCGCCGACCTCGCTCTGACGCGGGCGCGCGGCTATGCCGTCTCGCAGGAGGAGCATGTCGCCGGCGTCGCCTCGGTCGCAGCGCCGATCTTCGACCATACCGGCAGGGCCGTGGCGGCGATCGGCGTGTTCGGCCCATCCTCGCGGCTGACGCGCGAGCGCCTGCACACCACCGGCCGCGACCTGATGGCGGCTGCCAGGCAGATCTCCGGCAATGTCGGCGCGACGCAGATGAACATTTCCCCGGCGCCACGCTCGGCCCGCCCGGTCGATCCCAACGTGCAATGCGTCCTGCCCTGGGGCGCGCATCTCGCCGAGGGGCCCTATTGGTCGGCAGGCGAGCAGCGGCTCTACTGGGTCGACATCCTCGCACCCTCGGTCAACCGCTTCGATCCGGCGACTGGCAACAACGAGGAAGTCACGCTGCCGCGCCTTGTCAGCGCCGTGCTGGGCCGCCGCGGCGGCGGGCTGGTGGTGCTGACGCAGGAGGGGCTGGAAGCCTTCGACTTCGCCAGCGGTCGGCTGACCCCACTCGCCGATCCCGAGGCCGACATCCCCGACAACCGCTTCAACGACGGCAAATGCGACCGGCAGGGCCGGCTCTGGGCCGGGACGATGCGGCTGGACGCCAGCCGCGCCTCGGGCGCGCTCTACGCGATCGCGCCCGATCTCTCCTGGCAGCGGCAGGAGAGCGGGCTGACCGTCGCCAACGGACTCGACTGGAGCCCGGATGGCCGGACCTTCTACTTCGTCGATTCCGCCCATAGCCGCATCTACGCCTATGAATTCGAGGCCAAGACCGGCACGCTCGCCAGTCGCCGCGTCTTCGCCGAGGTCGCCGGCCGCCCGGACGGGCTCGCGGTCGACGCCGAGGGCTTCGTCTGGTGCGCGATCTGGGATGGCTGGTGCCTGCACCGCTACGCGCCAGACGGCAGGCTGGACCGCGAGGTCTGGCTGCCGGTGCCGCGCCCGACCAGCCTCGCCTTCGGCGGGCCCGACCTGAAGACGCTGTTCATAACCTCGGCGCGCATCCGGCTGCCGTCGCGCGTGCTGGCCGAGGCACCGTTCTCGGGCGGGCTCTTCACCTTGCCGGTCGACGTCCCCGGCCTGCCCACGGCGGAGTTCGGCGGGTGAGGGTCGAAGCCTCCTATCCCGATCTTTCCGGCAGGGCGGCGCTGGTCACCGGAGGAGCGGACGGCATCGGCCGCGCAGTCGTCGAGGCGCTGGCACGGCAGGGCGCCAAGGTCGCCTTCCTCGACATCGATGCCGAGCGCGGCGAGCAGCTCGCGTCCGAGCTTTCGGCCGCCGGCGGCTCTATCTCGTTCCATTATGTCGATCTACGCGACATCCCGGCCACGCAAGCGGCGATCGCGGCGGCACGCGCCGTGCACGGCCCCTTCGCCATCGGCGTCAACAATGCCGGCCATGACGAGCGGCACGATTTCGACGCGGTGACGGAAGCCTATTGGGACGATCGCCTCGCCGTGAACCTCCGGCCGATGATGTTCGTCGCGCAGGCGCTCGCGCCGGACATGCGCGGTCTCGGCGGCGGTGCGCTCGTCAACCTGTCCTCGACCTCGTGGATGAAGGGGTCGCCGCACATGATCGCCTACACCACCGCGAAATCGGCGGTGATCGGCTTCACCCGCTCGCTGGCGCGGGCGCTGGGGCCTGATGGCATCAGGGTCAACTGCGTCACGCCCGGCTGGGTCATGACCGAGCGCCAGCGCACCAATTGGTGGACACCCGAGAAGGGCGCGGCCAACCAGGCTGCGCAAGCGCTGAAGGGCGAGATCCAGCCGGAGGACGTCGCGCAGATGGTGCTGTTTCTCTGCTCCGACGTCTCGCGCATGTGCGCCGGCCAGAATTTCATCGTCGATGCCGGCACGGTCTAGCGCGATGAGTTCGCTCGATGCGCTTGCCGCCATGCTCGATCCGGCCGCCATCGTCACCGATCCGCAGGCGCTGGCACCGCACCTCGCCGACTGGCGCGGCCAGCATCACGGCACGGCACTCGCGCTGCTACGTCCACGCAGCGTCGAAGAAGTCTCGACCATCCTGTGCTGGGCGAGCGCGACGCGCACTCCGGTCGTGCCGCAAGGCGGAAATACCGGCCTGTCGGGTGGGGCGACGCCGGACGGCTCGGGCGAAGCGGTCGTGCTCTCGCTGGCCCGCTTGAACAAGATCCGCGCGGTCGACAGCGCAGGCGATACACTGACTGCTGAAGCCGGCTGCATTCTCGCCGATGTCCAGCAAACCGCCGCAGCCAATGACCGGCTGTTCCCGCTCAGCCTCGGCAGCGAGGGCTCCTGCCAGATCGGCGGGGTGGTTGCGACCAATGCCGGCGGCATCAACGTCATCCGCTACGGCACGGTGCGCGATCTCGCGCTCGGCCTCGAATATGTCCGCGCCGACGGCGCGGTGATCCATGGCCTGAAGCCGCTGCGCAAGGACAATGCCGGCTATGCACTGAAGGACCTCGTGATCGGCTCGGAAGGCACGCTGGCGGTCGTGACGGCGGCGACCTTCCGGCTGTTTCCAAGGCCGCGTATCAGCGCAACGGCGCTGTGCGGCTTCGAGAGCCCATCGGACGCGCTGCAACTCCTCGCCCTACTGCGACAGGCGGCTGGCGAACGCATCTCCAGCTTCGAACTGATGTGCGACGCCGAGATGGGTCTCACGCTCGATCTCATGCCCGGCACCGCCCTTCCCCTCGAACGGCGGCACCGCTGGTATGTCTTCATCGAGCTCGCCGACAGCGATCCGTCCGGACGGGTTGGCGAGTTGCTGACCGAGGCACTCGCCACCGCGCTCGGGCAGGGCCTGTTGCAGGACGCGGCCATCGCCCAGAGCGAGGCGCAGGCCAAGGCGATCTGGAATCTGCGCTTTGCCGTGGCGGAGGCGAACCGCCGCGCCGGCCCGATCGTCTCGCACGACACCAGCGTCGCGGTAGCCGACGTGCCGGCCTTCATCACAGCGGTCGAGGCGATGACAGCCGTGCGCTTCCCGGAGGCTAGGCCGCTTTTCGTCGGCCATGTCGGCGACGGCAACATCCACGTCATCCTGCTCTTCCCACAGGAGACTCCGGCGGAGCGAAGCGCGTATCTCGGCGATGCCGTGAACGCAGAGGTCTTCGCGATCACCAGCGATTTTGGTGGCAGCATCACCGCCGAGCACGGCATCGGCCGCAGCCTGACCGGCGCACTGATACGGCAGGCGCAGCCCGAGGCGCTGGAGCTGATGCGGGCGGTCAAGCAGGCCTTCGACCCCCTCGGCATTCTCAATCCCGGCGCGGTCCTCGCGCAAAGGTGAAGCAGGCGAGTGCGCGGGCGAAGCAATCGGAATAGTTGAACTGTTCCGAACCCAGAGCATCGGGTGCCTTAGTTTAGAATACATGTAAACTATTGTATTTGCTAACCAATTCGCTCTGGGTTAACTGCTGGAGACGATCGCGAGGTTGATGTCCTCGACCGGCACTGGCTCGCGATCGCCCGGAGCCGCCTCAACGAACGTGGCTTCGTTTTGAACGCGCTCCCGCCAAGGCGGGCGCCGCAAGACCACGGACCCAATTCGATGCAGCGTTTGATCGGCACAGTCCTGCTCGCGACGGCCATTGTCGCCACGCCCATGGCGGGCTTCGTCGCCCTCGCCCAGACCGCCCCGGCCGAGACGGCCCAGAACCCCGCACCGGCAGCGACCGCGCCAGCTGGCCAAGCCGCACCTGTTGCTCCGAACACCGCTGCAACGCCGAGCCAAGCCGTCCCGGTCGCCACTCCCGGCGGCGCCCCGCAGACCTCTGTGCCTGCAACCGCTCCTTCCGCGTCCCCCGCGCCTGTCGCTGGGCAGGCCACGCTGCCGCACGACCTGTCGCCCTGGGGCATGTTCATGGCCGCCGACATCGTCGTGAAGGCGGTGATGCTCGGCCTCGCCTTCGCCTCGTTGGTGACCTGGACGATCTGGCTCGCCAAGGCGCTCGAACTCGCCGCCGCCAAGACACGGGCGCAGCGAGCCGTGCGCCGGCTGGTGGAAGCGGAAAACCTCGACGAGGCCGCGCAGGTCATCGCCGGCCGCAAGGGCCAGGCGCGTGGCACGGTCGCGGAACTGGTCGGGGCAGCCCAGGGCGAGCGCGAGCGCTCAGCCGATCTCGGCGAGGACGGCATCAAGGAACGCGCCGCAATCGCGCTGTCGCGGATCGAGGCGCGTGCAGGCCGATCGATGGCGCGCGGCACCGGTCTGCTCGCCACCATCGGCTCGACAGCGCCCTTCGTCGGCCTGTTCGGCACGGTCTGGGGCATCATGAACTCGTTCATCGGCATCAGCCAGTCGAAGACCACCAATCTCGCCGTGGTTGCGCCGGGCATCGCCGAGGCGCTGCTGGCAACCGCGATCGGCCTCGTCGCCGCGATTCCGGCGGTGATCATCTACAACGTCTTCGCCCGCGCCATCGCCGGCTACCGCGCTACGCTCTCGGACGCTTCGGGCGAAGTGCTGCGCCATCTCTCGCGCGATCTCGAGCGGGCGCGACGTCAGGCGGCGCAGCAGGTCCGCGCCAATCTGCATGCGGTGCCCACTCAACCTGCGGCCATGCCGCGCGTTCCGGCGGAGTGAGCCATGGCCGTCTCGCTCAAGGAGCCGCAGGACGGCGATCTCGGTGAGCTCAGCGAGATCAATGTCACGCCATTCATCGACGTGATCCTGGTGCTGCTGATCATCTTCATGGTCGCGGCGCCACTCTCGACGGTCGACGTCGCGGTCGACCTGCCGGTCTCGAACGCGCAGACACAGCCGCGCCCCGACAAACCGGTGTTCCTGACCGTGAAGCAGGACCTTTCGCTCGCGCTCGGCAACGACACGGTGCCGCGCGAGCAACTGCAACTCGTGCTCGACCGGCAGACCAGCAACGATCGCGAGCAGCGCGTCTTCCTGCGCGCCGACGGGGCAATAGCCTATCGCGAGCTGATGGAGGTGATGAACAAGCTGCGCCAGGCCGGCTATCTCAAGATCGCGCTGGTCGGGCTCGAGGATACCGGCCAGGGCGCGGCACAGGGAGCGGGCAAGCCATGATCGCCCCCGCACCCGACCGCCGCTGGCTCGCCGCATTGCGCTGGGGGGCGGCCGCACTCACCGTCGCCACCCTCCATGGCGGGCTAGCCTGGGTCGGCGTGCACTGGCGCCCGACGGAGGCCGCAGCAGGCGCTCCGGAGCCCGCGGTCATGATCGAGCTCGCGGCCTTGTCGGTCGCGCCCGAGGCGCCGCCGGAGGAGCTGCCGGTCGCACCGGAGCGGGCAGCGCCGGAGCCGCCACCGCCTGAGCCGGTCAAGGAGACACCGCCGCCCGAACCGGAGCCGGAGCCCGTTCCGGAGCCGATCCCGGTCGATCAGCCCGAGGTCAAGCTGCCCGAGCTGCCGCAGATTCCGACGCTCGACGCCGTACTGCTGCCGCCTCCGCCAGAGCTGAAGCCGGTAGAGAAGAAGCCGCCGCCAAAGGTCGTCGAGAAAAAGGAAAAGCCCAAGCCGAAGCCCAAGGTCGTAGAACGCAAGCCGGTCGAGCGGCGGGCGCCGGAGGCCGTGGCGCCCAAGCCATCCGAGCAGCGCGCCTCGGCGCCGACCAGCGCGGCGCAGGGCACGGCCAGCCAACCCACGGTCTCGACCGCCTCCTGGCGCGGCTCATTGATCGCCCATCTCAACCGCTACAAGCGCTTCCCTGGCGGCGCGAGCCCCGGCACGGTCCAGGTCGCGTTCGCGATCGACCGCAGCGGCAATGTGCTGTCCTCGCGTGTCGTCGGCTCGTCGGGCGATTCCGCACTGGACGCCGAGGCGGCGGCGATGATCCGCCGCGCCAGCCCCGTCCCGGCGCCGCCGGCGGGTGTCGGCGGCGGCGGAGCGATCTCGCTTTCGGTGCCGATCCGCTTCAGCCGCTGAGGCGATCGATCAGGGCTGTCTGCCCGGGGTCTGGAACGGCGTCGTGACAGTGTCGCCAACTGCCGCACCGGTGTCCTGAATGTTGTTGCCGAGATGCTCGACCCGGTCGCCAAGGTGGCGGCGTACCTGCGGGTCGACCACCGCGATCGGGGCGGTGACCACAATGCCGGCGGCAGTGCCGACCGCGGCCGCAGCGCTGCCGGTCACCTCGATCAGGCGCTCGCCGAGGCCGACGCGGGAATCGGTGATCGGCTGGCCGTCGACGAGGCGCGTGCCGATCAGCTTCACCACCTCCGGGCTCTCGGCGAACTTGCCGTGATTGAGCTTGTCGCCAGTGCGCAGCTTGGTGAGATTGAGGACCGTGATCTTGTCCGTCTCGAACTCGCTCTTATAGGGCTCGATATCAGGGTCGACAGCACCGAGGCGGTCCTTGCCGCCCCAGACCCGGCGCGAGATCGCCAGCGCGCGGTCGTCCTGGGAGACGAAGAGGGTGAATTTCGGGCGCCGTCCCGTCATCTCCGCGATCTGGGTGCGGAAGACGTCGGCGTCGACATCGGGCGAAGCGAGCATGACATTGGCGATCTTTGGCGGAATGCCGCGATTGCGCACCGCCATCTGGGTCAATGACTCGAGCGCGACCCAGTTACCCATCGAGTGGGCCAGCAGCGAGACCTCACCGACGGCGGGATCGCGCGCCAGCGCCTGCAGTAGGCTCTCCAGCGCGTTGCGCGAATAGGTCGCGCTCTCGCGATCATAGCCATAGGCGAAAAGCGAGCCGCGCGACGGCCAGGTGAAGAGCACCGGCACGACATCGGCATCGGAATCGTGGACGATCTGGGCAAAGCGGTAGACCGCGTCCTCGAAGCGGTTGTTGAAGCCGTGCACGAAGACCATGACCCGGCGCTTCGGCACCCGTGATACGCGCTCATGCAGGCGCGCCAGACCCGTCCGGGCATCGAGCTTGTCGACCTTGAGCGTGACGAAATCGGTCTCGGGATTGCCTGGCAGCCGGCTCGGCCACTGCACCTCGCCGATCTTGCGGCGCGCATCGGGCGGCAGCGAGATCGTCATCTCGACAAAGGACGGCTTGCCGCGCTCGCCGGAGTACAGCACGCCGGCATCCGGATCGGCAGCCCGCGTGGTTGCCACCAGCATGGTGACCTTGCTGGTGCCCGGCACTGTGCTGGTGACGGGTGTCAGCACGCCCTTCACGTCGCCGGCGCAGCCGGCGAGGAAAACCGCCACGGCCGCAGACACGAAGACCCGTCTGACGGCCGGCGTCGGCAGGTCTTTGCAGCTGATCGGCATCACTGACTATCCAAGGTCCCGCTTGCAGCCCGGACCATGCTCGGCAGCAGCGACACCCGTCAAGGACACCGAAGCCACAGTGACGATCAGACCATGTACTGGCCGCCATTCACCTCGATGGTCTGGCCGGTGATGTAGCCGCTCATTGCGGGGCTAGCGAGGAATAGGAAGACGCCGACATTGTCCTGTGGTGTGCCGACGCGCTCCATCGGCACGGTCTTGCGCATCGCCTCGATCTGCTCGGCCGTCGAATAGCGCTCGTGGAACGGCGTCATGATCACGCCTGGCGAGACACCGTTGACGCGGATGCCGAAGGGCACGAACTCCTTGGCCATGCCGCGGGTCAAATTGAGCACGAAGGCTTTTGAGCTGGCATAGAGCGAGGAGCCAGGGCCGCCGCCATTGCGCGCCGCGATCGAGCTCAGATTGATGACGCTCGCCTTGCTGCCGGATTTCTTGAGGTAGGGCAGCGCCGCCTTGCTCGCCATAACCACTGAGCGGACGTTGAGATCGACGACGCTGTCGAAGAACTCGTCCTCGATCTCGGCGATCGGCGTGCGCTTCACCAGCGCGCCGGCATTGTTGACGAGGACATCGAGCCCGCCGAGCTTGTCGGCCGCCTTGTTGACGAGATCAACGGCCTGGGCGCTGTCGGCGACATCGGCCTGCAGCACATGCGCTTCGCCGCCGGCAGCCTTGATATCGGCGGCCACGGCGTTCGCTTCAGCCTCGCTCGACTTGTAATGCACCACGACGCGCATGCCGTTCGCCGCATAAGCCTTGGCCACAGCGGCGCCGATGCCGGTGCTGGAGCCGGTGACCAGGGCGCGCAGCCCCTTCAGATCTTCGAGCATCATTCCTCCCGTCGGATGCAGACTTAAATCGTTTCAGGAACGATCTTGCGCGACGCGGAGCGGAACCGCCAGCGCCGCTTCGGCAACCCCGCCATTCGCTAGGGAAGGTTCAGCCCATTGCCTGGTTGACCAGGACGAAACGATGCATCGGCCCGGGTGCGGCCGGCGCAGCACCACGCTCCATCACCACGCTGGAGGCGACGAGCGGCAAGCCGCGTTCGCTCAACCAGGCGCCGAGGCCGGTGCGGGCGGGCACGTCGATGCGGACGAAGTCGCCGCGGCGGGCGGCGAGGAGCGCGGCGATCAGATTGCAGGCGGCGGCATCGTCAACGGCTGCGACCGGGCCAATCAGCCAGCCACGGCCATGCCGGCGCAGGAAGCCGAAGCCGGCCGGCGCACCGTCGCGCTCGATCAGGATCGCATGGCCTCTGGCGAGCAGCGCTTCGAGGACGGGCGCACGCGGCAGGCCCGTCGCCTCGCCGTCGAGCTGCGCCAATAGCGGCAAATCGGCGGCGATGGCCGGGCGCATGCTCTCGGTTGCGGCAAGGACGGGCGCTGCCAGCTCCGGCCAATCGCCCTGGTGCTGGCGAACTTCGTCGATGGCGATGAACCCGTACCGGGCGTAGAGCGGCTCGCCCTGCGGCGTAGCGACGAGCCCGAGCGTCCTGCCCTCCGTCGCCGCGATCAGTTGCTCGGTCAGCAACTTGCCGATGCCCTGCCCCTGCCGGTCGGGCGCGACGATGATCGTACCGAGCGTGGCGTGGGTCGCGCCAAAACCCCACCAGAGCCCGACACCGACAATCTCGTCCCCGTTCGGCAGGACGAAACCCCGACCGAGTGCGAGCGCAAACTCCCAATCTTCGCGCCGATGCGGCCAGCCAATCGCCGCCGAAAGCCTTTGGCAGGCGTCGGCATCGGAGGGCCCGGCAGGGCGGAGCGTCAATTGGGTCGACATCATCGGCCGGCCCTCAGCGACAGAATTCGGCGCAGCCGGATTGCCAGAATGGCGCCTGCCCATCGAGCGCCGGCACCGAGGGGCGCGGCTTCGCGTCCGGCAGGTCCGACGGCACCGGCACGACCAGCTCCCACCAGCGATGGGCGCATTGCGAGCGGAAGGCCATCTGATCGCTGATCGAAGTGTTCTCCCGGGCAAGGGCCGCGTCGAGCGCGTCGCAGGCCTTGCGCAGCGAGGCGTCGTTCCCCTCACCGGGCTCATTCGCATAATCATGGAAGGCGGCGGTGAAGCCCTCCATCTCGCGGGCGATATGGGGCCACTCGTCACGCCCGAGATTCCAGGCGTCCATCCATTCGCGCACCACCGTCTGGACCGCCTCGGCCTTCGGCTTGCCGGCGACCTTGCGGGCTGTGGTCAGCATATGGCGCATCAGTTCGGCGCGAGCGTGGAGCTGGCGGGCGGCGAGCGCGGCCGTCTGCATCGCCAGAATCGCGCGCTCGGCTTCGAGCTGCAGCTCCTCGACGAAATGGGCCATTTCTTTCTCCGCTCAGGGCAACGTCGCGAGCCGGTCAAACAGGCGCTGGAACAGCGCCTCCGCCTCGACGCTCGCGACGACATGGGCATTGGCCTGCCGCTTGAGCCGGCCGTTCCAGTCGATGGTGGTGCGGCCCCGCAAGGGGCCGTCACCGGTCTCGACCTCGACAAAACAGTCGCGCCCCGAAAAGAGTTCCGGCCAGAGCAACCATGCGATCACGCAAGGGTCGTGCATCGGATGGCCGGCAGTGCCGAGCCCGCCGGGCCGCGGACGCGTCAGCATGCCATGCACCGCCTTGCCCGTCGCGTTGCCGAAGGCGAGAAGGCGGGCGACCTGTTCGTGCGAGGCGATCGCCTGATGGGTGACGCCGAGGCCGAACATCACGATCGGCCGGCCGCAAGCGAAGACGATCGCCGCTGCGTGCGGGTCGACATGGACGTTGAACTCGGCCGCCGGGGTGATGTTGCCGAGCGCCAGCGCCCCGCCCATCAGCACGATGCGCTTGACCTTGGGCAGTGTGTCCGGCGCCAGCCGAAAGGCCAGAGCGAGGTTGGTCAGCGGCCCGAGCGGGCAGAGCGTGACACTGTCGTCCGGCGCGGCACGTAGGGTTGCGATCAGAGCTTCGACGGCATGGCTTGGGTTAGCCTTGCCACGGGCCGGCGGCAGATCGGCGCCGGCGAGGCCATCAGGTCCGCAGACGAATTCGGCGGTCGAGAGCGGGAAGAGCAGCGGCCGGTCGGCGCCGGCATGGACCGGCACGTCCTCCCGGCCGGCGAGTTCGCGGATGCGCAGCGCGTTCGCGGTGGTCAGCGCAAGCGGGACATTGCCGGCGACGGTCGTGATCGCCCTGAGGTCGAGCTCCGGGCTGGCGAAGGCGAGCAGCAGGGCAACGGCATCGTCCTGGCCGGGATCGGTATCGATGACGATGGTCTCGCGCGCCATCTCACGCAGCTTTCGCGTTGCCGGCCATGATCATATGGCTGAGATCGTCGGCGGTGAGATCGCCGAGCGGCTGGTCGACGTACTTTCGGCCGGCGCCCATGATCACCACCCGGTCGGCGAGCGCGACCACGTCGCGCATGTTGTGGCTGATCAGCAGCACCGTTCTGCCGTCGGCCTTGAGCTTGCGGATCAGGTCGAGGACGAGCGCGGTTTCCTTGACGCCGAGCGCGGCCGTCGGCTCGTCCATGATGATGATCTCGGCCTTCCAGCGCAGGGCACGCGAGATCGCGACCGCCTGACGCTGGCCGCCCGAGAGGCGTTCGACCGGGCGATCCATGTCCTCGACCGTGACCGAGAGCTGCTTGAGGAAGCCCCGCGCCTCCTGCGCCATCCTCTTCTTGTCGAGCACGCGCAGGAAGGGCAGCAGCACGGGCCTCGTCAATTCCGAGCCCATGAAGACGTTCTGAGCGATCGAGAGACGCGGGGCGAGCGCAAGATCCTGGTAGATCGTCGCGACGCCATGGCTCAGCGCATCATGCGGCGAGGCGAAGACGACCTCCTTGCCACGCATGTGAACAGTGCCCGAGGTCGCTTCCTCGGCGCCGGACACCACCTTGATCAGGCTCGACTTGCCGGCGCCGTTGTCGCCGCAGATGGCGACGACCTCGCCGGCAAAGATGTCGAGGTCGACCTCGCGTACCGCCACAACCGGGCCGTAGCTCTTGCCGATGCCGCGGAGGGAGAGGATGGGTGTGGCGGTCACCAGGCTCACTTCAGGAACTGCTGGACATTGTTCTTGTCGACCAGCACGGCGTCGGTGAAGAGATAGGGACCAGCGGCGATGGTCTCTTTCGGCTTCTTCTCGACGACGATCGCCTGGATGGCGTCGACCGCCTGCTTGCCCATTTCCTCGAATGGGATCGAGACGGTCGCCATGAAGGTCGAGGCGGGGTCGGCGATGCGGGCATAGGTCTCCTTGCCGCCATCGACCGAGACCAGCGGGATCTGGCCCTTCTTCACACCCTGCGCCTGCAGGAGGTCGTCGATGATGTAGGCCTGACCGTCGAACGAGGCCCAGATGCCGTTGATCTTGCCCTGGTTCTGCAGCAGCAGCGCCTGCATGCCGGCGCGGACATCGTCGCGCCAGCTCTGGGTACGGGCCATCGAGAACTTGCCGAGCTCCTTCACCGCCTGGTTTTCGGAGAGCACGTTGTCGAGCAGCTTGCCGCGAATGCGCGAGGCGACGTTGAGGTCGAAGCGGGCGGTGACGATGTTGCCCTGATAGCCGAGCTGGCCGAGCAGATAGAGCGCAGCCTCGGCGCCGACCTTGTATTCGTTGGTCTGGATGTCGAAGAGCGCATGCGGGCTCGAGCCCGACTGCACGGTGATCACCGGGATCTTGGCATCCTTGGCCGCCTTGAACTGGGCGTCGGCCTCGACCGGCTTGCCCATGGCGATGATGATCGCGTCGACCTTCTTGGCGATCAGCGCGTCGAACTGCTCGGCATGCTTGGGCAGCGCGCCCTCCGAGTTCAGCAGCGTGACGTTCCAGCCCTTGGCCTTGGCCGCGGCAGCCGCGGCATTGGCGACGCGGGCATGCGTCTCCGATGAGAACTGGAAGCCGATGACGCCGAGCTCGAAGGCCTGCGCGCCCTGAGCCATCGCGACGACGGCAGCAGCCGCCAGCAGAACCTTCCTCAAACCGACCATGACGACCTCTCCCCTCGTTGTATTGTGAGCTTTTAGACCTTGAACGCCGCCTTCTTCATCGCACTGGCCGAGAAGGCGACCGAGCCGATGATGATGACGCCGAGAACGATATCCTGAACGTAATAGGGCGCGCCGAGCAGCACCAAGCCGTTGCCGAGCACCTTGAGCACCAGTGCTGCGAAGACGGTGCCGGGCACGTTGGGCTTGCCCGGCTCGAACATGGTCATGCCGAGCAGCACGGCGGCAATGGCGTAGAGCAGGTAGTCGCCCGCCATGTTCGGCGCAGCCGAAGACAGGTTGGCGGCAAGCAGCACGGCGGTGATCGCAGCGAGGAGGCCCGACAACAGCAGGCCGATGCGCTTCATCCTGCCGGTGGCGATGCCGGAGAGCCGCGCCGCCTCGTCGGCCTCGCCGGTCGCGACCATATGGGCGCCGGTGCGGGTCCATTTGACCAGGCCCCAGGCGAAGAGGGTGACGCCCGTCAGCCAGAGCACGAGATTGGGGATGCCGAAGGTGTAGCCGCGCGCCAGCCCGGTGAAGCTCACCGGCCAGCGGCCGACGAAGGCGACACCCTGGGTGATCATGAAGGCGAAGCCCTTGGCGATGGCGGCCGTGCCGAGCGTCATGATCAGCGAGGGGATGCGCAGCACGGTGACGCCGTAGCCGTTGAGCCCGCCGAGCAGCACGCCGACCGACAAGGCAGCCAGGACCGCGACCAGCGGCGGATATTGCAGCTGGACCAGCCAGCCGCAGACCACGGCGGACAGGCTCGCCATCTCGGCGATCGAGAGATCGAGCTCGGCGACGGTGAAGGCAAGCGCGAAGCCGAGCGCCAGGATGGCGAGGAAGCTCGTATCCTTCAGCACGTTGACGATGTTCATCGTCGTGGCGAAGTTCGGCGCGAAGGCGACGAAGAAGACGATCAGGGCGAGGCCGGCGAGTGCGGTGCCGTAGCGGCCGATGATCTCGCGCATTCAGGCCGTTCCCTTGGCGATCGCCGAGATCGGCGAGAGGATCTCGATGCCGCCGGTGACCGGGATCAGCGCGCCGGTGACGAAGGCCGCCGCCGGCGAGAGCAGGAAGGCGATGACGCCGGCGACATCCTCGGGCCGGCCAAGTCGCCCTAGCGGGGTGCGCTGCGAGGCGCCCTCCACCAATGCGTTGAACTGCTTGGCAAAGCCGCCGCGCACCATCGGCGTGTCGATGATCCCCGGCGCGACCGCGTTGACGCGGACGCCGTGGCGGCCGAGCTGCTGGGCCATGCCGTAGGTCAGCGTCGCGACGCCGCCCTTGGCCGAGCCATAGGCGAGGTTCGCGCCGCCATTGCTATGGGCGATCGAGGAGATGTGGACGATGGCGCCGCCCTCGCCCTGTTCGATCATCTGCCGGGCGGCCGCCTTCGAGACGCGGAACACGGCGGAGAGGTTGATGTCGACGAGCTTGTCCCACTCATCGTCTTCCATCTCGACCATCGGCACCGGCCGCGAAGCCCCGGCGCCGGTCACCAGATTGTCGAGCCGGCCGAAGCGCTCGACCGCGAGCTCGACCAGCGCTCCGGCGAGATCGCGGTCGCGGACATCGCCGGTCATGGCAGCAACCTCGGCGCCTTCGGCCTGAAGCCTATCGGCGAGCTCGACGAGAGGGCTGGCTTCCAATCCGGAGAGGACGAGCCGGTGTCCGGGAGCCAGCGTCATCGCAAGCGCGCCGCCGATCCCGCCTGAGGCGCCGGTGATCAGGGTGACGGGCTTCGGCATCAACCGGCCCTGCCAACGACTGGGAAGAGACGAAACGCGACGACGCGGCAGGAACGCGGCATGGACCTCTCTCTGGAGATTGGTTCCATCTGGGTAAGGTGCAAGCGCCTCAGCCGCAACGTCAATCGGCGTGCAGGCTCGCGGTCGCAGACGCATGGCGCGCGAGACCGGCGAGCGGCCCTCCCTCCTGCGCAGCGATGACGAGATCGCGCGAGATCGGCGCCAGCGCGTCCTCGGCCTGGCGGAACAGGGCAAAGAGCGCATCGTAGGCCGGCTTGCGAGTGGGGTCGGGCTCGAAACGACGCGCGACCGTGACGAGCTTCTGCTGTGCTTCGGCAAGTGAGGCGAAATGGCCAAGGCCTGCGAAGGCGACGATCGCCGCGCCGAGTAGGCCCGGCTCCTTCGAGGCCGCGACGACCACCGGCCGGCCGCAGAGATCGGCCTTGATCTGGCTCCAGACAGGGTTTGCCGCAGCGCCGCCACCAAAGCGGATTTCGGTCGCCGCGCGACCAAGCGCAGCTTCGGCCCGCTCCAGCACGATGCGGTTGAGGCAGGCGACGCCTTCCAGCACGGCGAAGGCGAGATCGGTCGGGCCATGCTGGCGGTTCAAACCGATGAGCGCGCCGCGCAAGGACGGGTCCCAATACGGCACGCGCTCACCCTGAAGGTAGGGCAGAAAGAGCAGCGGCTGCGGCTGGCGCTGACCCGCAAGCAGCGCACCGATCTCCTGCCCTACCGTTGCACCATCACGGCCGAGCAGCGCCAGCAGCCAGGAGACAGTGTCGGCGCCGGTCTGGCTGGGGCCGCCGAGCTGGAACAGGCCGCGCCAGTCGACGGTGAGCAGGCCCTCCGCCCGCGCCGGCTCGCGGCCGACGACGCCGAGCACCTCGGTGGTGCCGGAGATGTTGTAGGCGAAACCCTCGCGCATGGCGCCGAGGCCGACCACCGCCGCCCAGGTGTCATTTGAAGCGCAGAAGACCGGCTTGCCGGCGAGGTGATCGAGCTGAGCGGGCAAATCGACCTGGATCGGGCCGACCTGCTCCCATGGCTCCAGCATCCCCGGCAGGATCGCAGCCGGGATGCCGGCCGCCTCCAGCAGATCGTGGCGGCCATGCGGAGCCGCCGCTGCCAGCAACCGTGCCATCGAGACCGGATCGCTGGCCTGCCGGCCAGTCAGGCGGAAATTCAGATAATCCTTCGGCTCGAGCAGGCAGGCGAGCTTGCCGAAAGCCTCCGGCTCCTCCTCGCGCAGCCAGGCCAGGCGGGCGAGCGGGTGAAAGGCGTTGATCGCAGCGCTTTCCTGATGGGCCGGGTCGAGCTTATCTCGCAGACGCGCCGCGAGCGCGTCGGAGCGCGTGTCCTTCCAGGTCATGGCAGGGCGCAAGGACCGGCCATCGCGATTGAGAAAGATCTGGGTACGGGTAACGCCGCAGATCGCGATGGCCTCAACCGCTTCGAACAGCGCCGGCGCGTCCGCCGCCAGCCCGGAGCAAGCCTCGATCAGCAGGTCCCACCATGCATCCGGCTCGATTTCGGAACGGCCCGAGGCATCGTCGCGGCTCGCCGGTCCCGCAATGGCGTGCTGGGCGCGGATAGCGCCGGTGTCATCGACAAGGGCGGCGCGGAAGGAGGTGCCGCCGAGATCGCAGGCGAGGACGATGCTCATGCCCTCGCCCTGCGTCAGGAACGGGCGCCGGTCAAGCGGCGCGGTCCTTCATGCCGCCATCGGTCAGGCGGTACCAGGCGATGATCGCCGAGACATAGAGCTCGTTCAGCGCGTGCAGCGGCAGCGGCGCGATCGGCACGACCGGGAAAGGCAGGCGTGTTCTGTCACCGCTGTGCAGATACTCCGCCATCGCCTTGCCCATCGCCGTCTGCAGGCCGATGCCGCGGCCCATGCAGCCGATGTCGACGAGCAGGCCATGCTCCGGCTCGTGCAGATGCGGCAGGAAATCTCGGGTCAGCGCGACACGGCCGCACCAGCGATAATCGATGCGCAAGCCTTTCGCCTGCGGATACATCTTGCCGACGACACGCTCGAGATGGGCCCAGTCGGCGGCATCGCGCGGCTCGCGGAAGGGGCCGCGTCCGCCCATCAGCAGGCGGTTTTCGTGGTCCTTGCGGAAATAGAGCAGGAGCTGGCGGGTGTCGGAGGTGACTTGGCCCTCGGGCAGGATCGTGCCGGCGAGATTGTCGGAGAGGGGCTCGGTCGCGACGATGAAGGAGTTCGGCCGGATCACCGTCTGGCGCAGTTTCGGGATCAGGTCGCCGGTATAGCCATTGGTCGCGATCACCACGCGCGGCGCCGTCACGCTCGCGCCCTGTGCGGTCCGCACCACCCAATTGCCGCCATCGCGGCGTAAGTCCGTCACCGGGCTCTGGCCGTGGATCACGGCGCCAGCCTTCTGCGCCACCCGGGCAAGGCCGCGGGCATAGGCGAGCGGCTGGACGCCGCCGCCGCGCGGATCGAGCCAGCCGCCGAGATAGCGATCAGTGCCGATCAGACGACCGACGGCATCGGCGTCGAGAAAGCGGGCGGATACGCCGCGCGCAGCCCATTGCTCGGCGCGGCGCTTCACCGTCTCGACCATGGCCGGCGTATGCGCACCCTGGATCCAGCCGGCGCGGCGATACGACACATCCATGGCGTGCTTCTCGATCAGCCCGAAGACGAGATTGGCCGTCGAGCCGACGAAGGAGACCAGGGCCTCGCCCGCCTCGGCCCCGTATTTGGAGACGATCTCGCTGGGGTCGTATTTGATGCCGGGGATGACCTGCCCGCCATTGCGACCCGACGCGCCCCAGCCCGGCTCATGCGTTTCCAGCACGACGACCGAGACGCCGCTTTCCGCGAGATGCAGCGCCGTCGAAAGGCCGGCATAGCCAGCGCCGACGATGCAGACATCGGCCCGGACATCGCCCGCGAGCGGCGGCGTCTCAGCTGCCGCGGGGGCGGTCGCATGCCAGAGCGAGGGCTGCAGCGGAAAGGGCTCGGCCATGTCGGTGTCCTCAGATCGGCTTGAGCACGCGGCGCAAAAAGTCCTGCGTGCGCGGATTGCGCGGCGCGCTCAGCACCTCGCGGGCAGCGCCTTCCTCGACGATGACGCCGCCATCCAAAAAGAGCACGCGGTCAGCGACCTCGCGGGCAAAACCCATCTCGTGGGTGACGACCAGCATGGTCATGCCCTCCTCGGCGAGGCTCTTCATCACGCCGAGCACCTCGCCGACCAATTCTGGATCAAGCGCCGAGGTCGGCTCGTCGAACAGGATCGCCTTGGGCTGCATGGCGAGCGCGCGGGCGATGGCGACGCGCTGCATCTGACCGCCCGAAAGCTGGGCCGGATAGGCGCCGAACTTGTCGGCGAGGCCGACGCGGGCGAGCAGGTCGCGGCCGCGCTCCAACGCCTGCGCGGCCGGCTCCTTCTTCACATGGATCGGCCCCTCGACGACGTTCTCGAGCGCGGTCCGGTGCGGGAACAGGTTGAAGCGCTGGAACACCATCGCCATCGCGGTGCGGATGCCGACGATCGAGCGATCGGCACGGTCGACCTTGGCGCCGTCGATCAGGATCGAGCCGCCATCATAGGCCTCGAGCCCGTTGATGCAGCGCAGGATCGTCGACTTGCCGGAGCCGGACGGGCCGATCAGGCAGACGACCTCGCCGCGCTGGACGCTCCCCGTGATGCCCTTCAGCACCTGGTGGGTGCCGAAGCTCTTGGTGACTCCGGAGAGCTCGATCATCGCTTGGCTCCCTTGCCGAAGCGGCGTTCCAGCCAGCCGACGAAGGCGATCAGCGGCAGGCTCATCGAGAGATAGAGCAGCGCCACCAGCGTGTAGACGGTCATATTTTTGAAGGTCGACGACGCCAGCAGCGAGCCCTGCAAGGTCAGCTCGGCCACGGTGATGGTCGAGGCCTGCGAGGAATCTTTCAGCATCATGATCATGATGTTGCCGTAGGGCGGCAGCACGATCTTGACCGCCTGGGGCAGGATCACCCGGCGCATCATCATGCCCCAGCCCATGCCGATCGACTGTGCCGCCTCGATCTGGCCGGGATCGACCGCCTCGATGCCGGCGCGGAAATTCTCGGACTGATAGGCCGAATAGGCGATGCCAAGGCCGATGATCGAGGCTTGCAATGCCGAGAGCGCCACGCCGAATTCGGGAAAGACGAAGTAGATGTAGAAGAGCTGCACCAGGATCGGGATGCCGCGCAGCGTGTTGACGACCGCCTTTGCGACGAAGGCGAGCCAGCTGATGCCCGAGACGCGCATCAGCGCCCAGACCAGGCCGAGCGCGGTCGACAAGGCCAGCGAGCCGAGCGTCACCAGGATCGTGAATTTCAGCCCCTGAAGCAGCAGGGGCAGGAACTGGGCGGCATCACGCAAAAAAACTTGCATCGGAGCTCGGCGTCACGGGAAGGTCGCGGCGATGGATCGGCCTTAGCCCGTCAGCCGGATCGCGCTGGACCCGGCCGCGGCATAGGCCGACAGGTCTCCAATTCGCTTATTCCAGTCCCCATTTGGCGAGGATCTTGTCGAGCGTGCCGTCGGATTTGACCTTGGCGAGGCCAGCATTGACCTTCTTGAGCAGTTCGCCGTCGCTCTTGCGCACGCCGATGCCGACCGAGCCGGTGATGATGGGCTTGTAGGACTTGACCAGCCGGACATTCGGAAACTGTCCCTGCTTCAGCGTGTAGGCCATGATCGGCGCGTCGGCGAAAGCGGCCTGGACGCGGCCGGCATTGACGTCTGCGAGGATGTCCGGCGAGGTCTTGTAGAGCTTCACCTCGGGGAATAGGCCGGTCTTCTGCAGCGCCTCGACATAGGCGGTGCCGATCTGGGCACCAACCGTGTAGCCCTTCATGTCGGCGAGTTCGACATAATCCTTCTTGTCCGCGGCCGGGACCAGCAGGCCCTCACCATAGGTGTAGATCGGATCGGAGAAGTCGATCACCTCCTTGCGGGCCGGGGTGATGTACATTGCCGCCGAGATCAGATCGATCTTGCTCGAGGTGAGCGAGGCGACCAGCGTCGAAAATTGCATGCCCTCGACTTCGACCTTCAGGTCCGAAGCCGCGGCAATCGCCTTGACCAGGTCGACCATGACGCCTTCGATCGTGTTGGTCTTGGTATCGAGGAAGGTGAACGGCATGCCGGTCGGCGTCGAGCCGACCTTGAGGACGGATTGAGCGACGGCCGGCGATACGGAAGCGGCGACAGCGCCTCCAGCCAATAGGGTCAGGAAGGTCCGGCGTTCCATGGCAATGTCCCCTCATTTGTCCGTACGCCCGGTCAGGCGCCGGCTCGTATTTTCATGAGCATGAAGATACGAGCATAGGACGATCTTGCCGGCAAGCGATTTTCATGCACATGAAATAGGCCATGAAGGAATCGCGATGAGCCTGCCTGCCACCGACCTGCCGCATCTGCATGTCGACCGCGAGATCGGAGCGCGGCTGCGCCAACTCCGGCGCGCCCGCCGGCTGTCGCTGGAGGAGCTTGCGAGCCGCACCGGGCTGTCGATCGGCTTCCTCAGCCAGATCGAGCGCGGCTTGTCCTCGCCAACGCTGCGCGTGCTCGCTGCCGTCGCCGACGCGCTCGGTACTGCGATCTCCGAGCTCTTCCCCACCGACACACGGCGCGCCGACCCGACCGCGACCATCGTCCGCCAATCGGATCGTGGCGAATTGCAGCTCTGGCGCTCCGGTATCCGCAAGCAATTGCTGACGCCGCAGGCGGAGGGCGCGAAGCTCAACCTCTTCATCGTCGAGATGGAGCCCGGCGCCAGCACCGGCGACGAGCACTACATCCATAATGGCGAGGAAGCCGGCCTCGTACTCAGCGGCACCATGCTGCTCAATGTCGAGAACGAGAGCTGGGTCATGCGCGAGGGCGACAGCTTCCGCTTCCTCTCCTCGCGCCCGCATCGCTTCGCCAACCAGCACGACGGCGTCACCCGCGTGCTCTGGGTCAACTGCCTGTAGTCGGCGTCCGCATGCGCACAGCGCATGACAGCGCTCTTTCCTGATAGCCCGATCTGCGTCTAAGCCAATGCCGCCATGAGGAAAGGCGGCTGGACACAGCGCTTCTCCCGGCATGATCGTTGACCAGGGAAACGCAAGGGAGGTCGGCATGGCAGGGCAAGCCGCCAGCAAGACCGTCCGGTTGGGGCCCGCATCCGGGCCGCAGCGGCACACCATCCGTGTGATCCAGATCAATGCGCCGGGAATAGCGGCGCCGGACGATCGCGCCCTCACTCCCGGACAGCCACCCAGCCTTCCCGCGCCAAAGGATATGCAGCCATGACACAAGCGCGACGGCACCAGCACGACGCTCCTGATGGAACCACCGCCGGCGCGGCCAGGCCGACCGAGATCGATGGCGAATTTCAGGTGAAACTGCCTGATGGCGCCATGTTGCGCGCGCTGTCGCAGGGCCAGGGTCGACCGCTGCTGCTGGTCAGCGGGCTCGCCGGCAGCGCCGCCTTCTGGGACGACAATGCCGCGACGCTCGCGCGCTCCTTCAAGGTGCTGCGCTTCGATCAGCGCGGGATCGGCGCCAGCGACCGCGGCAGCGCGCCCTGCACGATCGATCAGTTGGCGCGTGACTGCCTCGCCGTGCTCGATGCCGCTGGCATCGAACGCGCCACCGTCCTCGGCCACTCGACCGGCGGCTGCATCGGCCTGTCTCTGGCACGCCAGGCGCCGGAGCGGCTCGACGGGCTGATCATCAGCGGCGGCTGGTTGAAGCAGAACCGCTATATGACCGCGCTGTTCGAGACCCGCCTTGCCATCCTCGACCAGCATCCGCGCGCCTATGCGGCGACTGCAGCGCTGATGACCTATCCACCGACCTGGCTCGAAGCGCATTGGAGCGTCTACGAGACGGCGGTCGCGACGGCACCGGAAACCCCGGAGGCGAAGCAGATCGTGCGCGAGCGCATCGACGCGCTGCGCTCCTTCGACGGATCGAGTTGGGCCGGCGAGATCGACGTGCCGACGCTGATCCTCGGCACCCGCGACGACATGATCGTACCCGCCTTCCTGCAGGAGGAGCTCGCGGCCGCCATGCCCGGGGCACGCAAGACGCTGCTCGATTCAGGCGGGCACTTCTTCCCGATCTCCCGCCCGGATGCCTTCACCGCCAACGTGGCCGAGTGGATCGGGGCCCTGTAGCGGCTGTTAGCGACCACCGCGACGAACTGCCCCGTATCCAACCGGGTAGGCCGCGCTATCTCAGAAGGCGTCTAAGTCGAAGAAGGACGACCCGATGAGACTGATCGCCAGCGCCACCCTGCTTGCCCTCACCGCGATTGCCGCTTCCCCCGCCTCAGCGCAGGACATCTCCGCCGGCGAACGCTCCTGGAACAAGTGCCGCGCCTGCCACCAGATCGGCGAAGGCGCCAAGAACCTGGTCGGCCCGCAGCTTAACGGGCTGTTCGGCCGCCATACCGGCGAGGTCGAGGGCTACAGCTATTCGACCGCCAACAAGGGCGCCAACATCACCTGGGACGAGGCCGTCTTCGCCGACTACATCAAGGATCCCAGGGCCAAGATCCCCGGCACCAAGATGGTCTTCGCCGGCATCAAGAACGAGAAGGAAATCGCGGATCTCACCGCCTTTCTCAAGCAATACGGCAAGGACGGCAAGAAGATGTGAACGCAGGCGAGGCGCGCAGACCTCGCCCGCTCCCGGACCTCGACAACCAAGTGGCGCAAGCCCGGATCGTCCGGATCACCATTTCGCGAGGCGGGCGGGGCGGATAGTCATCAGCGCCACCCACGCGACGGCGAGCGCACTCGGCGGCCGCCCGAAGCCGGAGAAGAATTGCCGGCTATACAATCCACTGGCGAGTTCATATGCGAATCACCATATGCTGCCGCTTGGGCAGGCGACGTGGAGGTCGGCAAGAGTGGCAAAGGCGGCAGCCGGCAAGCGGGCGGCAGAGCCGAAGGTGCAGATCGGCGCCATACCGTACCGGCACAGGCCGGATGGCATCGTCGAGATCATGCTGGTGACGACGCGGGAGACGCAGCGCTGGATCGTGCCGAAAGGCTGGCCGATCCGCGGGCTAAAAGGCCATGAAGCCGCGGCGCGCGAAGCCATGGAGGAAGCCGGCCTCATCGGCGAGGTCGGCAAGAAGCCCGTTGGTCGCTACATCTACTGGAAACGGCGCGCGCGCGATTTCGTGCTGTGCAAGGTCAGGCTCTATCTGCTCGCGGTGAAGGACCAGCTTCCGACCTGGCCCGAACAGGAACAGCGCCGCTGCCAATGGTTCACCCAGGCCGATGCAGCCGACCTCGTCGACGAGCCGGCACTGGGCGCGATCCTTCGCAGCCTGAAGTTCAAGGCACCCTGACGGCTATTTCAACGCGCATCGTGGAAGATCAGCCCGGTCGTATAGCGCTCGCCCGAACGCACCCGACTGACGCCATGGCGCAGATTGACGCGATAGGCCCCGCGCGTCCCCTGTACCGGCCGGTGCTGCACGGCGAAGATCGCAGCCTCGCCCTGTCGCAGCGGCACCACCTCGGGCCGTGACTGCATGCGCGGGCGCTGCTCGACCAGAGTGAACTCGCCGCCAGTGAAATCCCGGTCCGGCTCGGAGAGCAGGATCACCATCTGGAACGGGAAGAACAGGTCGCCATAGAGGTCTTGGTGCAGGCAGTTGTAGTCGCCGGCGCCGTATTTCAGCAGCAGCGGCGTCGGCCGCTCCTGACCTTGCGCATGGCAGAGCGCGAGGAAGTCGCCGAGCCTCTCCGGATAGCGCTGGTCGATGCCGAGCGCCGCATTCCAGCGATTGGCGATCGGCGCGAGGCGGGCATAGATCAGCGGACGCAGCGCCGCGATCACATCCGGCAACGGATAGGCGAAATACTGGTATTCGCCGCGGCCGAAACCATGACGCGCCATGACGATGCGACTGCGGAAGTGTCGAGGCTCGGCATAGAGCCCGCTCAGCGCAGCGCAGGTGCCTGGATCGAGCAGCGGCCCGGTCAAGCCGACACCGTGCTCGTCGAGCTCATTCTCGATCCGCTGCCAGTCCAGGGCCGTGACGGCCGCTTCCATCGTTTGCTTACCCGCCTTACGGAGTGCCGCCGCCATGTTCCACGTCCTTCACCGGTCCTGTCGGCGGCGATCAAACGCGTCGGCGGCGGCTCGCGACACCCGGTTTCTGCCCGGCAGGAAGCCGTCCAAGCCGTCGCGGCAATCCACAAAAGTAACCGCTTGACCTTCCCATGATGGGAAGGTGTAGCCATCTTCCAACGAGAGAAGGAAGGTGATGCGTCATGACGATGCATGCGAAGCGTGAAGCGCCCGCAAGCGGGCAGAGCACGATCGATATTCCCGTCGACGGGATGACCTGCGCGTCCTGCGTCGGACGGGTGGAAAAGGCGATCTCCGCCGTTCCGGGCGTCAGCGAGGCTCAAGTCAACCTGGCAACCGGCAAGGCCCGGGTGACGCTGGCCGGCGGCAGCGCCGAGGCGGTGGCCGAAGCGATCCGCGGCGCCGGCTACGAACCAGGCGCGACCGATATCACCCTTGCGATCTCGGGAATGACCTGCGCTTCCTGCGTCGGCCGGGTCGAGAAGGCGCTGCGCGCCGTCCCGGGCGTGCTCAACGCCGAAGTCAATCTCGCGACCGAGCGAGCCACCGTCCGGATCGCCGATGGCAGCATCACGCCGGCACTCGTCGCGGCCGTCAGCGTCGCCGGCTACGAGGCCAAGCCGCTCGACGAAGGGCGCAGCGACGACGGCGATGCCGCCGCGCGCCGCGAGGCGGAGCAGAATGCGCTCGGTCGCGCAGTCGTCGTCGCGGCACTGGGGACGCTGCCGCTGCTGGTGCTCGAGATGGGGCCGCATCTGAGCGAAGCCTTCCATCACTGGCTCTACGCCCGCGTCGACGCCTTTGTGCTGAAGCTCATCGCCTTCGGCCTCACCACCATCGTTCTGTTCGGGCCGGGCCTGCGCTTCTTCCTGAAGGGCTGGCCGGCGCTGATGCGGGCTGCGCCCGACATGAACGCGCTGGTCATGCTCGGCGCCGGGGCGGCCTATGCCTATTCCGTGGTCGCGACCTTCGCGCCGGACTGGCTGCCGGCCGGCACGGACTACACCTATTTCGAGACCGGGGCGGTGATCGTCACGCTGATACTGCTCGGGCGCTGGTTCGAGGCCCGTGCCAAGGGCCGGACCAGCGAGGCGATCAAGCGGCTGGTCCAGTTGCAGGCGCGCTCGGCCCGCGTGCTGCGCGACGGCGTCGAGAGCGAGATCGCGATCGAGCATGTCCGGGTTGGCGATCTCGTGCTGGTCCGGCCGGGCGAGAAGATCCCGGTGGACGGCGAGGTCGTCGAGGGCGTGTCCTATGTCGACGAGGCGATGGTAACGGGCGAGCCGGCACCCGCCCATAAGAGCGTCGGCTCCAGCGTGATCGGCGGCACCATCAACCGCAACGGCGCGCTGCGCTTCCGGGCGGAGAAGGTCGGCGCCGACACGCTGCTCGCCCAGATCCTGCGCATGGTCGAGCAGGCGCAGGGCGCCAAGCTGCCGATTCAGGCGCTGGTCGACCGCGTCACCAACTGGTTCGTGCCGGCAGTGATCGCCGTCGCGCTGCTGACCTTCGCGACATGGCTCGCCTTCGGCCCCTCGCCCGCACTGACCTATGCGCTGGTCAATGCCGTCGCGGTGCTGATCGTCGCCTGCCCCTGTGCCATGGGCCTGGCCACCCCGACCTCGATCATGGTCGGCACCGGCCGCGCCGCCGAGCTCGGCATCCTGTTCCGCCAGGGCGCGGCACTGCAGGGCCTGAGCGAGGTTTCGACCATTGCCTTCGACAAGACTGGCACGCTGACCAAGGGGCGGCCCGAAGTGACGCGCTTCATCGCTGCCGAGGGCTTCACCGAGGAGGAAGCACTGCGTGTGGCCGCCTCGGCGGAGAGTGCCTCGGAACATCCTTCCGCCGAGGCGATCGTCGCGGAAGCGAAGCGGCGCGGTCTTGCACTCGCTCCGGCCGCCGATTTCGCGGCCGAGCCCGGCCTCGGCATCTCGGCCCGGGTCGAGGGCCGCGCGGTCCTTGTCGGCTCGGCCAGGCTGATGGTCGAGCGTGGCGTCGATGCTGCGATCTTCGCCGACAAGGCTGCGGCCTCCGCGCGCGATGGCGAAAGCCCGCTCTATGTCGCGATCGACGGCAGGCTTGCCGGCCTCGTCGCCGTGGCCGACCAGGCCAAGCCGGGCACGGCAGCCGCGATCGACGCCCTGAAGGCACTCGGCCTGCGCATCGTCATGGTGACCGGCGACAACCGCGCCACCGCCGAGGCGATCGCGGCCCGGCTCGGCATCGACGCCGTCGAGGCCGAGGTGCTGCCGACCGACAAGGCCACGATCGTCAAGCGCCTGCAGGCGGGTGGCGGCAAGGTCGCCTTCGTCGGCGACGGCATCAACGATGCGCCGGCGCTGGCCCAGGCCGATATCGGCATCGCCATGGGTGCCGGCACCGATATCGCGATCGAGAGCGCCGATATCGTGTTGATCTCCGGCGATTTGCGCCACGTGCCAGAGGCGATCGGCCTGTCCAAGGCGACGATGGCGAACATCCGCCAGAATCTCGGCTGGGCCTTCGGCTACAATGTGCTGCTGATCCCGGTCGCGGCCGGGCTGCTCTACCCGCTCTGGGGCGTGCTGATGTCGCCAGTCTTCGCCAGCTTCGCCATGGCCTTCTCCAGTGTCAGCGTGCTCGCCAACGCGCTCAGGCTGCGTCGCTTCGCGGTGCGGCAGGACATCACTGCGGCAGCGTCAGGCGCAGCTCCGGCCACCGCCTTTGGGAGGATGGGATGAATATCGGACAAGCCGCCGAAGCCTCCGGCGTCAGCGCCAAGATGATCCGCTATTACGAGCAGATCGGGTTGATCGAGCCGCCGGCGCGCTCGCAATCGGGCTACCGGGTCTATACCGAGCCGAACGTCCATACGCTGCGCTTCGTGCGGCGGGCCCGCAGCCTCGGCTTCTCGGTCGACGAGACCGGGGCGCTGCTTGCGCTCTGGCGCGACCGCTCGCGGGCCAGCGCCGACGTGAAACAGCTCGCACTCAAGCATGTCGCGGAGCTGGAAGAAAAAGCCGCCGCGCTGCAGGCGATGGCGGCGACGCTGCGCCATCTAGCGAGTAATTGTCATGGCGACCAGCGACCGGACTGCCCGATCCTCGACAAGATCGGCGCTCGGAACTGAGCATTTCAGGTCGGACGGGACTGTTTTGCAGTCTGGAAAGCAAAACGCCGGAAGCCATTTCTGGCTCCCGGCGTCTCAAAATTCGGAAAGCGGCAGAGACGCCGCTCAGCGCCGCATCGCCTCGGCGAGGCGCGGCGAGAAGGTCCGAGTCGGCCGGCGGACCACGACGACGGAGCGATTCGGCGTCATCACCGTGGTGCGGTGCGCGGCCTTACGGATGAAGGGCACGACCTCGGCAACGGGAACGCCCATCAGCTGGGCGGCGAGCTCGGCCTGCTGCTCCGGCGAATCGCTCATGCACTGCGCCGCCGTCACCGCCTCTTCCAAGGTCGGCAGTTCGACACGCGGACGCAGGACGCGCGGGGGAGGATTCTTGTATTCGGGCATCTCAATGGCTCCTTGGACGCCTAAAATAGCACTTATTGTGCACTGCACAAGATTGCGTGGATTATTCTCTGCAATGCAACAATCGCAGAGCGGGTTGGCATGCGACTTGCGCCTTGGGAATGCCTAAAACCGGCAGGAGATTGTTCCCCTCAGAGCTGGTTCCGATTGAGCTGACCTAGTCGGCTTCGGCTTCGGCTCCGCGAGGAGAGCCATGATCACAGCGGATGCTGCCATGTCTGCGGTGCAAGCCCGTCGGCGGCGCCCACCGGCCCCGGTGCCGGAAGAGCGCGAGTTCGGCCGGCTCGAACTGCTGCTGCGCCTGCGCCGCAACCCGTTGACGATCTGGCGAACACGGCATTTCCGCGAGCCGATCGTCGCCGGCGAGGGCCTGTTCGGCTACGGCGTCGTCGTCTCCGATCCGGACGTCGTCCGGCATGTGCTCGTCGAGAACGCAGCCAACTACCGTAAGGATGATCTCCAGCGCACCATCCTGGCGCCCGGGCTCGGCGAAGGCTTGCTGACGGCCGAGGGCGAAGTCTGGAAACGGGCGCGGCGGACATTGGCGCCGCTGTTCACGCCGCGCTCGGTCACGGCGTTGGCCGAGCGCATGGTCGCACCGGCCGAGCGAACCGTCGCCCGCATGCTACGCCGGCGCAGCGGCCGCATCGTCGATATCTCGGCCGACATGACGCGCGTGACCTACGACATCCTGGCCGAGACGATGTTCTCGAACGCGATCGCCGGCGGTGCCGACGCTTTCGGCAAGGCCCTGACGCGCTATTTCGAGACGCAAGGGCGGATCGACCCGCTCGACGTGCTCGGTGCGCCCGCCTGGCTGCCGCGGGTCGGGCGGTGGATGGCACGACCGGCGATCTCCTTCTTCGAAGCGCAGGTCAAGGCGATCATCGCCGAGCGGCAAGCACTGCATGCGGGCGGCGGCTGGCAGCCAGAAAAGCCCGACCTACTCGACGCGCTGCTCGCCGCGCGCGATCCCGAGACGGGCACAGGGCTCAGCGAGGCCGAGGTCGGCGCCAACATCGTCACCTTCATCGGCGCCGGCCACGAGACGACCGCGAACGCCCTGACCTGGTCGCTCTATCTTGTTTCGCTCGCACCAGACGTGCGCGACACGCTCGAGGCCGAAATCGATGCAGCCGGAGAGGACCTCGCAGCGGCTGCCCTGTCCGGCGAGCGCCTTTCTCTCACCCGCGCGGTGATCGAGGAGGCGATGCGTCTTTATCCGCCCGTTCCGTCCCTGTCGCGGACGGCACTGGCCGACGATGTCGCCGCCGGGCATTGCGTCATCCCGAAGGGTGCGCTGGTCGTGATCTCGCCCTATCTCCTGCACCGGCATGAGACGCTATGGCAGGCGCCCGACCGTTTCCGGCCCGAGCGCTTCCTGCCGGGCGCTCGCGAGGCTATCCCACGCTATGCCTATCTGCCGTTCGGCGCCGGCCCTCGAATCTGCATCGGCCAGCAATTCGCCATGGTGGAAGCGGTGATCGTGCTTGCCACGCTGCTCCGGCACCTGCGTTTCGACTATGCGAACGAGGAGGCGCCAATGCCGACCCAGCGCATCACACTGCGGCCGCGTGACGGGATGCCGATGCGCGTGACGAAACGTCACTCATCGCGGTAAGGACGCAGCGGACCGCGGCGAATTAACCACAGCTGCCGGAAAAGCATTAAAGATGAACCTCGGGTTTTTAAAGATGTCGCGCCGCCGACGGCCACCACGACGGAGCAGCGATCACGCGGCAGCCCGTCAGTCCCGGTTTTTGTTGGCTTTCGAGGCAGGTTCGGGTCTGCGAACATTTTAAAGATTATCGAAATCGTCACAAACTGCGCTGGCTCTTGCCCAGAAATGGCCAATATGGAAGAGATGCCGGGTGTGGCGCCGTATGGTCTTGCCCGGGTTTTGCGAAACTGGCTCTACCGGATGCAAGAGCTGCCAGATTGCAGGCGCCATGGATTTTGGAAACAATCTTTTACTGGGGTGACGTGATGCATGCCAAGACCATGAAAGCCGGAACCATCCTCGTCGCGGGCGCGCTCCTGCTCGGCGGCTGCACCGGGTCGCAGGAACGCGTCGCCGCGGGCGGCGCGATGGGCGCCGGCGCGGGCGCCCTGATCGGCGGCGCAGTCGGCGGCGGCCGCGGTGCCCTGATCGGCGCCTTGATCGGCGGCGTTGCCGGTCTCGTCATCGCCGACGCGATCGAGAAGGAGCGTGCTCGCGAAGCCGCCTACATCGCTGCTCGCTCGGGCGGCTCGAACGTTCAGCGCTTCCGCAATTCGAGCGGCCAGGACGTCACCGTCCGCGCCCGCACCGTCCGCACCTACAACAACAGCCAGGGCCAGCGCATTCGCGTCGTCGAGCGCAGCGTGACCCGCGAAGGCAAGGCCGCCGGCACCGACCAGGTCGAGGTCAATCTGGCCACCAACGAAGCCTCCGGCATCTGAGCCGCGGGCGAAACGAGAACCGGTCCTCCCTCGCTTGCGAGGGAGGACCCCATGAGTATCGAACCGAGATGACTGCGCGAGCGCTGACCAAACGAGCCCTTTGCCTGACGGTTGCCTGCCTTACGGCGGCATCACCGGTGGGGGTTACGGCGCAAACGCAGATGATGGCCGGGTTCGACCCGTACAATCCGTTCGGCTCCGCCGCCCAGCTCCTCTGGCAGCGCATCCAGCAGCAATGCCCGCAGCTCAAGCTGCCGGTCGCCATCGGCATTGCCTCGCGCCCTGCGACCCGTGACGCCTTCACGACTGATCAGGGCAATAACATCATGCAGCAGATCAGAGCTGCATTCTCGAACATTCCGGGCGTCTCGATGGCGCCCTGGCTCGATATCGACCCGATCAAGGGCATCGTCGATACCGGGGTGCTCGACAGCCCGATGGCGGGCAATAGCAAGGAACAGCTCGCCAAGATCCAGATCGAGGTCCGGGCGTCAGGCCAAAAGGTCGGCGCGGCAGCGCGCTTCAACCTGTCCGCGCATGGCTGGAACGGCTATGAGAGCTGCTCGCCGAGCCTCGACCCCTTCACCGTCTCGCAGGATTTCATCGGCGAGGAGTACAGCTCGACCGACGAGCTCTTCAACCGGGTCGCAGCCGGCGTCTGGGCGGCCTCTGTCGACACCTCCAACCCCGTCACGCTCTCGGTCAGGATGCTGAGCGGCCTGCCCGTCAGCCCCGGCTGGCAGGAATTCTTCTCCGACAAGCTGCGGCGCGCGCTGAGCAAGCAGAATGCCGAGGAGAAAGAGACCAAAATCCGGGCCGAGCGCCATGTCTCGCTGGTGATCGCACATGACCCCGCCGGCGCCGAGGACAAGCGCTGGGAAGGCATGGTCACTGTCGACCCGCGCCCGCTGGGCTACCGGATCTCGGTCAGTGTCAACCGCCGGAACACGACACCGGTCTCCGAGGACGGGCTGGTCACGCTCGACGAGTTGCCGACGATGCAGCAATGGGCCGCGCTCGGCCCGACGGCCCAGACGCCGCGGCTCGACCAGACGCCGATGCGGATCAATGCCCGCATCGAAGGTGGCCGGGCCCTGCAGCAATACCCCTTCCTGGTCGTGCAGGAATCCTATGTCGAGGTCGATATTCCGACCGGCAGCGTCCGTGGGCCGCACCCGACCGTGCCCGTCGACGTGCTCGGCCGCAACAACGCCCCGATGAAGACCATCCACATCGCCAATCCGAGCCGCCCGAACCTGCGGCGCTACAAGCTCGGCCCCGGCGAGTACACGATCCGGGTCGGCAGTGCCGGCCCCGTCGCACAGGATTTCCAACTGCGGGCCCGTGCGGTCGACACCAAGGATATGCTGGTGCCCGAAGCGCCCGGCAGGCTTCTGCGCCGCTTCCAGGACTGGTACGCCAGCGTCTCCGAGGATCCCCGCACCGGCCAGCGCACCTGCTTTGCCTACACCGCAGCGCAGGAGGCAACACCGCGCTATTGGCGCGAACAGGCGCCCTTCATCCTGTTGCAGACCAGCAGCGGTGGAACCAACGATCTCCAGCATCTGATCGAGGACAAGCGCTACTACAAGCCTGGCGCGCCCTTCGAGGCAGTGATCAACGAGGGCAGCGCGATGCGCCGGCTCAATGCCGCCCCGACCGCCTCCGGCAATTTCATCCGCCCGATGAAGCAAGGCTCGAACGGTCAGCCCATCCTCGATATGGACGCGGTTGCCGGCTACAATCGAGGCACGACGCTAGAGATTAGCGGCACCACGCCTGAGGGGCGTCCGGCCCATGTGGTCTACTCGCTGCAGGGCTACCGCGCCGCCGTCAACGCGATGTCGCTGGAATGCGGTCGGCGCGACCTCGCCAACGCCTTGGTCTGGAAGTAGTCGCCCGCCTATGCGTTCAGGCCAGCGCGAGCGTCGCCTGCGCCGACCCCGTTCCGTCGCCGGCAGACTCGAACCTGATCAGGCCGTGGCGAACGTCCTTGGCCGCGTCAAGCACGGAGGTGAGGGAGCGGGCGGAGCGTTCCAGCACGCCGAGCAGTGCCGGGACGAGGCGCGGATCGCTCCAGACATCCTGCGCACGGCGTCCGAAGGGGGCAAGGAAGGGTTCGAGCCCGCTCCAGGCGAAAACAATCTCGCGCGGACGCGTCGCAGCTGCATCGAGGCCGAGCAGGATGCGCTCGATGATCGGGGCCCAGACACCATCGTCATAACGGCCGGCCGGCAGCAGGACGATCAGCTTCTCGGCGCTCGTCAGTGCCGCCTGCGCCTCCGAGGTGGCCTGACCCGAATCACGGAACAGGCGCGGCAGCAGGCGCGGCGCGAGGAAGCTTGCCGCAATCGTGTGCGGCGACCCATCCGAGGCATCCGACAGCGCCAGCGCACGAGCCGTCACGTCTTGGCCGGCAGTGGCCTGGGCGAGCGTGACCGGCAAGGCAGCCGGCAAAGCGGCAAAGCAAACCGTTTCTGCCGTCATCGCTTCCCGCTCCGTGTCAGCATCCACCCCCGCCTTTCCGGCAAGCCGGCCCTGCAGGTCTCCAAAGTTGCGGCCAGCCGGCCACAAGATCAGGCCCGCACACCGAAAGTTGGGCCCGGTGCATCTCTTGCAAGACGTCGGACCATCGCGCAAGGTCGCCTCGCGTCATCCCGCCTCATTCGTCTTTCGCGGAGCCTGTTTTCGTGACTTCCTCCGTGGCGCCTGTCGCTATCATCTGGGACGGGTCGCGCCATGTCGCCGCGATCTGGCGACAAAGCGCCCCGATCCGTTTCCTGGCGGCCGAGGAGGCCGGAGGACGTATCAGCCTGATCGCTGCCGCCGACGCAGGGACCACGCCGCTGCACGGCAAGCTACCCACGGGAAGCCGAGCCCTTCATGCCGTGACGCTCACCGCAGACGGCCGACTGACCACGGTTCCCGCCCAGCTCGACGAAAGGCTTTCGCTCAACGAAGCCGACCGGCGCTCGCTCGGCCTTTCGCTCGTGCAGGTGCATCGCGAGACCGACGGCGCACTCGTGCTGCAGGACGAGTTGGCCGGCGCCCAGACGCAAGCCGAGCTTCTGGCTTCCGGCTTCAACCAGGCCAGCGGCCCGGAGACGGAAGGCTTTCGCCTGTTGGTTGGCCCCTTCCTCAACCCTGAGGATGAGCGGGCCGCTCTGACAAAGATGACCGCAATCCGTAGCGGCCCGGCAGACGGTCTGGCACTCTCGTTCAGCGGCGACGATGCGCAGATTGCATCCGAAGTGATTCTGGTCGCGCATCTGCCGGCAGCGATGCGCGAGGCCAGGCAGGCGCTGGGCCAGATCGATCAGGAACTTCGGCTCGCCATCGAGACCGAACTCGACCTGCTCGCCGCTTCGCTCACCGACCAGCGCGACGTCGATGCGACCGGCCTCGGCCGTCTTGCCGCGCTGCGCCGCGGCTTTCGCCTGATCCGCCCACAGGCCCGACCCGACGGCAGCGCCGGTATCGCGCTCCCCGATTGGGTCGAGGGTGACGAAATCATCGTCTTCGCCGCGCCGCGCCGCCAGCTGACCTGGACTGGCGAGGGCGAGACGATCAGCGGCACGCCAATGACGTTGCGCTGGCAGGACGGGGCGTTCGCCGTGACCTCGCACCGCCAGGGCTATGCCGCCTCGACCGCGACCGGATTGACGCTTGGTGCAAGCGGCGGCAACGCCCTGGTCGTCGCAGAGGCCGGCGCGAGCGTACCGCTGCATGATGATCTTGCGCTCGCCGCAGGCCGGCTGGCCGAGGGGCTATGGCGCGCCACGAGCGCTCTCCAGCCGGCGCGCCTCGCCGCCATGCTCGATGAGATCGCCGGACGTGCTGCATCAGCGCCTGTCGGGCAGCTCGCGCGGCTCGATGCGCGGGCCAAGGACGCCGCGCCGGCAAGTCTGCTCGATGCGCTTGCCGCGACCGCGGGTATCGATCCGTCGCGGACGGACGAGCTCGGCGAACGCACGCTCGACGAACAGATCGCCATGCTGCTGCGGGGGATTACACAGCCGCAGCTGGCAAGACGCGCCTGCGCCGTCCGCCTCGCTTTGCCCCTGCCCGGTACTGCCCGCGAAGAGGCGGCGATAGAGCGGCTGCTTGCCTGGTACGAGGACCCCAATCTCCCGCAAGTGCTCGCCCGCGAGGCTATGGCATTGGCCGGCCACGATCGGCGGGCGATGCGCCTGCTGCACGATGTTGCCGCGAGCGCTCATCAGAGCTGGCTCGACGCCGGCCTCGTAACCGAAGTCGAAGAGGCGGTGGCGGACGCCGCCACGCGCAGTGGCCAGCGCCGGCTCTCGCCGCTCGATACCCTGCTGCTCAACCTGCGGCGGCAGCCACCGCGGCAGCCGGCACCAGGCCTCGAAGCGGTCGCTCGCATGCGCAGCGAGCTTGGCGAGGCCGCGCAGCAAGCGAGCCAGTCGGCGGCGATCACCGACGAGCTGGCCCGACGACTCGGTGAGCTGACGCCGGGCGAGATCGTCCTGCTGCATGGCCATTTCGCCGGCTTGCGGCGCGAGGTCGAGCAGGCGCTCGCAACCGCCGATCTCATTCGGGGTTGGGAACAGGTGGCCGGGTATCCGGACCTCGCCGCGCGCGCCCATAGCGGCGGCGATCCCGTGCGCGGCGCCGAGCGTCTCACGGCAACGAGCCGCCATTTCGCCGGCTCTCTGGCGCATGTCGAGAGTCTCGCTCCGGCTCTGGCCGGTCTCTCGGCACAGATCGATGCCTTACTCGGTCCCGCGGGCGAAGCCACGAGCCGCGGCCAGGCGCTGCGCATGACGCTCGAAAGCTATAGCCGGCTGCTGTTGGCGCAAATGGTGCTGTGCGAAGCCGACGCCGCCTTCGCCGAGGTGCCTTTCGCCGGCCGAGCGCTCGCTAACCCCCAAGATACCAGCTTCGGCGCCGCCTATCGCCGGCTCCGGGCCGGTGCGGGCGACATGCTGCCGCGCTATCTCGCCGCGGCCGCCGCATTGACCGGCCTCGATCATCACTGGGGCATTGCGCTTGCCGGCGACGCCGCGGCCACCGCTTCGAGGCAGGACGCATGACCAGCTTGCCCTGCTACAACCTCGAGACCCGGCTCGGGAGCTTTGCCGCGACCATTGCGCTCGACCGTAGCGGCGACTTGATCGACCTCCTCGCCTTCGAGGCGCCGGAAGACATGGTCAAGGCGGTAACGGTCTCGCTGGTCTCGCATACGCCCAGCCTCGCCAGCGGTATCGATATCGGCTGGCTGCAAGGTAATGCTTTGCTCGACAAGGCCGCGGTCCGGGCTGGCGAGCGCCTCGTGCTGGGCCTGCGCCGCGAGGCGGTGATGCGCGCCGTGGCGAACCATCGAGCCCAGGTCGATGTCGACGGCGACGCCAGCATCGAGATCGCGTTCTCCACCATCGTCGAGACGGCGAGCGGCACCCGCGCCTCGCCGCGACGCCTCCTCAAGGTCGCCGCGCTTGCCGGCGCCTCGCAGCCGGAATGGCGGATCGAGCCGGTCGAGATCGACCTGGATTCCCTGCACGCCGGCAAGCTGCTCGCGATCGGCCAGATCGCCATCGATATCCCCAGGGACATCGTGCTCGAAGGCCGGCGCGGGCTGACCCTCGAGGCGAGCTGCTTTGGCCTCAGGGCGCAGCATCTCTCGCTCGGCGTCGCTGCGCCGATGGATCATTCGGTCTCGCTCAGGCGCTTTCCGGACACCGGCACCGCGACCAGCCGGCACCTGATCTGGCTCGCCGATGCGCCGGCGCTGGCCGGTCAGGAAGTGCGCCTCGACGTGACCCTGACGCGCGATGCCGTGCTCGATTTTGTCGACGAGACGATCCAGGCCAATCCAAAAGCGCCGCTGCAGGTGAGGCTGACCGCCAAGCTCGGCGGCTGGGTCGGTCAAGACGGCGCCGGCCATGATCCGGACGGCCCGGCCAAGCCGTGGTCGAGCGCGCTCGAAGCGCGCTCGGTGCCGATCCGCAGCCAGAACCGCGGCGAGGTCGCGCTGACCATCGCGGGACAGCATTTCACCTGCCCGCTCGGCGGCAACGCGCAGTTCGAGATCGCCGGCGGGCTCAATGCCGAGGTCGACCCGGACGACGAGACCTCGATCGTGCGCTGCGACGGGCTGGTGATCGACCTGCGCCGCTGGCCGCTGACCCGGACCGCGCCGCTGACGGTCGAGGTCACCAGCCGCATGGGCGAGAGCGAGATCGCCGAGCCATCGACATCGTTCCCGCTCGAGATCGTGCGCGAGGGCGATTTCGGCCGGCGCGGCCGCGCCGTCGTGCCGATGCAGAACCTGACCTCGACCCTGTCGCGTGCCGTGCGCACCAGCGGCGCCAATGTGCTGCGCGGTGAGATCACGGTCTCGCTCGCGATCAAGTCCGGCGACGAGGGCGGCCAGGCCTTTGCGCAGGCGAGCCTGCCGCTGCGCTATAGCCGCCGCGTCCACCGCCTGCCGATCTGCATCGATCTCGGGGCCTCCGCCACCTCGATCTGGTCCGGCGCGCCGCGTGCCGCCGGCCGCGCCACCGAGATCAGGCCGCTGGCCCTCGGAACCTGGCTCGCCGCCCATGTCGACCCGCGCCATGGCGAAGCAACCTTGCAGGATGCCGGCGCTGCGCCGCTGATCCCGAGCCATGTCGGGCTCGATTCCGGCAACAATCTGCGCGCCGACCACGCGCCGCATAGCCTACCGGACCTCGCTCTGATCGGCTCGGACCGCGCGAGCGTCGCGCGACGGCTGAAAGCATTTTCGCGGCGTTACGACGTCTCCGCCCCTGCCCCACCGCCGCAGGCCGGTCTGCCCGAAGGTGGCAAGCGGATCGACTCGCTGAAGCACGCGCTGACCTCCGGCGCGGTCTCGCTGACTCTGAATGAGCCGGTGCACCGCTACGACGCCGCGGCCGACCGGGTCGTCGCCACCAACACCGTCGAGATCGCGCCACTGGTCGCCGATGTGCTCGACGAGCTCGTCGACCTCTATGTGCTGCGTCTCGGCGAGGATCGCCTGCGGGTCGAGGACCAGGCGCCGCCCCCGGTGGTGCCGCGCATCCTGGTCTCCTGCCCGAGCGGTATCGGCGACGAGATCGCCTCGCGCTACCGCGCCGCGCTCGAACTCTTCTCTCAGCGGCTGGAACGCCTCTTTCCCGGCACGACCAGCTTCCCCGACGCCGCCGTCACCGTACCCGAAGCGGTCGCGGCCGCACGCTATGTCGCCAGCCTGCCGGAGGTGCGCGCCGCCGTGCCGGACATGGGTGAGGCGCTGCTCATCACGCTCGACATCGGCGGCGGCACCAGCGACGTCGCGCTCGCGTCTCTACGTCGCGATGGCGACCGGCTGAACCATTCGACGCTCGCGACCTTCGGCCTGCCTGTCGGCGGCGACCTGATCGACGAGGCACTGACCGGCATCGCCGCGACGCTGATCGACCGGGCGATGGAGGGGCAGGACGCCCATTGGCAGCCTGCCTTCGCCGAAGCCTCGCTCGCCCGCGCGATCCAGCGCGAGGACGCGGCCGCGCTGGCGGCACGCGGCTGGCTGCGCAATGCGGTGAAACAGGCCAAGGCGCGCCTTGCCAACCATCTGAGCGAGAAGGCGCAGGCCTCCTCGGCGCGCTATCGTTGGGATGCGGATGCGGCCGATGAGACGTTCGACCTCATCCTCGCCGAGGTGAGGCCGGACGGCGGACCGGCCGGCCTCTATGTCGCCCAGAACGAGCCGAAGCTGGCGGAGGCGGCATCCAGGCCGGGTCTGCGGCTTGTGCTCGACAGTCCCGACAAGGCCGGCACCTGCCGTCTCGTGCTCAAGCTCTCGCGCGCTGCGCTGGAGAAAGGTGCCGGCGAGGCCTCGCAGCGCCTGGCCGAAATCGGCGCCGTGCTCGGCGGCATGCTGCCGCGCCTCGCCCGCGCCGCCGGCCCGAATCCGGTGCGCCGGCCGACCGTGATCATGGTGCCGACCGGGCGCGCCGCGCTCTGGCCGCCGATCTTCGAGGCGATCGCGGTCGAGGCCGAGGCCAGCCGGGCCGCCTTCCCGTTCGAGCGGCCGTTCTCGCCGGCGGCGATGAAGAAGGCGGTGATCGCAGGCGCGGCGATCCTCGGCATCGAGGGCGACATGGCCGGCAGCACCGTGCAGCACAAGAACCCGCTCGGCATCGCCGCGATGGCAGTGCAGATGCGCGATCTCGGCGCCACCGGCCTACGCACCGAATTCGCGGCCGAGCGCATCCATTACCTCGGCTACGACATCGCCTCGGGTGCGCGTGTCCATGCCGAGCATGACGAGACCGCACCGAGCCTTGGCGGGCGCGCCAATCTCGGCCGCCGCTTCCAGTTCGTGCGCACGATCCCGGGGCTCGATCCGCAAGGGAAAGCGCTGGCGCGCCTGCGCCCATTGCTCGACGGACAGGAGCCGATGGTGCTGCTCGAGGGCGATTCCATCGTCGAGGCACACCGGGAAGGGCTAGACGGCTTCGGCGTCTGCGAGATCATCAGCGAGGTGCTGTCGCCCTCGAGCCGCAAGGTCACGGTGGTCGCCGCCAATGAGGGCTGGGAAGCCTGCTGGCGGATCGAGCACGACCGCGTCTCGCGCATCTATTAGGATCGCAGGATCGTCATGGCCCGCACGCGAAAACGGCTCTGGCGTTCACAAAGGCGGGCTCGGCCCGCCTCGTCGCGACCGTATTTCTATCCCGACTTTTTCGCCCGAGTGAGCTGACGCCATGGCCCTGCCCGATCTCATGGACCTGGTGATGCACGACCCGCGGCGGCTGACCAGCCTGCGCGCCGTCGCCGGCGAGCCAGGCGAGGCCATGCCCGGCATCGAGAATCTCTGGCGCAAGCCGGTCTTCAGCCTGATGGCGGGCGGGCAACCGACCAAGGACGGCAAGGCCTCGCTGGAAGACCTGATCGATCGCCATCGCAGCATCGCGCTGACCGATGGCGGCAGCGGCCCGCAGCCGATCGACGTGCCCTTCACCTCGCTGGTGGTGCTGACCGCCGAAGCGCTACCCGGCGCCCAGGAACTCGGCCGCTTCCTCGCCGACCGGATCGAGCAGCGCTTCCGCGACGTGATCGATCCCGACATCGGCGTCACCGTCCATGTCGAGCAGAGCCTGCACGCGACCGCGCCGGTCGCGGTCTATCTCGGCCATGGCGTCTACGCTCCGCCGGCCGACAACCGGCTGCCGCATGGCGAGGTGGTGATCCGGCAGGATGCGCAGACCGCGATCGGCCAGCCGATCATCGGCGTCAACACGCCGGGTGGGCTCTATTCCGGCCAGGCCCGTTTCGCCTTCTCGCGCAGCGAGATGCTGACGCCGGCGGTGCATCCCGACCTGCCCGGCGGCACGATCTTCTTCCTCGGGCGCTTTCCGGTCGACGCCTCCGCCCGCGATGCCGGCGGCCTGCCGCTGCTCACCGCTTTGCCGCAGACGCCGGAAGCGCGGGCCCAGGCGATCCAGGTCGAGACGCTGGCGCTGCCCGGCGGCAATGTCGATGCCCGCTTCGAAATCCTCGGTGTGCGCCCGCAGGTCGGCCGCGTCTCGCTCGGGCTCGTCGACGTCACGCTCGACCGCCGGCCGAGCCGCCTGCAGGCGCAGCCACCCAAGGGCCCGCATCTCGCCGTGGTCGGCCTCGCCATCCCCGAGAATTTCGGCGGAAAGCGCATGGCGCGCTACTGGGTCGAGCGCAGCCATGGCGGACGATTGATGTCGTCGGCCATGCTGGCCCAGCGCGACAGCATCGTCGTGCAGGGCCGCGACGCCCGCCGCTACGACCGGCGCGAACTGCGCTATAGCCGCGTCGGCGGCGAGTTCCGCGCCGAGAGCATGAGCTTCGACGGGCGCCGCCGCTCGCTGCTGATGCTGGAGGATGGCGAGTTCGGCTATATCGGCCTGCCGCGCGAACAGACCGCGATTGCCTTCGGCCCGGACCAGTCCTCGCGCGGCTACGGCACCTTCGACTGGCTCGGCGAAGCGGTGCGCGTCCAGTTCGGCTCCGGTGTGGTCGAGCGCCTAGACGATCTCTATGATCACAACCCGGTCGGCTTCATTGCGGCCGCGCCCGGCGGCGTCGCGGTGCAATCGGCCGGCGACATCTGGCTGCTCGGCGGCCGCAAGCCACAGGCCGCCGGAACCAGCATCATTCCGCCGAACGGGCCCTTCGTGCTCGGGCCGCTGGTGGTCGAGCTTCGGGAGGCGACGCCATGAGCCATCCGCTCTTTCGCGGCCTGAAGCGCAGCGTCACCACTGTGGCGGTCGGCACCGTCACCATCGCCGGCTTTCTCTGGCTCTCGGGCGGGCTGATCGGCGAGCTCGCTGCCAGCCGCGCCTGGATCAAGCAGCCCGATTTCACCGAGACCAGCCGCTCGAACGAGGACCTGTTCCAGCAAGGCGTCGCGACCGGGCTGATCTGGCTCGACCCCGCCGGCCCGGTGATCCGCTCGCAGCCATGCGAAGCGCTCTACGACGCCTCGCTGACCGTGCCGACCCCGCAAGGCGCCAAGGAGTTCTCGCGCACCTTGCTCGACCGGCTCTGCAACCTGCCGGCCGGCGCGCAGATCCGCTCGGAGATGCTGGCCTGGAACAACTCCTTCCTGATCGCCGGCGCTCGCGACGACCGTGCGCCGGACCGGCGCTGCGCCGACGGCACGCCGTTGACGCTGCCGGTGGTGCCGGCCGGCTGCCGCCCGTCGAGTTGGACCGCGCGCGTCGCCCAGACCACCGATCTCGCCGCACCGCTCAACGTGATGCCGAATGCGGTGCCGCCGCCGCGCGATTTTTCCGATTTCGCCAAGCGCCGCGCCAACCAGCTCTCCGACTGGGCCCTGTTCGGGCCCTTGAGGGCGCCGGATGACAGGCTCGTGCTCTCGACCCGGCTGCCTCCCGGCAATCGCCGCGTCACCGTCGACATGATCCTGGAGCCGGCGCGCATCGCCGTCGGTAATGAGCGGGTCAATCTCGATCCCAAGCGCGACGAGCAGACCGTGCGCATCGCCGGCCTCTCGATCGCGGCCGAGCGCGTCTGCTCCGACAGCGACGAGTTCGCAACCTGCGCCGAGGAGGCCCAGCAGGGCCTGCCGCATGGCTGGCGCTTCTCGATCACCGGGGCGCGCCGCCGCGATGTCGAGATCAGCTTCGAAGGCCAGCCGGTCCGGGCGGTGCCGCCGCGCGCCCGCGAAGTTTTGGGCGGGCCGGGCGTCCAGAGCGAGGACGGCAAGGTCAAGCTCTGGCGCTCCTCGCATATCGAGGCCGATTGCGAGCGGGCCAAGACCAAGCTGGTCTGTGAGCTCGGCTGGCGCGGCGCGGTCACGCAGCGACGCACCGGCGCTGCCCGCGCCCTCTTCTTCGCCGACGGCACGCCGGCACTCGACAATAACGGCGTGCCGCTGCCGATCGTCGATGAGCTCGGCCTGACCGCGATGATCGGCTATGGCGCCGGCGATGTCGGCTCGCTCTCGGCCGCGCTCGGCCGGGCCCGTACCCGCGAGAACCTGACACTGACGATCGAGCCGCGCCTGCAGAAGCTGGTCCAGGAAGCCGTCTACGAGCATATGGGCGAGCGCCTCGGCCGCGGGAAGCGCCCGCGCAAGCCCGGCCCGCTGCCGGTCAACCTTGCCCCCGAGCAGGAGCCGCCCGACCAGGGCGACGGCCGCGCCGTCGTGCTGCTGATGGATGCCGGCGACGAGCCCGGCTCGCTGCTCGGCCTGGCGAGCTGGCCCGATTTCGTGCCTGGCATGCACAGCTGGGACATCCAGGCGCTCTCCACCGGGCGCGACAGTGACTCGCCGCTCGCCGGCCATGGCTGGCGCGCCGGCGACGTTCACACCATGCCGGGTTCGACCTTCAAGCTGGTCACCGGCCTCGCCAGCATCCTGGCGGTGCGCGAGCAGCCGCGCTTCGCCGACATGATCATGGGCCGGATGCCGCCGGCGCAGCAGGCGCAGGTCTTCGGCATCCCCGGAGGCGGCGGCCTCAATGTCGACGGCGTGGCGATCGCCAATTATGGCGGCGCCGGCTTCAATGTCGGCATCCTCTCGCCGGCCCAGACCGGCTGCCCCGATGCCGGGCGCGGCGCGCAGATCGGCTTCTGCGAGGCGCTGATCAAATCGTCGAACCTGTGGTTCGCCGGCATGGCGCTGACCATGGACGGCCGCAAGGTCGGCGGGCGGCCGACGACAGTGCCAGGCCGCACCGGCACGATCCTGGCGCAGATGACCGAGCATCTCTATCCGATCACCCAGCCGGGCAGCCTTGCCCAGCCCGGCGTCGACCTGACGCGCGGCATTGTGCCGGGCGCGCAGCGGCTGACCGGCGAGGCGCTCGACCTCGCGGTCGAGGACAAGCGCAACGCCCGCCGCATCGACCTCGCCACCAACTCCTATGGCCAGGGCGTGCGGGCGACGCCGGTCGCCATGGCCTCGATCTATGGCTCGGTCGGTGCTCGCAAGGTCATCCTGCCGCGCGTGCTGAAACCAGTCTCGGACGTCGCCGAGACGCCGCTGCCGAACGAGGGCAAGCCGGTCATCCCCGGCATGGATCCGCGCCAGGCCGAGCCCTTCCTCGACGACGCCCAGCGCGGCCTGTTCGGCGTGGTCAACTCGCCGGGCGGCACCGCCGCGGGCGTGATGGCCTCGCTGCCGCCGGATATCCGCAAGCGCATCTTCGGCAAGACCGGCACGGCCGATACCACCGATGGCATGAACTCGGCCTGGTTCGCCGGCTGGATGGACAATGTCGCGGGGCGCAAGCGCGTCGCCTTCACCTGCCTGGTCTCGCATACGCGGGAGACCGGCGGACGCGCCTGCGGCCGCCTGATGGCCGGCCTGCTCGGCAAGGTCGCCGCGCTCGGAGACAAGAAGTGAGCGAGACCACCGCGCTGCGCCAGCTGATGGGGCGCTGGCTGACCTTGCGGCCGTTCCGCCTGCCACGCATCCGCATCGGCGGGGCTGGCGGGGCTCTGACCGGCCTGGTGCTGCTCGCGCTCTGCCTCGCCGTGCTCGGCTTCTGGTGGCACAACGCCACGCATCTGATCGAGAGCGCCCGGCCAGTGGTCAGCCTGGAGCGGCTCGACCTCGCGCTCGCCCGCGGCGAGACCGCGACGATCGGCCGGCGCGAACTCCTCCAGCCGCAGCGCTTCGACGCCGCCGAGGCGCGCCATGTCTCCCTCGCCCGTCAGCAGGACGGGCGCGTCACCATCCGCAACGTTGCCAACACCCGGCGGCTCTGGCTCGACTATGCCAACGGCTCGGGCAGCTTCTCGGCGCGCTGGCGCTTCCAGCCGGGCGATCGCATCGCCGCCGGTGCGCTCGCGATCGCGGTCGACGAAGCGCGGCCGGGCCGCCTTGCATTGACCTTGACCGAAGCCGGCCGCCCCGGTGCCCGCAAGCTCACGGTCGACTCGACCGGCCCGCTCTCGACGCTCCGGCTCGACGGCAATGCGCTCCCGGTCTGCCAGCCACTCAGCAGCGCCGACCGCATCCGCGGGGTCGTCACCGGCCTGATCGCCACCGACGAGCGCGGCGAGGACAAGCTCGTCTCGCTAGGCGGCCGCCTGACCTGCTCGGTCCGCGAGGAGGCGCATATCGCCGCCAATGCCCTGCCGTTCAAGGCGCTGACCATCGTCGCGCGCGGCGGCGGCTATTTCCTCGCCCCGGGCGATGCCGTCGATGCGCCGCGCCCACCGGTCGTGTTCGCGCGCGGCAACCAGCGCATCACCGACTTCACCGACATCGCCTGGGAGCTCGACCCGGACGGGCCAGCGCGGCTCAGCCACATGATCATCGGCCGCACCCGCTATGCCGTCGAGATCGGCCAGGAATCGAACGGGCGCCTGCCGCTGCGATTGACGCCGCTGAGCAAGACCCACCGCTTCGCGCCCGATGACGCCGAGATCCTGCGTGCTGCGGCGACGACCGAGAGCGTGCGGCCGGTGGTGACACCGCCGCGCCAGCCCATGTCGGCGGCCGAGCTCGGCAACCCGCTCTCCTCGCTCAATGGCGTCGAACGTATCGTGCGGCTACTGCTGACGCTCGGCATCGCCGTGTTCGGCGTGCTTTCGGCCATGCATCACGCCACCCTGTTCCGACGCAGCGCCATCCTTGTGCGGCTCGTCGGCGCACTCGGCTCGACCGCCTTCATCGGGGCGACGACCATGCTGGTGCTGGCCCCGGAACTGTCACGGCTCGGCGGCGCCTCGATCTCCTATGAGGCGGCGCTGCACGCTACCATCCTCGCCTATGCGATCGCCTGCATTGCGATCATGGTCGGGCCGCGCTTCACCACGCCGTTGCGCCTGACCTGGCTCGGCCTCGTCATGCTCTGCTGCCTCGGCAGCCTGACCCTGACGGCGCTCGGCATCGACGCCGAGAAGACCGACTTCACCATCCATGCCGAGAAGAACAAGCTCCTGTTCTTCGACCTGATCCCGGTCGTCGCGGTGGTAATCGCGTTCCAGCCGCAGCGCTCGATCGCGGCGCTGCCGCGCTCCTTCTTCATGGGCGTCGGCTTCAAGGACCAGTTGCTGCGCGCCGTGCCGGCGATCCTGATCCTCGCCGCCTTCGTCGCCTGGGGCGTGCTCGGCACCGAGACCGGTGTCGCCGGCTTCCAGCCGGTCGAGCTCGGCAAGATCGCGCTCGTGCTGGTGCTGGCGCATATCTTCCTCGGCTTCTCGCGGATCGACTACTTCTACAACCAGCGCCACTACATCTCCTGGCTGACGGTCAGCCTCGCGACCGTGCTGGTCTTCATCCTGTTCCTGACCGCGGTGCCGTTCCTGAAGAGCGACTATTCGCCGGCGCTGATCATCATCGTCACGGCCGTCGTCCTCGCCTTCGCTTTCCTGCTGCCGAGCACGCTGAAGCGCCTGGTCGAGATCATGCGGGTCTTCCTGCGCCGTGCCGACGCGCCGCAGCGCAAGGCGCGCCGGCTCGGCTGGCCCCGCGGCGGCGTGCTGGCGCTGGTGCTCGTCATCCTGCTCGGCATCAATGCGGCGCTGATCTACGTCTTCCCAGGCCTCGTCACCTACGCAATCTCCGGCCAGTGGAACTTGCCCAAGGAACGGCTCGCTGCCATCGACGTGCTCGAGAAGGCGCGCGGTGGCCCCTTGCGCGTGCCGGCCGAGCGCCTGCTGACCTGGTACGATCTCGACCATGCCACCAAGCGCGCCGCCACGGCGGCGCAGGAGCGCAGCCCGGACGTGATCCATCGCGATCTCGGTTTCCAGCTGCTGCAGTCCAAGGTCGCGCTCGCCGAGATGCCGTGCACGCTGGCCAGGCTCGATCTCGGCCTCGACAAGACGCCGGTCGAGGTCCGCCGGGCGCTCGACGAATTGCCGCCCTCGCCGGTCTCGCTCTGCGCCATGCTGCCGGGCGCCCGCATCACCCCGATAGCCGAACGCAAGGGCGAAGAGCAGGACGAGACCGTCAGCCGCTTCACCGTCAGCGACCTCGTGCGGCTACCGGTGGTGCAGAACGACTTCATCGCCACCTTCCTGATGGTGCGCTTCGGCCTGCCGGCCGGGCTCGCCTTGCTGGCGGCGCAGGTGATCACCGTCTTCGGACTGCTCTGCCTGGCGGTCAGTCTTATGCGCGAGCGCGCCATGGGCTCGGCCCAGGAGGGCGCCAACAAGGGCATGGCGATCATCCTCGTCGGCATCGCCACGATCTTCGCGCTGCATTGGAGCATCTCCTGGGGCAACGCGCTCGGCCTCTTGCCGGTGATGGGCCAGCCGATGACCTTCATCGCCGCGGCGACCTCGCATCACATGCTGATGGCGCTGCCCTCGATCGCGATCGCCCTGATCGCCGGCCGCCTCGCGGCGATCCGCCAGCTCTCGCCGACCAGCGATCCGCCGCCCTGGGGCCTGTGGCGCGGGCTGACGCGGGCGGGGCTGTGAGAACGGCCGCCACTCTCGGCCGAGACGCAGCGTAGGGCCGAGAATCTTGTGACGAGAAGGCGCTGATCAGCGCCTCATCCGGCCTGAGATGCTCGGGTCAAGCCCGAGCATGACGGCTGAGTTGGCTCAGCGCCGCTGGATCTGGATCGAGAGCGCCTTGGGCTCTTCGACCTGGATCACCGGGAAGGCGATGATACCGCCGCGGATCGCGTTCGGATTGAAGACCACACGGGTCGCCGTCGATTTGGAGGCCACCACGGCAGGGCCGGTCCCGTTCTGGAACTTCGCCTTGGCCGGAGCGACCGGATCGAGCGCCAGCCCGCAGATATCCTGGCCGTTGATCAGGACGCTCGCCATCTCGCCGACATCGACCGCAGCCTCGCTGTAGCGCGGACGGATTTCGTAGATCTGGGCCTCGCAGGTGCTGCCGGCTGGCGCCGACAAGGTCACCAGCTTGGCCAGGACAGCGCCCGCGAAGACCGCAGGACCGCCCTGAGAAGCAGGGTTCCCCAGCGAGGGCGCCGTCGCATTCTGCTGACGGCTACCCTGCTGACCGGCTGCAGGCTGCGTCGCCTCGTTGGTCCCGGGCTGGGTCAATGTGGGCGGGGCCTGATAGGGACCCTCGGAGGGGCCGCCGCGCGTCAAATACCAGCCCGCTCCTGCGGCGCCGGCAAGCAGCACCAGCGCCGAGGCCGCGATCAGTGGCAGGCGGGACGAGGAGGCGGACGATGCCGGCTTGTCGCCGAGCACCGAGCGCCGCGGCCGGGGCGCCTGCGGGCTCTTCAGCACATCGGCGATCGAGGGCTCGTCCCCGGTGGGCCGCGGCTGCACCACAGTCTGCCCCTGCTGCAGCGCGGGCTGCGGCTCAGCGGGTTGCTCGGCGGTCTTGGGCTCGAACGGTCTCAGGGCCATCGAAGACGATCCCGACGTAGCCGGCCGTTCCGGCGCCGACGCCGCGGCCTGCGGTTCGAAGGAGCCGCTGCGCAGGAAGAGATCTATCGGCGCGGCGATGTCAGCGAGGGAAGAGACAACCACGATATGGTGCGGCTGGCCACCGAGAATCTTGCCGAGGATCGCGACGGCGCGCTCGGCCTCGTCGCCACGCGGTACCAGCGCCAGCACTGGAGTGGCGCCATGCTCGGCATCGGCGAAGAGATGGCGGCAGCGGTCGATCTTGGTGGTGAGGTGGTATTCCTGCTGGGTGACGCGCGCTTCGGTCGCGATATCGGCGACGGAGAGGTCGATCGCGCCGGTGCCCCAGATCACCAGCTTGGCCTCGGCGGCCTTGTGCGTCACCGCTTCGCCATGGGCGAGCGCGCAATGGGCCGCGAGCGTCGGCACCATCCAGCTCTTGCCCTGATCGATCGAGCCAGAGGCCGCAAGGCGATAGCTTCCGCCGTCCGGCAGGCCGAGGATCTGGCGCAAGGGCTCGCCCGGGCGCAGCAGATTGCTGTATTGCGTGCTCCAGGGCTCGCAGACCTCGGAACTCTCAGTCGCCAGCACGACGCGCGAAACCGGCACGCGTGCCGACCAGGCGAGCTTCTTCAGGATGATTGGCTGGTCGGTCGTCGGCACGACGACGAAGACACCGGAGCGCCTGACGTTCTGATCTCCCGCCATCATCTTCTCGCAGGCCCTGCCGTCCCCTTATGCCGGGCAAAAGCGCAGCTTTCCGCAACGCTCCCGACCTTACAGCAGATAAACGCCCGCGAGCGGGTTGGCGAGCATCAATCGCAGCAGATCGCGCTCGGCATCCTGCCGCGGCAGGTCGATCACGATGTGCTTGTCGACCGGCGCCGGCAGCGGCAGGCGGACCACGCCCTCGATCGAGACGACCTCGATCATGGTCGGGGCCGGGTCGGTCTCCGACAGACACTGGATGACCAGGGCCGGCGGCGCATCGTCCTCCTCGATCACGTCGAGCTCGAAGGAACCGATCCGACGATGGGTCGCGCTGCTGTCATAGGCCGCGGCGGCGAGTTCGCTACGCGCCACGGCCTGGAAGGAGAGCAAGCGGCGATAGAGCCGTGCCGCCTCCGGATCGGTGCGGATAGCGCGTTCTGCGGCGAAGTTGACCGGCTCGCCACGCACGCGGCGGGCATGCGCCCAGAGATCGGCGCGGCTGATGCTCGCGGTCACCGCCTCTTCCGGCTCGGCGCTCGCGAGCGCCGCCAGAACCAGGCGGGCCGTAGCGCGGCCGACGCGCGGATCGTCCTCTAGCGGACCCTGGTTGAGGAAGTCTGTCATGGCCGTTTCGATCGCCCTTGATAGCGCTGCGAGAAGACGTCGGTGAACCGCGCCTCGTCGTTGGCGGCCTGGGCGACCAGGTCCGTCGTTTCACCGAAGCGCTTCTGTTGCCTGTTGATCCGGTGCAGGGCTGCTGCGACCGTTCTCAGTGCTCCCCCATGCCTTGCGAAGGTCAGCGCCAGTTTCGCATCGTCGATCCGGAAGCTGGCGCGATCATGACGCCAACGCCGCAGCAGCTTCTGCCCCTCGGCCGTCGCCGCGTCACTTTGTGGGCCCTCGATCGCCTCGAGCGCGTTGGCGATCAGCAGCAACTCGTCGAGCCGCCTGCCCAGGGCCGCAAGCCCCGCGGCGATACCGGCATAGTCGAAAGCTTCCGGGCTCTGATCGACCTGGCCACGATTGGAGCCGGCGATGCGGCGGCTCGCCTCGACCAGCCGGTTCTCCCAGGGAGCAACGGCGCGGGAGCGAACCAGCGTCAACGGCTGCTCATGCGCGAGCGGCAAGATAGCGAGGGCGCGGCCGATCGATTCGCGCTCCTCCTTGTTGAGGAATTTCGGTTCGGCCGGCAGGCGCATCAGCGCGGCGTAGACGCGCTCGCGCACGATGCCGTCCTCATCCTCCTCCTCGGGCTCGTCATCCTCTTCCTCGGGCTCGTCCAGCTCGAGCTCGCCAATCAGCGCCTGCTGATCGAGCCAGGCGATCAATGCCTCCTCAGGGTTTTCCGAAGGCTGACGCGCCATCAGCGAGTCGATCGAGGCGGGCGCCATGAAGTCGCGGCGGCCGACGCTGGAACGCTCCTCGCGGATGAGGGCGCTGAAACGCTCGGCGAAGCGAGCGAAACTCCAAGTCTCGCCATGCAGCAGGGCAAAGCTCCAGAGCGAGACGAGATCCTCCGGATCGAACTCGCGCTGACGCTCGCGCCGGCCGGAGGCGTTGAGGAAGGCTTCGCGCTGGCGGATCAGGTCGGCGAAGGCCAGCAAGGGCAGGTGCCGCCGGCGCCAGGCCCGCATGAAGCGCGCCGGCTCCTGGACCGCTCGCTTCAGCCCGTCCTCGTCGAAGGCAGACAACGCGAAGACCGCATCGAGCGCCGTGCGCAACGCCGCGAGCCCGCCCTCCGAGCGTTCGTCCGCCTCCGCGGCGAAGAGAAAATCGGCGAGGCCGAGCGCGCGCCTGACTCGGCTCCAGGAGAAGGAGCGCGTCTTCGCATCGCCCTTGTCCGCTCCGTAGGAGAGAACGATCTCGCTCGCCGAAGCTTCGATGGTGGCGCCGGCGAAGCTGATGGATACCGGCCCATCCTGGCGCAGCGGTCGCAGGAGGATGCCGCTCTCGTCGAGCATGCAGCCGATGGCCGCATCGCGGGCCGGCATCCGAGGAGTTGCCGTCAGCGCGCCGAGCGAAAACAGCACCTGCAGCATGTCCCAGAGCGGAAGGTCGGCATTCTCCGAGCCGCTGCCGGTGATCGCCAGAACGAACTTCTCGGTGTCCCGCGCGGAAAACCGGCGCGAAGACGCAATCGTGCTGATCTCCGCGACCCGAGCCGGGTCAATGCCCCAATCCATATCTCAAATATCCGCATCGGACACCGGTCAACTGCGGCGAACGGAAACCCAGCCAAGTCCGCTCGCATCAGGCCGGCACATATTGCTGCCATAATTAAAGTAACAAGCCGCCCGGTCCGTGTCGACCGGGCGGCTTTTTTGTCGGAAAGGGCCGGGGTTTATGGTTACCCGGCAGCCCTTTTTTATCAGCGGGTGGCGACCTTGCTGACGACCAGCCGGTTGCCGGAGAAGGTGACCTGGCCGTTCAGACCAACCAGTTCCAGCATCAGGCGGAAATTGCGGGTCAGCCGAGCCGAGTCGGCGGATGTCGAGTAGAAGAAGTCGGCCGAGGTCGACGTCATCTGCGTGGCGCGGTGGGCGCGGTAGCAACCCCAGCGGACGAACTCGCTCTCGACCCGGTCGACTTCCGTGGCGGTGAAGTCGCGCAGCTGGATCACGAAGTCGGTCGGCAGGTTGTTGCAGCCGTCGCCACCAGCCGCGACCGGAGCCGCACCACCAGCAGCTCCACCGCCGAGGACGATGCCGTCCTTGCCGACAGCAGCCGCACCACCGCTCGGGCGGGCAAAGCCCTCGAGCTTCTGGGCGATCGCAGCGCCGAGATCGGCGGCGAGAACGCGGGAGTGGGTGCCGACGGTCTCAAGCAGGCACTCGGCGCTGCAGGGATTCGGCAAGGCGGGCAGCTGGAAGCCGCCGACCTCGAAGGAGGCGATGAACTGGCCGGAGCGGACGTTGAGCACGCGGCCGGCGATGCGGATTTCGGGGAAGCGGATGTCGGCGGCGACGGCGCGGCGGGCCGAAGCGTAGATCTGGTAGACGACCATGGCGTCGACCGGGGTCGAAACGGCACGGGCGATCTCGATCAGCTCGGCGTCGCGGCGGCGGACCCGGGCGGTCTGGGTGATGCCGAGCGCCAGGCTGGTCTCGTCATAGACCTGGAAGCCGCGAGTGTTCAGATACTCCGAAAGCTGGAGCTGAACCCGGTTGAAGATGCGGTTGTTGCGCGGAACAGTGTCCGGATCGGCGTCGTCCGACATCACCAGGAGGTTGATGCGGGAATTCGGCGATTGAGCGTGGGCAACGACTGCGAAGGACATCAGCAGCGCGAAGCCGAGCATGAGACGCTTGAACAAAGCCATGACAGTGCCCCCTGAGGCAAATGGTTGTTTCGGGAAGACGGTAGAAACTCAGCCGGTGATGGCGATGACTTCAACGCGGCGATTGACAGGCGAATACGGACTGCGCGGATTGCGCAGCATGTCAGGGCCGAAGCCGTGGGCGACGAGACGGCTCGGCGCAATCTCGCCATAGGAAACCAGCCAGTCGCGGACCGCAGCAGCACGCTCCTGCGAGAGCTCGACATTGTAGTCGTAGCCCCCTTCGGCGCTGGTGTGGCCGGCGATCAGAAAGCGCTGATCGAGCAGGATCGGATCGCGCAGCGCCAGGGCAAGCCGCATCAGCGTGGCTTCCGCGCCGCGGCGCAGTGACGCCGAGTCGTTGTCGAAGAAAACCGTGACCTCGACGCGTCGGGTCAGGTCGATCACGACATCCTGGCCATAACCGCGCGGATGGACCCGGCGAGGCACTGGCGCAACGCGGCGCACCACGACCCTGCCGCCCCCACTCGCGCCACCACCTGAGCGGCCCGGCACGCGATCATGCGGTGCCAGCGAGCGCAGGATATTGGTCGCGCCCTGATCAGTCTGCGCCAATGCAGGAACGACGCTGAGCAGTGGCAGCGAAAGCACGAATCCGCCGAGCGCACGGCGGGACATCATCTGCGGAAGCTCGCTGTTGTCCTTGCGCTCATCTGCGTTCTTCATAGCCAGACCCCCTGTTTACCCTCTCTTCGCATAGTCCAGTAGCCTCGACAATGCGACGTCCCGGTCGGGTGAAAGCGGGTCGCAGCAGTGGCGTTGCTCGAGCTTTGCCAGTGTTTGCCGCATTTTCGCGTCGAGCCGCATTTTTTGCTGAACAGTGGATGAACGCACGGCCTCCTACGCGCGCGCATTCAACATAGACGCCTCGCCCGTGAGCAGGCATTCGCGAAACCGGCTCAAGGATCGCCAAGGGCCTGACAACGTGCCCAGCGCACATCCGTTCATGAGGAGACCCGCCATGGGCTTCCAGCTCGACCAGACCGTCCGCCTGCGCAGCAGCCTGCGCTTCGCCGTCGCCGCGCTCGCGCTCATCGTCTCGTCCGGTGCGGCATTCGCCCAGACCGACACCGCTCCCGCGCATCAGCTGGCGCAGGCCAGCGGAGGTAACTCCGATGCGCCGAAGATCGCCGAGCGGCCGCAGTCGCTGAAGCTGGAATTCTCCTCGCGCACCGTCTCGTTCGGCGTCGCCCAGGCGGCCCGCGAGATCATGACGACGCGCCAGATCCCGTTCGCACCCGGCAGCTGGGAGGTCACCTCCGATGCCCGCCGCGCCATCACCCAGCTGCGCGACATCTTCCGCGGCAACGCTCCCAAGGGCGCGCCCTTCGCGATCCTGGTCTCTGGCGGCGACGAAGTGGTCAATTATCGCCGCGCCCGCGCCCTGCGCACCCAGCTGATCGAGATGCAGCTCGAGGACGCCGCCAAAGTGGTGATCGCTGCCCGCGCTGCCGGCGAAGGCCAGGCCAGCGACGACGGCAAAGCGCGCGTCGACCTCGTCCCGCTCGATCCGGCGCGCTGCGGCGGCTGCGGCGATGCTTCCTTCCGTACGCTCGCCCTCGATACCGGCGTCCAGAAACTGGTGCGCGCCACCGCCGAGGATACGGTGATCCCGGCCTCGCAGGTCGCCGGCAAGGACGGCAAGGACACAACCGACGTTGCCACGGCACCAGTGCCGCCGGTGCGCCAGCAGGCAACCGAAAAGGCGCAGCAGCGGACCCAGGCTTCGGCGCCGCGCCCGGCCCAGAAGCTGGCCTTCGATCACTCGGCGGAGCCGCGCTATGACGGCCGCACCGTCCTGGTCGAGCCTGACGATTACGGCCAGCAGCGCCGCCGCATCAGCCGCAGCGTCAATCGCGGCTGCCAGATGCCGGACATCGTCATCGATGACTACTATCCGGGCGGCCCGCTCGTTGGCTGCGACGGCAGCTACGGCCCGCGCCCGCGCTGGTAAGCATCCAAATCTCGAGACGCAGGCGCGCTAGCCGACCCGTTCGGCGAAGCGCGCCTTCAACTTCGGCAAGGCAAAATCGGCAAAGGCACGGACCTTGGCCACGGAAAGCCTGCCCTCCGGTGCGACGAGATGGACCGGCAGCGGTTCCGGCTCGCAATCCGTCAGCACCAGCTTGAGCCACCCGCTGCGCACCTCGTCGGTGACCTGGTAGCAGAGCGGGCGCACCAATCCATGCCCGTCGACCGCGGAGGCGATCGCCGCCTCGACCGAGCTGGCTATCAGGCGCGGCTTGACCTTGACCTGGCGCGGCCGGCCGCCTTCTGAAATAGGTGGGAAGGTCCAGAGCTCGCCCGCCAGCGGATGGATCTGGGCGATGCAGCGATGGCCGGCGAGATCGCCCGGCTCCTGAGGCACGCCATGCCGGGCGAGATAGGACGGCGCGGCGCAGACGATCTGGCGCACGCTGCCGACACGCAGCGCGACCAGATTCGAATCCGGCAGATGGGCGATACGCAGGGCAAGATCGACGCCCTCGTCGAGCAGACTGACGACGCGGTCCAGGAGCAGCATCCTGACCTGAACCTCCGGCTGCTCATCGAGGAAGGCGTCGACCAGCGGACGCAGTAGGCGCGTGCCGGCGACGACCGGGGCGGTCAGGGTGAGGAGGCCGCGCGGTGCGGCGCGCTCACCCGCCGCCTGCAACTCGGCCTCCTCCAGATCGACGAGCACGCGCCGGCAGGCGGCGGCATAGCGCTCTCCGGCCTCGGTGAGACGGATCATCCGCGTGGTGCGGTCGAGCAGCCGCGCCCCGACATGGCCCTCGAGCGCATTGATGGCACGCGTCACGGCCGGGGCCGAGCGCCCGAGCCTTCGCCCTGCGCCAGCCAGGCTGCCCTCGTCGAGCGCGCTGACGAAGACGCGCATCGCTTCCAACCGATCCATCGGCATTCCAATTTCTGGAATAATAGCTTTCTCAAGATAGCCATTCTGCCGAATTTCGTCAGCCCCTAACTTGATGCCACGAGATTGGCCGGCCGTTGCCAGCCACCGCGAGGAGCCTTCAGATGACGCAAGATTCATTCAGCCGCCGCGACGCCTTCGTCGCCCTGTCGGCGACCGCCACTGGCGGAGCCTTTGCCGGCCTCACCGCGCCGGCGCAGGCAAAGGCACTGAACCAGCCCACGCATCACCGCACCGTCGCCATCGACGGCATCGATCTCTTCTACCGCGAGGCTGGCCCGGCCGATGCGCCGGTGCTGCTCCTGCTGCACGGTTTCCCGAGTTCCTCGCGCATGTTCCGCAATCTCATCCCGGCGCTGTCGGACCGATATCGGGTGATCGCGCCGGATTATCCCGGCTTCGGCCACAGCGCCGTGCCGGACCGGACGAGCTTCAAGTACGGCTTTGCCCGCTTCGCCGAGCTGATCGACAAATTCCTGACCGAGCTCAGGATCGACCGCTTCGCGCTCTATGTGATGGACTATGGCGCGCCGGTCGGCTTCCGCCTGGCGCTGAAGCGGCCGGGCCAGGTGACGGCACTGATCGCCCAGAACGGCAACGCTTACGAAGAGGGCCTGCGCGACTTCTGGATCCCGGTGAAAGCCTACTGGGCCGACGACACGCCGGCCGGGCGCGAAAAGATGCGCGGCGGGCTGACGCTGGAGGCGACGCGCTCGCAATATCTCGACGGTGTCGCCGACAAGAGCCTGGTCGATCCCGACAGCTGGCTGATCGACCAGATGCTGATCGACCGGCCCGGCGTCAGCGAGATCCATCTCGACCTGTTCAAGGACTACCGGACGAATGTCGAGCTCTACCCGCAGTTCCACGCCTTCTTCCGCGAGCGCAAGCCGCCGACCCTGATCGCCTGGGGCAAGAACGACTTCATCTTCCCGCCGGAAGGTGCGCGCGCCTATCTGCGCGACCTGCCCGAGGCCGAGCTCAACCTGATCGACAGCGGCCATTTCGCGCTGGAGGACAAGGGCGAGGAGATCGCGGCGCTGATCCGCGATTTCCTGGGGCGCAAGCTGAAGGCGTGACCCAGCGCGTCAAACGATCTGGTTCTGGAGCGCGACCTCGCCGCGCTCCAGCCGGCCGAGATTGTCGAGCAGGATGTCGATGACGTTGCTCTCATAGGCGCGGGTCTCGCCGGCGCTGTGCGGCGTCAGCAGTACCTGCGGCATTCCCCAGAGCGGCGAACTTGCAGGCAAAGGCTCCTCATAAACGCAGTCGATGCCGGCGCCGGCGATGCGACCAGCGTCGAGCGCGGCGATCAGCGCCGGCTCATCGACGACGCGGCCACGCGCGACATTGATCAGGTAGGCGGACGGCTTCATCGCTGCGAGTGCCGCGGCATCGATCAGCCCTTCCGTCTCCGGCGTCAGCGGGCAGGTCAGCGCGACGAAATCGGCCTGCACCAGCGCGGCGTGCAGCTCCGCCGGCGGCACGATCCGCTCGACATTCGGCTCCGAACCCGGCCGGCGGCGCACGCCAATGACCCGCATGCCGAAGGCCGAGGCGATCGCCGCGAGGCGGAGGCCGATGCGGCCGAGCCCGACGATGACCAGCGTGCGGCCGCCGAGCTCGTCCTCGCGGCGGGAGCGGTCGCCGATCATCGGGCGCCAGACCCGATTGGCCTGGTTGTCGCGGGCAAGGTGGAGCTGACGCGCCAGCGCAAGGATCAGCGAGATCGCGTGCTCGGCGACGGCGCGCTCATTGCCGCCCTGGGCACTGGCGAGGCGAACGCCCGCCGCGGCGAGCTTCGGCTTGTCGAACTGGTCGGTGCCAGCACTGATCGACTGGATGAAGCGCAGCTTGCCGAGGCCGTCGAGCATCTCGTTGCGCCACAGGCCCGAGACGACCAGCACATCGGTCTCGTGGGCACGGGCCTTGAGATCATCGATCGTGCGGACCTCGAAACTCGTCGCCTGTCCATTGCGCGCCAGATATTCGTCGCGCAGCTGATAGGCCGCATGGGCAAAGCCGATGGTGAGGGCATTCTGCTTCGGCCAAGGCATGCGTCTTGTCTCCGGATCGCTGGAATCATTCGACGATAGCGGCGGCGCGCCGCTTCGTCCCACCCGCACCCGCATGCGCCGGCTGCAATCGCTGCGCAGCGAGCTCAGGCCAGCGCTAGCGCCTGCGCCAACCGCATCCATGCCGCTTCCTCCCCCGGCAGGCCGAAGCGCAGGCGCGAGGGATCGTGCTGGAAACGGCGGACATAGATGCCGGCCCGGCCGAGCCGCTCGAACAGAGCGGGCGCCTGCGATGTTTCGAGCAAGCGATAGAGCACGGTTCCGCCGACGGCGCGGCCATAGGGGTTGAGGATCGCATCGAGTCGCCCGCTGTCAGCCGCGCGCGCCTCCCCTGCAGCCGAAAGCCAATCGGCATCGGCGAGCGCAGCAGCCCCGACATGCAGCGCCGGGCCGGCCACGGCCCAGAGGCCGAGCATCGCCTGGAGGGCATCGGTAAAGCGCGCTTCACCGACCGCGAAGCCGAGCCTCATGCCCGCCAGCCCGTAGGCCTTGCCGAAGGAGCGCAGGACGAGGGCCCCTTCCGACAGGGTCGGCAACAGGCTCATCTCAGGCGCGAAATCGGCGAAAGCCTCGTCGACGACCAGCAGGCCGCCGCGCGCGGCGAGCGCTCCAGCAAGTGCGACCAGCGTCTCACACGCAACGATGCGCCCGTCCGGATTGTTCGGATTGACCAGCACGAGGACATTGGCATCGCCGATCTCGGCGAGATCGTTGATCTCGCGTACCTCGGCGCCCGCCTTGCGCCAGGCCGGCGCGTGTTCGCCATAGGTCGGCCCGAGCACGGCGACGTTTGCCGTCGGCACCAGACGCGGCAGCAGCTCGATCAGAATCTGCGTGCCGGGCGCCGCGACGATGCCGCTTTCAGCGCGAACACGATAGGCTTTGCGAGCCGCCGCGAGCAACACAGCCTCCTCGGCCTTGCCAGGCAGACGCTGCCACAGGCTTAACGGCAGCTCCGGAAGCGGATAGGGGATCGGGTTGATACCGGTCGAGAGATCGATCCAGGGTTCGGGCGCCTGCGGGAACAGCGCCTTGGCCGTGGCGAGATCGCCGCCGTGCCAGATCGCTTCCTTCATCTCCCCGGCCGCCATGTCGCTCTCCGAAAGCCTGCCGCTGCTTCTCGCCGCCCTCGTGACCGAGGCGGCGATCGGCTATCCGGCGCGCCTGTTCGCATGGATCGGCCATCCCGTCACCTGGATCGGCACGTTGATCGGCTGGCTGGACCGGGGCCTCAACCGCGAGACTGCGAGCTTCGCGACGCGGCGGATGGCCGGCGTCGTGGCGTTATTGATCCTGCTCGGCGTGACACTGGCCGCCGCACTGGCCCTCGTTGCGCTCTGCCGTCTCGCCGGCGTCCTCGCATTGTTACCGCTGGCGCTGCTCGCGTCGACCCTGCTCGCCCAGCGCAGCCTCCATGACCACGTCGCCGATGTCGCCGCAGGGCTGGAGCAAAGCGGGCTCGCCGGTGGGCGCAAGGCCGTCGCGATGATCGTCGGCCGCGACCCGGAGAGCCTCGACGAGGCCGGGGTGGCGCGCGCTGCGATCGAGAGCCTGGCCGAGAATTTTTCCGATGGGATCGTCGCGCCAGCCTTCTGGCTCGGCGTCGGCGGCCTGCCGGGTGGGGCGCTCTACAAGGCGATCAACACCGCCGATTCGATGATCGGCCACAAATCGCCACGATACCTCGCCTTCGGCTGGGCGGCGGCGCGGCTCGACGATCTCGTAAATTTGCCCGCTTCTAGGCTGACGGCTTTGCTGCTGATCGCCGCCGCGGTGCTCGACCGACAGGCTGATGCCGGTGCGGCCTGGCGCGCGGTGCAACGCGACGCCCAGCGCCACCGCTCGCCCAATGCCGGCTGGCCGGAGGCGGCGATGGCCGGCGCGCTGGGGCTCCGCCTCGCCGGCCCGCGCGTCTACGGCGCGGTCAGGGTCGAGGACGGCTGGATGGGCGATGGCAGGGCGGAGGCTACGGCGGCCGATATCCGGCGGGCGCTCGCCCTCTACCGGCGCGCCTGCCTGCTGCTCTGGGGCTTGGCAGCGGCCGGAAGTCTCGCCGCACTCGGCCTCTAGAACTCGATCCCCTCCTGCGCCTTCACGCCGGCGGCGAAGTGGTGCTTCACCAGCGTCATCTCTGTGACCAAGTCGGCGGCCTCGATCAGCTCAGGCTTGGCGTTGCGGCCAGTGACGACGATGTGGAGATCCGAGCGGCGGGCAGCGAGCGTCGCAACCACCTCGGCGAGCGGCAGATAGTCGTAGCGCAGGGCGATGTTGAGTTCGTCCAGCACGAGCAGCCGGATGCTCTCGTCCGCCATCAACTCCCTGGCCTTGTCGAAGGCGCGGGTCGCCGCAGCGATGTCGCGGGCCTTGTCCTGCGTCTCCCAGGTGAAGCCCTCGCCCATCGAATGCCAGGAGATCTGGTCGCCGAAGGCCTCCAGCGCCTTGCGCTCGCCGGTCGACCAAGCGCCCTTGATGAACTGCACGACGCCGATGCGCCAACCATGGCCGAGCGCGCGCAGGATCAGGCCGAAGGCGGCGGTCGACTTGCCCTTGCCCGGGCCGGTGTTGACGATCAGCAGGCCCTTCTCGACCGTCTTGCCGGCGACCTCGGCGTCCTGCACTGCCTTGCGCTTTGCCATCTTCGCCTTGTGGCGGGCGGCATCCTCGGCTTGGTCCGTCATCGTCGCTTCGCTCTTCATTTCACCTGCATCGGCAATCCGGCGACCATGAAGACCACGCGCCCGGCCTGCGCCGCAAGCCGCTGGTGCAGGCGGCCGGCCTCGTCGCGGAAGCGCCGGGCGAGCGCATTGTCGGGCACGATGCCGAGGCCGACCTCGTTGGAGACCAGCACAACCGGTCCCTCCGCCTCGCGGCAGGCCGCAATGAGCTCGCCGGTCGCGATCGCGATGTCGCGTTCGGCAAGCAGGAGATTGGTCAGCCAGAGCGTCAGGCAATCGACGAGGATGGGCTGCCCGGACCGGGCGTTGCGGATCGCCTCGGGCAGCGCGACCGGAGCATCGACCGTTTGCCAATCGCGGGAGCGGCGGGCGCGATGCTCGGCGATCCGGGCCCGCATCTCGTCATCATAGGCCTGGGCGGTGGCGATATAGGTCCAGGCGGGCGGCAGCGCCTCGATCAGCGCTTCCGCATGGCGGCTCTTGCCGGAGCGGGCGCCGCCGAGGATGAGGGTGAGCGGGGGGAGGGTCATGCTGCAGTCTCCGCGTCATGCTTCGGCTTGCGCCGCGCTCCGCCGGGAATGACGGCATTGCATTGCACAGCACCGCGCCTGTGGCTAATGATCATCGGTGACGGTGCCTCGACGACGAGGTGAAAAGGGAACGCGGTGAAGGACCGCGGCTGCCCCCGCAACTGTAAGCGGCGCGTCCTGCGCCATCGGCCACTGGGTTTCCCGGGAAGGCGGAGCAGGACACCAAGCCGTGAGCCAGGAGACCTGCCGTCTTCCGATGTCGTCCAGCAGGCTGCCGGTGGGGTGGCCAGGAGTGAGCCAATGAACACCGCAACCGTCACCAGCCAGGCCAGCGTCTCGGAACGGGCGAAAGCCGTCGCCGCCGCGCTGATCCTCGGCTTCGTGCTGATCTACACCGTCGGCTTCGCCGCCTCGTCCACTGTCCACAACGCGGCGCACGACACCCGTCACGGCCTCGCCTTCCCCTGTCATTGAGGGGAAGCACATGGTCACGCGTATTCTCACGGTCAGCATCCTGGCCGGGCTTCTGGCTGGACTGCTGATCTCGGCGCTCCAGCACGTCACCACCACCCCGCTGATCCTCAAGGCCGAGACCTATGAGGCGGCGCTGCGTACGCAGGGCGCACCGATGCAGGCCGCCTTCACCGATGGCGCCCGCATCCAGCTCGCCCATAACGATCCGAAAGCCGGGGCGGAGCACACCGGCGAGCATGAATGGAAGCCGCAGGACGGCTTGCAGCGCACCGCCTTCACCAGTCTGGTGACGATCGGCACCGCGATCGGCTTCGCAGCCCTGCTGCTCGCCGGGATGATCGCGGCAAACGAACAGATCGACCAGTGCCGGGCGCTGGCATGGGCTGTCTGCGGTTTCCTCGCCTTCGGACTCGCCCCGGCGATGGGGCTGGCGCCTGAATTGCCGGGTTCAGCCGCGGCCGAACTGCAACAGCGCCAGCTCTGGTGGCTGCTGACGGCGGTGGTCACCGCCGGCGCGCTCTTCGTGTTCCTGCGGGTCGAGGCCTCCTGGGCGCGGGCGCTTGCCGTGCTGGCGCTGCTCGTGCCGCATCTGATCGGCGCGCCGCATCCGGCTGCGCCGGAGAGCAAGGTGCCGGCCGAGATCGCCGCGCATTTCGCCGCGCTCTCGCTCGCCATCCAGGCCGCCCTCTGGCTCGCCACCGGCTTTGCCGTCGGCGTGCTCTGGCCCTGGCTTGCTCGTCGCAGCGCCGCAGCCGCGGCGGCCTGACGCCTCGCGCGGCCGATTGCGGCCGCGCCAGCCCAAGGAGGCGTTTCGATGCTCGAAGGCGATCTCGCCCTCGCGACGGAAACCCGGCTGGAGCCGGGCTGCACCATCCATGTCTGCACCGTCTGCCGGCGCCAGCGCGAGGACCTGCCGGAGGGCTATGACCAACCCGGCATCGGCCTCGCAGCGGCACTCTCAGAGCGCATGGCCGGCAGCGGCATCGCCGTCGTCCCGGTCGAGTGCCTCGCCGTCTGCAAACGGCCCTGCACAATCGCGCTCGCGGCCGACGGCAAATGGACCTATCTGATCGGCGATCTCGACGCCGGTCTTCATCTCGACGAGATCGTCGGCGCGGCGGAAAGTTTTGCCGCCAGCGCCAACGGCATCGTTCCCTGGAAAGAAAGACCCGTCTCGTTCCGCAAGGGCGTGGTCGCGCGCGTGCCTCCTTTGCCGCGCCAGCAAGGATCAGATCAATGAACGCTCCGCAGACTACGACGCTCGGCAAGGTGCCGTGCACGATCATCACCGGCTTCCTCGGCGCGGGTAAGACCACTCTCGTCCGCCATCTGCTCGAGAATGCCGGCGGCAAACGCCTCGCCGTCCTCGTCAACGAGTTTGGCGATCTCGGCTTCGACGGCTCCTTCATCGCCGGCTGCGGCATCGAGGGCTGTACGCAGGAGGACATCGTCGAACTGCCGAACGGCTGCATCTGCTGCACCGTCGCCGATGATTTCGTGCCGGCGCTGGAGAAGCTGCTGAACCGGCCGAACCCGCCCGAGCACATCCTGATCGAGACCTCGGGGCTCGCCTTGCCGAAGCCACTGGTCAAGGCCTTCAACTGGCCGGCGATCCGTTCGCGCGTCACCGTCGACGGCGTCATCGCCGTGGTCGATGGGCCGGCGGTGGCCGAGGGCCAGTTCGCGGATGATCCCGAGGCGCTGAAGGCGCAGGCCGCGCAGGACCAGGCGGTCGATCACGACAACCCGCTGGAGGAGGTGTTCGAGGACCAGATCCTCTGCGCCGACCTGATCCTGCTCAACAAGAGCGACCTCGTCGACGCGGCAGGCCGCGAGCGGGTCAAGGCCGAGATCGCCCAGCACCTGCCCAAGGCGATCAAGGTGGTGGAAACCGCCCATGGCAAGGTCGAGCCGGCCCTGATCATCGGCCTCGGTGCTGCGGCCGAAGCTGACCTCGCCGCCCGCCCCTCGCATCACGGCGAGGGCGAGGATCACGACCATGACGATTTCGACAGCGTCGCGCTGCCGCTACCGCAGGCCGGCTCGCCGGAGGAGCTCGTCGCCCGCGTCGCCAAGGCGGCCGAGGCCGAGGGCGTGCTGCGGCTCAAGGGCTTCGCTGGCATCCCCGGCAAGCCGATGCGGCTCGTCGTCCAGGGCGTCGGCCGGCGCGTGGGCCATCATTACGATCGGGCCTGGGGTGCTGATGAGGCACGCGACGGACGGCTTGTGGTGATCGGCCTCAAGGGCTTCGACCGCGCCGCCGTGGAGGCTGCGCTGGCAGGCTGATGCGATGCACCTTCTCCCGACCAGCGAGGTGAGGCTCGACGACGGCGAAGACGCCGTCGACCTCGCTTTGCCGCCGGGAGACCTCGTCGTCCTCTCCTTCAGCGACAGCGACCTCTCGGCCCTGGCGGCGGCTGCGCCCGATAGCGGGCTGAGCTTACGCCTCGTGCCGCTAAGGCGCTTCAAGCATCCGCTCTCGATCGACCTGCTGATCGAGAAGACGCTTGTCCACTCGCGCTTTGTGCTGCTGCGCTGCCTCGGCGGGCTCGATTATCTCCGCTACGGCGTCGAGCAGATCGCCAGCGCCTGCCGGCAGCATGGTGTCGCGCTGGCGGTCTTGCCGGGCGACGATCGCGAGGATGAGCGGCTGGTGGGTTACGGCACGGTGCCGCCAGCGTTCGCGGCAGACCTGCTCGGCTATTTCCATGCCGGTGGCGGCGCCGAGAACATGCGGCGGTTGCTGAGGCGGGTGGATGGCTACCTCACGCTGCCCTCATCCGACCCGGCTTCGCCGGGCCACCTTCTCCCCCGAGGGGAGAAGGATAAGGCGGCACTGGCAGCCCCCTTCTCCCCTCGGGGGAGAAGGTCCCGGCAGGGGGATGAGGGCCAACGCGACCTCTCTCCCCTTCCGCTCCCAACGCTCTTCGCTCTCGGCCCAAACGCCGCGCCCCTGCCCTGGCGGGAAGCACTCACCGCCCTCCCGGCAGATGCCCCGCTCGTACCGATCCTCGTCTACCGCTCAGGCGTCGCTGCCGGCGACACCGCAATGGTCGAGGCAATCGCGACCGCCCTCGCCGAGCGCGGCCTCAGCCCGCTGCCGCTCGCCCTGACCAGCCTCAAGGACGAGGGCGTGGCTGCCGAACTCGCCGCGCTGATCGCCGCCCGCAAGCCTGCCTTGATCGTCACCACCACAGCCTTCTCGGCTCGCGACGGCGCCGATTTCGTCTTCGACGCGGCCGACTGCCCGATCCTGCAAGCTGTTCCGGTTGGCAGCTCCCGCGAGGCCTGGGAGGCTTCGCCACGCGGGCTCTCTGCTGCGGACCTCGCCATGCAGGCAGCGCTGCCGGAGTTCGACGGAAGGCTCGGTGCTATCCCTGTGGCCTTCAAAGAGGAGATCGCCGATCCCGCTACCAGCCTGACATTGCGACGACTGACTCCCGATGCCGACGGCATCGCCACCCTCGCCAACCTTGCGGCGAATTGGGTCGCGCTCGGCAACAAGCCGCGCAGCGAGCGGCAACTTGCTCTGGTGATGTCCGACTATCCCGCCCGTGGCGGCCGCGCCGGCTTCGCCGTCGGCCTCGACACACCGGCGAGCGCACTGGCGATCCGGGAACTGCTGGGTGGGGCGGGGTATGATGTCGGCCCAGCGGTATCCGGCCCGGATGGCGCGGACCTGATGCAGGCACTCACCGAGGGCCCAGCTGACTTCGCCGTCCCGCTCGCCAGTTACCGCGCCTGGCTCGCCAGCATCCCGCCCGCTGCGCGCGAATCCCTGCTAGCCAGCCATGGCCAACCTGAGGCCGACCCCACCTGCAACGGCGAGGCCTTCCCTTTCCGGCTCGTACGCTTCGGCAAGCTCGCCATCGCGCTGCAGCCGCCGCGCGATGCCTCGCCCGACCGCAAGGCGCGCTATCACGATCCCGACGCGCCGCCTGGCCATGCCTATCTCGCCTTCTATCTCGGTCTGCGCGAGGTCTTGCGCGCCGACGCGCTGATCCATCTCGGCACCCATGGCACGACCGAATGGCTGCCCGGCAAGGCGGTGGCGCTCTCGGCTGCCTGCTGGCCGCGGCTCGCGACCGGCGCGCTGCCGATGATCTACCCCTATGTCGTCGACGATCCCGGCGAGGCGGCGCCGGCCAAGCGCCGGCTCTCGGCCTTGACGCTCGGCCATCTGCCGCCACCGCTGGCGAGCCATGACGCGGCCGGCGAAACGGCGCTGCTGCGCGATCTCGTGGAGGAGTATTCGCAGGCGCAGGTGCTCGATCCGCGCCGGGCCGAGCTGGTCGCACGCGAGATCCTCGACCGGGCCGAGCGCACCGGCCTCGCCGCGGCGAGCGGCGTCGCGCCCGGGCAGGACATGCCGAGCGCACTCGCGGCGCTCGACGCCCATCTCTGCGACCTCGCCGAGACTGCCTTCCGCGACGGGCTCCATGTCTTCGGCTATTCCGAGGCCGACCCGGCCTCCGCCGAGAACGAGCGCCGCAACCTGCTGAAGGCGCTCGATGCCGGCTTCGTGCCGCCCGGCCCGGCCGGCGCGCCGCATCGCGGCCGACCCGACGTGCTGCCGAGCGGGCGCAACCTCTCGACGCTCGATCCGCGTGCGCTGCCAACCCGCTCGGCCGCAAAGCTCGGCGCTAGAGCGGCCGAGGCGATCATCGCTAGGCATCTCCAGGATGAGGGCGATTATCCGCGCCGGATCGTGATGGATCTCTGGGCGTCGCCGACCCTGCGCTCGGGCGGCGAGGATATCGCCCATGCCTTGCATCTGATGGGTGTCGAGCCACTGTGGGACCATGGCTCGACCCGCGTCACCGGCTTTGCGATCATCCCACAAGCGAAGCTTTCCGCGCCGCGCGCCGACGTCACCATCCGCATCTCCGGCGCCTTCCGAGACACCTTCCCGGCGCAGATTGCCCTGCTCGACGCAGCCGCTCGCGCCGTCGCCGCGCTCGACGAGCCCGACGAGTGGAACGAACCTGCCGCCGCCAATCGCCGCGGCGAAGCGGGCGCCCGCATCTTCGGCGCCGCGCCCGGCCGCTATGGCGCCGCCATGGCCGACCGGGCGCTCGATGGCGACTGGCAGGCGCGGAACGAACTCGGCGAGGTCTATCTTGCCGCCACCAGCCATGCCTATGGCGGGCCGGACGGCGCCGCCGCGCCCGATGCCGGCTTCGCCACTCGCGTCGCCGAAGCCCAGGCCTTCGTCCATGTCAGCGACACCGCCGGGCGCGACATCATTGAGGCGACCAGCGCCGCCGATGTGATCGGCGGCTTCGTCGCGGCGATGCAGGCGCAAGGCGGCGAGGCCGCGCTCTATAGCCTCGACACCTCCGATCCCGACAAGCCGAAGGCAAGGACGCTGGCCGAGGATGTCTCGCGCATCGTCCATGGCCGGCTCTGCCATCCCAAATGGATTGCAAGTCATCTCGCCCATGGCTGGCGCGGCGCGGCGGAGCTGGCGGAGGCGGTCGACGCGCTCTTTGTCTACGCCGCCAGCACGGACACGGTTTCCGACGCCCTGTTCGACGCGGTGTTCCAGGCCTATTGCGGCGATACGACCGTCTGGCAGGCGCTGGAAAAAGCGAATGCCCCGGCCGCCGCCTCGATCCGCTCGCGCCTCGCCGAGGCACAAGAACGCGGACTCTGGCACAGCCGCTCGAACTCGGCAGCGATGCTCAATGGGCAGGAGGCCGCGGAATGAGCGCCCCGGCCCGCGAGACGATGCGGCGCGGCTGGTGCCCCGGCACCTTGCGGCCGATGCTGACCGGCGATGGGCTGCTCGTGCGCCTGCACCCTCCGCGCAATGCTCTAACGCCGGATCAGCTCACCTACATCGCCGAATTGGCGAGCCAACACGGCAACGGGCAGATCGAGATCTCCGGCCGCGGCAATCTGCAATTGCGCGGCATCCGCGAGGAGGCGCACCAGACGCTGGTCAATGATTTGCGCGAGGCAGGTCTGATCGACGAAGCCGAAGGCGACGGTCCGAACCGGCTTGTGCTCACTTCGCCGCTTGCCGGCCGGGCGGCCGGTGAGCTGGTCGACGCCGCTGTGCTGGCAGAAGCGGTCGAGCACGCCGGTCGCGGCGCCGCCGGGCTGCCGGCAAAGTTCTCGATCGCCGTCGATGGCGGCGGCGCGCTCGTGCTGGATAGCTTCGCTATCGATCTCAGGCTGCGCGCCGTCACGGCCGAGGCGGTCGCATTCGGTCTGCCGGGCGAGATCTGGTTCGGACCGGTAGCGCCGGAGGAGGCGCCGGCGCTCACGGCGCGGTTGCTCGGCAGCTTCGTCGCTGCGAGCCGCCGCAGCCCTGACCACATCCGCCGCATGCGCGATCTCGATCCGGATGAGTTGACCGCGCTGGCCACATCATCCGGGCTGGTGCCAATGACGGCGCCGGCCACTCGGCCCAGGCCCGCTTCCGTCGGCTTCGTCGCCGAGCGGGATAACCGGGTCGCCGTGCTGGCCGGATTGCCCTTCGGCCGGACGGATGCGGACGACTTGCACCGGCTTGGCGCACTCGCCCGCGATGCCGGCGTTCGCGAGATCAGGCTCTCGCCCTGGCGCGGGCTCGCCTTCTGCGGCCTATTAGCCGACGGAGCGGGCGCCTTGCAAGCTGCTCTCCGAAGCGAGGGCCTCGTCGTCGAGTCGGACGATCCACGCCTTGCGGTCTCGGCCTGCACGGGCGCACCAGCCTGCACCCGCGGTGAGGCTCCAGCGCTGGCTGATGCCTCAGTGTTGGCGGAGACACTCGCGCCACTGCTCATCGATGGCCTCACCCTCCACGTCTCAGGCTGCGCCAAATCCTGCGCCCATTCCGGTCGCGCCGGTCTCACTTTGGTCGGCCGCGACGGACGCTACGACGTGATCCTCGACGGAGCCGCCGGCGATACTGCCATCGCCCATCTTTCGCTGGGAGAACTTGTGCGCCGGCTCGAACCGGGTCAGGACATCCGCGCGCGCCTGGAAGCGGCGCGGCACTAGAAGCAGGTTGAGAGTTGAGCACGCGTCACGCCTATATCCGCGACGGAGCCGCGATCTATGAGCGCTCCTTCGCCATCATCCGGGCCGAATCCGATCTGTCGCGCTTTTCCGGCACGGCCGAGCGCGTGGTCGTCAGGATGATCCATGCCTGTGGCATGACCGATCTGCCCAAGGACGTGGCGATGTCGCCTGATTTCGCTGAAGCTGCCGCTGCGGCGCTGGCAAATGGCGCGCCGATCCTGTGCGATGCACGGATGGTCGCCGACGGCGTCACCCGCGCCCGCCTGCCGGCGAAGAACGAGGTGATCTGCACGCTTCCCGACGCGTCCGTGCCGAAGCTCGCCGAGGAGATCGGCACGACGCGTTCGGCCGCGGCGATGGAGCTCTGGCGCCCGCATCTTGCCGGCTCGGTCGTCGTGATCGGCAATGCACCGACCTCGCTGTTCCGCCTGCTCGACATGCTCGACGAGGGGGCGCCGAAGCCGGCCGCCGTGATCGGCATCCCCGTCGGCTTCGTCGGCGCAGCGGAATCGAAGGAGGCGCTGGCGCAGGACGGGCGCGTGCCCTTCCTCGTCGTGCACGGACGACGCGGTGGCTCAGCCATGGCGGCCGCGGCGGTCAACGCGCTGGCGCAGGTGAAGGAATGAGCGGCGTGAGCGTTGAGGCACCCCGCACTTTGCTCTACGGCGTCGGCCTCGGGCCCGGCGATCCCGACTATATGACGGTGCGCGCCCGCGACATCATCCTCAAGGCCGACCGGCTCGTTCATTTCTGCAAGCGCGGTCGGCGCGGCAACGCCCGCGTCACGGCAGACGCCATTATCGCACCCGATCCGACCCGCGAGATCGAGCTCGCCTTCCCGGTGACGATCGAGGTGCCGGTCGAGGACGAGGGCTATAGCGGGCCGATCGCCGCCTTCTATGACGAGGCTGCCGAGCAACTCGCCGGCGAGATGGCGGCCGGCCGCAGCGTCGCCGTGCTCTGCGACGGCGACCCCTTCTTCTACGGCTCCTTCATGCATTTGTGGCGCCGCCTCGCCCATCGTTTCCCGACCGAGGTCGTGCCGGGCGTCACCGGCATGGCCGGCGCCTGGGCCCGCGCCGACGCCCCGATCAGCTGGGGCGACGATGTGATGACGGTGGTGCCGGGTACGCTTGGAGAGAGCGAGCTGACGCGCCGGCTCGCCGATACCGATGCAGCGGTGATCATGAAGCTCGGCCGCAACCTGCCCAAGGTACGCCGCGCGCTGAAGGCAGCCGGGCTGATCAACCGCGCCATCTATGTGGAGCGCGCCACCATGGCCGGGCAGGTGGTGACGCGCCTCGCCGCGAAGCCCGACGACGAAGCGCCTTATTTCTCGATGATCCTTGTTCCCGGCGAAGGGCGGCGGCTGTGAGCGGCTCGCTCGCCATCATCGGCCTCGGCCCCGGCGAAGCGCGCTACCTCACGCCCGCCGCGCTGGCTGCGCTCGAGGCCGCCAGCGATCTCGTCGGCTACGGTCCCTATCTCGATCGCGTGCCGGCGCGCGAGGGCCAGACCAAGCATGCCTCCGACAACCGCGTCGAGGTCGAGCGCGCCCGGCATGCGCTGATGCTGGCGGCGGAAGGCAAGGCGGTTGCGGTCGTTTCCGGCGGAGATCCCGGCGTCTTCGCCATGGCGGCGGCCGTGTTCGAAGCGCTGGAAGCAGGCGAACCGGACTGGCGCAAGCTTCGGATCACCGTCGAGCCCGGCATCACCGCCATGCTGGCGGCCGCGGCCAAGGCGGGTGCGCCGCTCGGCGGCGATTTCTGCGCGATCTCGCTCTCGGACAATCTCAAGCCCTGGGAGGTCGTCACCGCCCGGCTCACGGCCGCACTCACCGCCGATTTCGTGATCGCCCTCTACAATCCGATTTCGAAGGCACGGCCCTGGCAACTCGGCAAGGCTCTCGAACTTGCGGCGACGATCCGGACGCCGGAGACGCCGGTGATCTTCGCCCGCGCCGTCGGACGCCCCGACGAGAGCCTGCGCATCCTGACGCTGGCGGAAGCCATCGCCGCCGCCGAGACCGCCGACATGGCAACTTTGGTGATGATCGGGGCCAGCACGACACGACTGATCCCCCGCGAGGGCGAGAACCCGATCGTCTATACGCCGCGCTCGGTGACGAAGAGCCCCTGCGTCACCAGCCAGGGCAGGACCTGATCGATATGCTCGACGGTCTCGACATCGGGCTTGGGCGGCCGCTCGACCATGATCACCGGCAGGGAGAGCCGGCGCGCCGCGACGAGCTTGCCGAGGGTCATCGGTCCGCCGGCGTTCTTGCTGACGAGGACCTCCGTGCCCTCCTCCCGCATCAGCTTCTCCTCGGCATCAGCCTCGAACGGCCCGCGCTGCTGCAGCACCGTGGCATGCGGCAGCGGCAGGTCGCTGACGGGCTCGATCACGCGGATCAGGTATTTGTGCTGCGGAGCGGCGAAGAAGTGGGGCAATTCGAGCCGGCCGATGGTCAGGAAGACGCGGCGCGGCTCATCGCCCAGCGCTTCGACCGCAGCGTCGATGTCGGGCACGCATTTCCAGCGGTCGCCGTTCTGCGGCTTCCAGCTTTCGCGCCTGATCGCCAGCAGCGGCACGCCTTCCGCCTTGCAGGCGGCCTGCGCATGATAGGGCATGATCGCCGCGAAGGGATGGGTCGCGTCGATCACCGCGACAACGCCCTCCTCGACGAGGTATTGCCTGAGGCCGGCAATGCCGCCGAAGCCACCAGTGCGGGTCGGCAAGGACAGAGGGCGCGGGTCGGAGGTATGACCCGCAAGCGAGATCACAGCGCGAATTTCGGGGGCCTGTTCAGCCAGGAGCTGATCGAGTGCAGCCGCTTCGCTGGTGCCGCCGAGGATGAGGACCGTCATGGAACAGTTTTCGCCTGAATCGACCAAACTGTCGAGCACACCGCCCGGGCCCTGGCTGTCGCTGGTCGGGCTCGGCGAGGATGGCCGTGCCGGCCTCTGCGCCGAGGCGCTGGCGGCGCTGGAGAGCGCCGAGATCGTCTTCGGCGGTGAGCGACATCTCAAATTGATCGGCGACGTGCCCGGCGATGCGCGGCCCTGGCCGCAGCCCTTCCGCAATGCGTTGCCGGCGATTCTGGCCGAAAAGGGCCGCAATGTCTGCGTGCTCGCGACCAGCGATCCGTTCCATTACGGCATCGGCGCCGGGCTGACCAAGGCGGTACCGGCGGCGGAGATGCGCGTCATCCCGCAGCTCTCCTCCTTCTCTATGGCCTGCACGCGTATGCGCTGGCCGCAGGAGGAATGCGGTCTGGTCTCGCTACACGGCCGCGCCCTTCAGAGGATCATCCCTTTTCTCCAGCCGGGCGCGCGGGTGCTCGCCCTGTCCTGGGACGATTCGACGCCGCTCGCAGTGGCCCAGTTGATGAGCGCCCGCGGCTTCGGCGAAAGCACGATCACCGTGCTGGAAACGATCGGCGGCCCGAACGAGCGCATCCGGCAGGCGCGCGCCGACGCGTTTGCGCTCGACGGCATCGTGCCGCTCAACATGCTGGCGATCGAGGTGGTCGCCAGCCGCGACGCCCGCATATTGCCGCTGGCGACCGGTCTCTCCGACGACTGGTTCGAGCATGACGGCCAGCTCACCAAGGCCGATATCCGGGCGATCACGTTGTCGGCGCTGGCGCCGCGCGCCGGCGAATTGCTCTGGGATATCGGCGCGGGCTCGGGCTCGATCGGCATCGAATGGAGCCTGCGCCACCGCCACAGCCGCGCCATTGCCTTCGAGGAGCGGCCCGAGCGCGCCGCCCGCATCGCCCGCAACCGGCTCGCCCTCGGCGCGCCGCCGCTCGAGGTGGTCGAGGGCAAGGCGCCCGAGAGTTTTGCCGGAAAAGCCTCGCCGGACGCCGTCTTCATCGGCGGTGGGCTGACCGATCCCGGCGTCTTCGAAGCCGCCTTCGCGGCGCTGAAGCCACGCGGGCGACTGGTCGCCAATGCCGTGACGATCGAGGGCGAAGCCAGGCTCGCTGGACTGTTCGCCGTTCATGGCGGCAACTTGCGCCGCATCAGCGTCGCGCATCTCGACCCGATCGGGACGATGCATGGCTGGCGCGCCGCGATGGCAGTGACGCAATGGCGCGTGGTGAAGCCGTGAGCGGCATCACCGCCGGCATCGGCCTGCGTCCGGGAACCTGCGAAGCCGACATCGAGGCTTGCCTTGCGCAGACGCTCGCCGTTGCTGGCTTGGCGGCAGATGCGATTGGTCGCCTCGCCACTCTGGCCTCGCGCCAGGACGAGCCGGGGCTGGCCGCCGTCGCCCAGGCACATGATTTGACACTGGTCGCCATCCCCGACGAGGCGCTCGCCGGCTTCGAGGCGGCCTGTGCCACCCGCTCGACCCGGATTTCGGGACTCTACGGCGTCGGCTCGGTAGCCGAGGCGGCCGCGCTCGCTGCCGCGGGACCGGGCGCAACCCTGATCCAGCCGCGCATCGCCACCGACCGCGTCACCTGTGCGCTTGCCCGGAGCGCCGCGTGACCGTCCATTTCATCGGCGCCGGCCCCGGCGCGGTCGATCTCATCACACTGCGCGGCCGCGACTTGATCGGCGCCTGCCCGGTCTGCCTCTATGCGGGCTCGCTGATCCCCAAGGCGATGCTGGGCTGGTGCCCGCCGGGCGCGCGCATCGTCGACACCGCCCCGCTCGACCTCGACGCGATCATCGCCGAGATCGAAGCCGCTCATGCCGCGGGCAAGGACGTCGCCCGGCTGCATTCCGGCGATATCTCGATCTGGAGCGCGACGGGCGAGCAGATGCGCCGCCTGGATCAGCTGGGCATCCCCTATGAGATCACGCCGGGCGTGCCGGCCTTCGCCGCCGCGGCAGCCGCGCTCAAGCGCGAACTGACGCTGCCGGGCGTCGCGCAATCGCTGGTGCTGACGCGCACCTCCGGCCGCGCCTCGGCGATGCCGGAGACAGAGAAGCTGGCGACCTTCGCCGCGTCGGGCGCAACGCTCGCCATCCATCTCTCGATCCATGTGATCGAACAGGTGGTGGTGGAGCTGACACCCTTCTACGGCGCGGACTGCCCGGTCGCGATCGTCTTCCGCGCCTCCTGGCCGGAGGAGCGCATCCTGCGCGGGCGGCTCGCCGACATCGCCGGCCAGGTCCGGGCAGCCGAGCTGGAGCGGACCGCCCTGATCCTGGTCGGCCCGGCGCTGGCGGCCGAGGATTTTTCCGCAAGCGCGCTCTACTCCACCGGCTATGATCGCCGTTTCCGGCCGCGGGGAGGCCAGGAATGACTGCCAGAGGCCTCCTCATCGCCGCGCCACGCTCCGGCTCGGGCAAGACCACGATCACGCTCGGGCTGCAACGCGCTTTGGTCCGCCGGGGCCTGAAGGTGCGTGGGCTGAAATGTGGGCCGGATTATATCGATCCGGCCTTCCACGCTGCCGCAACCGGCGCTCCCAGCGCCAATCTCGACAGCTATGCGATGCCGAACGCGCTGCTCGGCCAGATCGCGAGCGCGGCGGCGAAGGACACCGACATCGTCATCGCCGAGGGCTCAATGGGGCTGTTCGACGGCGTGCCCGGCCCTGACGGGCATACCGGCACCGGCGCCGACATCGCCGCCCTGCTCGGCTGGCCGGTCGTCCTCGTCATCGACGTCTCCGGACAGGCGCAGTCTGCCGGCGCGGTGGCGCTCGGCTGCATGGTCTACGACAAGCGCATCCGCGTCGCCGGTGTGATCCTCAATAAGGTCGCGAGCGAGCGCCATCGCCGGCTTGCAGCGGCCGGCATGGAGACAATCGGCCTGCCCGTGCTCGGCGCCGTGCCGCGCGAGGCGAGCCTGATCCTGCCGGAGCGCCATCTCGGCCTCGTCCAGGCCGGTGAGACCGAGGACCTGCACCAGCGCCTCGACGCGCTCGCCGGCGCTGTCGCGGCAGCAGTCGATCTCGACGCTGTGGTCGCAACTGCCGGCGCGACCGCTTTGCCGATTTCCACAGATCAGACGATCCCACTTCCGGCACCCGGCAAGCGCCTCGCCATCGCCCGTGATGCCGCCTTCAGCTTCGTCTACCCGCATGTCGAGGCGGGCTGGCGGGCACTGGAGACCGAGCTCGTACCGTTCTCGCCGCTCGCCGACGAGCCGCCGCCAGAGGCCTGCGATGCCTGCTGGCTGCCCGGTGGCTATCCTGAACTGCATGCCGGCCGGCTCGCTGGCGCCTCGCGCTTTCTCGATGGGCTGCGCGATTTCGCCCGGACCCGCCCGGTTCATGGCGAGTGCGGCGGCTACATGGTGCTGGGCAAGAGTCTGATCGATGCCGACGGCATCAGCCATGCCATGGCCGGACTGCTCTCGGTCGAGACCAGCTTCGCCAAGCGCAAGATGAATCTCGGCTATCGCAATGCAGCACTCGCCGCCGATGGGCCGCTCGGCCCCGCGGGCAGTCGCCTGAGCGGGCACGAATTCCATTATGCGACCGTGATCTCGCAAGGCGAGGATCCGCCTTTCGCGATCGTCACCGATCCGCATGGCTCGGCCCCGGCTCCGGCCGGCAGCCGCCGCGGCGTGACCTCCGGCTCCTTCTTCCACGCGATCGCGGTGCGGGAGGGGGCGTGACCGCGCCGCCCATCTTCGACGACGGCTTTCGCGACAAGCTCGGCGAGCTCATCGCCTGGCGCCGCGATGTCCGGCGCTTCCGCCGCGAGCCGGTGCCGGAAGAGCTGCTGGCGAAACTGCTCGATCTGATGCAGCTCTCGCCCTCGGTTGGCTATTCGCAGCCCTGGCGCTGGCTGAAGGTCGACGATCCTGCTCAGCGTAGCGCGGTCCAGGCGAGTTTTTCCCGCTGCAACGCGGACGCGCTGGCCGAGTATGGGGGCGAACGCGCCGCGCTCTATGCCCGCCTCAAGCTCGAAGGCCTGCGCGAGGCGCCGGTGCAGTTCGCGGTGTTTTGCGACCATGGCACGGCGCAGGGCCACGGCCTCGGCCGGCGGACCATGCCGGAGATGCTGGACTATTCGGTCGTGGCGGCGATCACGCAGTTCTGGCTCGCCGCCCGCGCCCATGGGCTCGGCCTCGGCTGGGTCTCGATCCTCGACCCCGCCGAGCTCGCCAAGATCGTCGGCGCGCCGCCGGAGTGGAAGCTGATCGGCTATCTCTGCCTCGGCTACCCCGAGGAAGAGCATGAGGTGCCGGAACTGGTCCGCGCCGGCTGGGAAAGCGATCCGCGGCTCGCCGAGCGCAACTAGCCTGCCCGGCGAAACACGCCGCGCAGGCCGAGCGCCGTCAGGATGGCGAGCACTGCCGTACCGCCGACCAGCCCGGCCGCCGAAGGCCAGCCTAATGCCTCGATAACGCCGCCGACCGCGACCGGCCCGACGACCTGGCCGAGATTGCTGCCCTGCATCAGCAGGCCGACGACGACCGGGGTCAGTGCCGCTGCTGGTGCGAGCACCGGCGCCGACGACAGCAATGTCGCGGGGATGATCCCGCCGACCATCGAGAACAGCACGCAAAGCAGGAAGGTCGCGGAATCCGGCAAGAGGCCGAGGAAGATGCCGAGCGCGGACAGCCCCATCACCAGGCTGGCGAAGACGATCAGGCTGACACGCGAGACGCCGCGCGCCAGCAGCATGCCGGCGGCGAGGTTGCCGATGATATTGACTGCGCTGGCGAGAGCACCGAGCACGCCAGCAGTCGCGAGCGAGACCTGCATGCGCTGCATCAGCAGCACCGGGAGGAAGCTGAACAAGGCGAAGAACATCAGCGCGTAAAGCGCGAAGGTGAGTGCGAGCAGCAGCGGGCCGCGCGCGCTCAGCACCGCGCCGGCATCGCTTGCCAGCACAGCCAGGGAGGTGCGCCCACCGCCATCGACTTGCGGCACGGCGAGCATGGTGAGGACGATCGCGGCGATCGCAAGAACGCCGGTGACCTGCCAGATCATGCGCCAGTCGGTGAGCCAGAGCCCAGCGAGCATGGCGAGCGCGATGCCGGTCGGCATGAAGCAGCTCCACAGCGCCATGGCGATATCGCGCTGCGCGGGGCTGGCGACGCGCTGGAGAATCGCTGGTCCGGCGATGGTGATCAGCAGGAAGCCGAAGCCTTCGAGGACGCGCGAGGCCAGCAGCATCGGAAAGCGCGGCGCCGCCGCCCCCAGGAAGGCGCCGACCGCAACCGCGAGCAGGCCGAAGAGGAGGACGCGCCGCGCGCCGAGGCCGATGGCGAGCGTGCCGACCGGGATGCCGCCGACCATGCCAAGCACGGCGAAGATCGAGGCGAGCCAGCCGAGCGTTCCGAGGTCCAGCCCGAACTCGGCCTGGACCAGCGGCATCGCGATCGCCGCCTTGCCGACCTGCAGCGCCGCAACGATGCCGCCGGCGACGACGACGGAGACGGCGAGCCAGTCGGTCCTGGCAGCAGGTGCCGCCGTGATCGTCGTCATGAACGAGGCCTCGCAATGATGGTCGGGGTTTTGCGATCGGTCATGGCCAGTCCTCGGCTACGTGCGGGCGCTGCTCCGAGATGTGGTTTCCCGTCGATCTCAGAAAGTGAGATAATCTGCATCAACTCGATCAAGGCAATCGATCATGCTGGATGCCCTCACGCTCGATCAGATGCGGATCTTCGCCACCGTGGCCGAAGCCGGCAGCTTTCGTTCGGCGGCAACGCGTCTATCGCGGGCGCAATCGGCGATCAGCCATGCCATCGCCAATCTCGAGGCGCAGCTCGGTATCTCGCTGTTCGACCGCTCCGGCCATCGGCCCACCCTGACGGCAGGGGGGCGGGCGCTGCTGACCGACATCAGGGAGGTGCTGCTGCGCGTCGGCGCACTGAAGGCCCGCGCGCATGGCCTCAGCAAGGGCGTCGAGATCGAGCTTGCGCTGACGATCGATGTCTTGTTCCCGTTTCCGCTGATCGGCGCGGCGCTCGCCGGCCTGCGCGAACGCTACCCATCGGTCACGATCCGGCTCGCCATCGAGCCGCTCGGCGGACCGATCGCAGCGCTATTGGAACGTCGCAGTGCGCTGGCGATCACTGTCGGCGAGAATTTCCGCGATCCGCGCATCGCAATCGAGGCCCTGACGAGCATCGAGGCGATCGCGGTTGTCGCGGCGACGCATCCGCTCGCCCGAGCCGGTGACGGGCGCGCCCTGTCGCGCTCCGAACTCGCCTCGCATCTCCAGATCGTGCAGATCGACCCGACGCCGATCTCGGGCGCGCAGGATTTTGGCGTGCTCTCGCCGCAGACCTGCCGCGTTACCGGGCAGGACACCAAGCATGCGATGATCCTGGCCGGGCTCGGCTGGGGGCGGCTACCGAACTGGCTGATCGAGCGCGATCTCGCCGAAGGGAGGCTGGTCCGGGTCGCGACCAGGGCGCTCGGCCGGAACGCGCAACTCCCGGCCGAAGCCTATCTCGCTCACCGCCTCGACGAGGCGATGGGCCCGGCCGCGCGCGCCTTCGCCGAAGCGCTGGCGCAGCTCTGCGAGGTCAGAGCGCGACCTTGAAGTCCGCCTCGGTCTTGGCCTTGATCTCGTCGAGCGTCACGCCCTCGGCGAGCTCGATCAGCGTCATGCCGCCGCCATTCTCGTCGATCTTGAAGACGCCGAGATCGGTGATCACCATGTCGACGACGCCAGCGCCGGTCAGCGGCAGGTCGCAGGCCTTGAGCAGCTTCGGTGATTCCGAGCCGTCCTTGTTCTTGGCGACGTGCTCCATCACCACGACGACCTTCTTGACGCCGGCGACGAGGTCCATGGCGCCGCCCATGCCCTTCACCATCTTGCCGGGGATCATCCAATTGGCGAGGTCGCCATTCTGCGCGACCTGCATGGCGCCGAGGATGGAGAGGTCGATATGGCCGCCGCGGATCATGCCGAAGGAATCCGAGGAGGAGAAATAGCTGGTCGTCGGCAGTTCGGTTATCGTCTGCTTGCCGGCATTGATCAGGTCGGGGTCCTCCTCGCCCTCATAGGGGAAGGGGCCCATGCCGAGCATGCCGTTTTCCGATTGGAGCTGCACGCTCATGCCGTCGGGGATGTAGTTCGAGACGAGCGTCGGGATGCCGATGCCGAGATTGACGTAGAAGCCGTCCTTCAGCTCCTTGGCGGCGCGAGCGGCGATCTGTTCACGGGTCCAGGCCATGTGCGTGATCTCCTCTCAAGCCGTTTCGCGCTTGCGCACGGTGCGCTGCTCGATGCGCTTTGCCGGATTGGCGACGTGCACGATGCGCTTCACGAAGATGCCGGGCGTATGGATCTGGTCGGGGTCGATCTCGCCGGCTGGGACGAGATGCTCGACCTGGGCGATCGTCATTCGCGAGGCCGAGGCCATCATCGGATTGAAGTTGCGCGCGGTCTTCCGGTAGACGAGGTTGCCCTCTGTATCGCCCTTCCAGGCATGGACGATCGAGATGTCGGCGAAGAGGCCGCGCTCCATGATGTAGCGCTCGCCATCGAATTCGCGCTCCTCCTTGCCCTCGGCGATCAGCGTGCCGACACCGGTCTTGGTGAAGAAGGCCGGGATGCCGGCGCCGCCGGCGCGGATGCGCTCGGCGAGGGTGCCCTGCGGGTTGAATTCGAGCTCGAGCTGGCCGGAAAGGTACTGCTCGGCGAAGAGCTTGTTCTCGCCGACATAGGAACTGATCATCTTCCGGATCTGGCGGGTCTCAAGCAGGACGCCGAGGCCGGCACCATCGACGCCGGCATTGTTGGAGATGAAGGTCAGGTCCTTGGCGCCGGATTCGCGGATCGCCTCGATCAACATATCGGGAATGCCGCAGAGGCCGAAACCGCCGGCCATGATGGTCATGCCGTCCTTGACGGCGCCGGCGAGTGCCGCCTTGGCGTCGGGATAAACCTTCTTCATCGGGATGCCTTCATCGCTGGGTGGGGAGGCCTCGAAAACAACTAGCCGAGCGCATGGTGCGGTTGCAACATGCGCCGCTGACGCGCCCCTCGTGCGGCGATGCACGGCTGAGAGGCTCCAATGCCGGCACATGACAGCCCGGCCCGGCCGATGCTACCAAACTGCGCGTCCCGCCTTCCGGAGCCAAGCCCTTGCCCGCCTCCCGCTCCATCCTGCTGATCATCGGTGGCGGCATCGCCGCCTATAAGTGTCTGGAGTTGATCCGGCGCCTGAAGGATCACGGCATCGCCTGCCGCTGCATCCTGACCAGGGCAGGCGAGCAGTTCGTCACGCCGCTTGCGGTGTCTTCGCTCGCCGGCGAGAAATGCTTCACCGACCTGTTCTCGCTGACCGACGAAGCCGATATCGGCCATATCGCGCTGTCGCGCTCGACCGACCTGCTCGTCGTAGCGCCCGCAACCGCCGACCTGCTCGCCAAGATGGCGAACGGCCATGCCGACGACCTCGCCTCCACCGCGCTCCTCGCCACCGACAAGCGCATCCTGGTCGCACCGGCGATGAATCCGAGGATGTGGGAGCATCCGGCGACGCAGCGCAACATGGCGACCTTGCTGAAGGACGGCGTCCTCGTCGTCGGCCCCAACGCCGGCGCCATGGCCGAACGCGGCGAGAGCGGCCCCGGGCGCATGGCCGAGCCGCACGAGCTGCTGGCAGCGATCGAGCTAGCGCTCGCCGGCGAGACCCGTAACCCCTCCCCGATCGGTTTCCTTGGCCGCCTACCGGGCGGGGCGCCGTCCACGCCGAAGCCGCTTGCAGGCAAGCGCGTGCTCATCACCTCCGGGCCCACGCATGAGCCGATCGACCCGGTACGCTATATCGCCAACCGCTCCTCCGGCAAGCAGGGCCACGCCATCGCAGCCGCGGCCGCGGCCGCAGGTGCCGAGGTGACGCTGATCTCAGGCCCGGTGACAATCCCCGACCCCGCCGGGGTCAACACCGTCCATGTCGAGAGTGCCCGCGACATGCTTGCAGCGACGGAAGCGGCGCTGCCGGCCGATCTCGCGATCTTCGCCGCGGCCGTCGCCGACTGGCGCACTGCCGATGCCGCCGGCCAGAAGATGAAGAAGGATGGCGGCGGCCCGCCCAGCCTCGCTTTGGTCGAGAATCCCGACATCCTCGCCACCATCGCGGCACGCGAGATCGACCGGCCGGCTCTCGTCATCGGCTTCGCGGCCGAGACCCAGAACGTCGTCGACTATGCCCGCGCCAAATTGGCCAGGAAGGGCTGCGATCTGATCGTCGCCAATGATGTCGGCGGCACCGGGGTGATGGGCGGTGATGCCAACACCGTCCATCTCGTCAGCGCGGACAACGTCGAGACCTGGCCGACCCTGCCCAAGGCCGAAGTCGCGACGCGCCTCGTCGCGCATTTCGCCGATCTGCTGAAGCCGAAGGGCTGAAGGCGATGGCGACGCTCCGCATTCGCCGCCTGCCGCACGCCCATGACTTGCCGCTGCCGGCTTATGAAACCGCCAGCGCCGCAGGCCTCGACCTGCGCGCCGCTTTGCCCGACGGGCCACAGCGGCTGGAGCCGGGCGCGCGCCTGCTCGTGCCGACCGGGCTCGTACTCGAACTGCCCGCGGGTACGGAAGGGCAGGTCAGGCCGCGCTCGGGGCTGGCGCTACGCCACGGCGTCACCCTGCTCAACACGCCGGGAACGATCGACGCTGACTATCGCGGCGAGGTCAAGGTCATCCTGATCAATCACGGTCAGGAGGCCATCACCATCGCGCATGGCGACCGCATCGCCCAGCTCGTCGTCGCGGCCGTGCTGCAGGCGGAGATCGTCGAGGTCGAGGAGCTCAGCGAAACCACGCGCGGCGCCGGCGGCTTCGGCTCGACCGGGGTGAGCGACACTGCCCCCCGACAGGCGGCCGGAGGCAAGGCATGATCCAGCTCTCGCGCCGCAGCCTGCTCGCCGTCACCGCCGTGGTCGACATCGCCCTGCACGCCCGCCCCACTCCCGTCGCGGCCAAGGCGCTGGCGGCGCGGCACGAACTGCCGCCGCGCCATCTCGAAACCGTGCTGCAGGCGCTGGTCAGGGTCGGCATCCTCAAGGGCGTGCGCGGCCCGCGCGGCGGCTACGAGCTCGCCCGGGAACGCCGCCGCATCACCGCCGGCGAGATCGTGCGGGCCGCGATGCAGGCGAATGCCGACGAAACCCTGCCGCCGCTGCCGCGTTCCGCCCTGGTGGACGCGGTGGTCGACCCGATGATGCAGCAGGCCATGGAGGCCTGGCTCGCTAAGCTCGACGCGGTCAGCGTCGCCGACCTCTGCCGCGAGGCCGAGGAGCGCGCAGCCACCGGAAAACCGGCGATCGACACAGATTTCACGATTTGATTTGTTAAATTTGTCATTTCTCGACAGATTCTGTGATTTGATGCTAGCTTGAGATCCAGTTCACGAGCCCAGACCAGCCAAGTCCAGACCAACAAGGAGGCCGCCATGGCCGATGCAGCGCAGAAGCCCGCCCGTGTTCCCGGCCGTGGCCGCGTCTACGATTCGATCACCGACACGATCGGTGATACCCCGCTGGTGCGCCTGAACCGCCTGCCGGCCGAGCGCGGCGTCCAGGCGACGATCCTGGCCAAGCTCGAATTCTTCAACCCGATCTCCAGCGTCAAGGACCGGATCGGCGTCTCCATGATCGACGCGCTCGAAGCCTCGGGCGCGCTCAAGCCCGGCGGCACGCTGATCGAGCCGACCTCGGGCAATACCGGCATCGCGCTCGCTTTCGTCGCCGCCGCGCGCGGCTACCGGCTTATCCTGGTGATGCCGGAGACGATGTCGCTCGAGCGCCGCAAGATGCTGGCCTTCCTCGGCGCCGAGCTCGTGCTGACGCCCGGCCCCGGCGGCATGCGCGGCGCCGTCGCCAAGGCCGAAGAGCTCAAGAACGAAATCCCCGGCTCGATCATCCCGCAGCAATTCGAGAACCCGGCCAATCCGGCGATCCACCGCAAGACCACGGCGGAGGAGATCTGGAACGACACCAATGGCGCGGTCGACATCGTCATCTCGGGCGTCGGCACAGGCGGCACCATCACCGGCGTCGGCCAGGTGCTGAAGGCGAAGAAGTCCTCGGTGAAGATGGTTGCAATCGAACCGGAGGATTCGCCGGTCCTGTCCGGCGGCCAGCCCGGCCCGCACAAGATTCAGGGCATCGGCGCCGGCTTCGTCCCGGGCATCCTCGACCGGAGCGTCATCGACGAGGTCGTCACCGTCGGCAACCAGACTGCCTTCGAGACCGCGCGCGCGCTCGCCAAGGCCGAGGGCATCCCGGCCGGCATCTCCTCCGGCGCGGCCGTCGCCGCAGCGCTGGAGGTCGGCGCCCGGCCGGAGAACGCCGGCAAGACGATCGTGGTGATCATTCCCTCCTTCGCCGAGCGCTATATCTCCAGCGCGCTGTTCGAGGGTCTGTGATCCCAGCAAACCTGCAGATCGTCCGGGTCGGCGAAGCCTTGCCGGACGATCTGCCTGCCTTGCAGGCCGAAGCGGCGGCCGAGGGCTACCGCTTCGTCGAGGGTATCCTGGAAGAGTGGGATACCGGCCGCTACGAAGGCGGAGACGAGCGCAACGCGCTGTTCGCGCTATATCGCGAAGGTGTCCTGGCGGCGGTCGGGGCCGTGACGCCCGATCCGTACGATCCAGCGCCAGACCTGCTGCGCATTCGCCATGTCTATGTCCGGCCGGCTTCCCGGCGCGAGGGCGTCGGCAGGGCGCTCGCCAGTGCCTTGATTCAGCAAGGGCTCGCGCTGGCGCCGCGACTCTCGCTCAATGCTGCCGATGCCAGTGCTTCCGCCTTTTGGGAGGCCATGGGCTTCCAACCCTATACAGGCGGCACGCGCCGGACCCATCTGCTGACGCGCTGAAGTCAGCCTCGGAGCGTGATCCGGTTACCCCAGGGATCGACGACCGATCCAGCATCGCCGCCGGCAGCGGCCATACGCCGGCTCAGCGCGGCATGAGCTTCCACACCGCGCGCGACCAGTTCGAAGCTCGACAAACCCGCCTCACTGTCCCGGCGCGGGCCCGCGCCACGGCTGTGCCAGGTATTGGTCGCGATGTGGTGGTGATAGCCGCCAGTCGCCATGAAGCTCGCACCGGGATAGTGCACCATCACCTCGAAGCCGAGCGCATCGCAATAGAAGCTCTCCGCCTGCGCGACATCGCCGACGCGCAGATGGATATGGCCCATCACCGTGCCCTCCGGCATGCCGGCATAGGCACGGCCATCCGCGTCGCGCAGCAGCGCATCGAGATCGAGTCGCTCGGTCGCCATCTTGATCCGACCACCGTCGAGACGCGGCCATTCGGGACGGCCGCGGTCGCGATAGATCTCGATCCCGTTGCCCTCGGGGTCAGAGAGATAGAGCGCCTCGCTGACGAGATGGTTCGAGGCACCTTCGAGCGGCACGGACGTCTGCGCGGCATGCTGCAGCCAATTGCCGAGATCGCCGCGCGAGGGCAGCAGGATCGCCATATGGAACAGACCGGCTGCCGAGGAGGGATGCTGCGCACCGGCCTCCAGCTTCACCAGCGGCTCGCCGCCGGCGCCGAGCACCGCGTGGTCCGCATCCTGCTCAATGACCGAAAGCCCGATCGCATCGCGATAGAACGCCGTCAGCCCGGCGAGATCGCGGACGCGCAAACTCACCGCACCGATCTGGACGGGAGCGTCGAGCGCTTCGTTACGGACGGGGTGGGCCAAAGCCTCTGTGGCTGCGGACATCGGGCTGCTCCAAACTTGCTGGCGGCAACGCCGCCTGACTGCAAGATGGGGCTTTCAGCCGCGCTTGTCGTCCCCTCGCGGGCAAATCAAATATTGCGCCACCGCAATCTCATCGGATTGTCATCGCGAAAAGCAGAGCGCCCCAGCAATGACGACCCAAGCCGTCAGGCCCGCTCCGCCAGTGCCCGCGCGATTGCGGCGCGGAATTCGGGAATGCCGAGACCCTTCTCGCTGGAGGTCAGCAGCACCTCGGGAAAGGCGGCAGGCCGGCGCTTGATCTCGTCATAGGTCGCCTCGGCCATGAAGGTCTGGTCGGCCTGCTTGAGCGCATCACCCTTGGTCAGCACGACCTGGTAGCTGACGGCGGCCTTGTCGAGCGTCTCCAGCACGGCACCGTCGACATCCTTGATGCCGTGACGGGCGTCGATCAGCACATAGACCCGCATCAGATTGGCGCGGCCGCGCAGATAGTCGTGGATCAGCCGCGTCCAGGCCGCGACCTTCTCCTTGCCGACGGCGGCATAGCCATAGCCCGGCATGTCGACGATGGTCAGGCGCTCGTCATGGTCGACCTGCCGGAAGAAATTGAGCTGCTGGGTGCGGCCCGGCGTATGCGAAGTCCGCGCCAGGGCATTGCGGCGGGTCAGCGCGTTGATCAGGCTCGACTTGCCGACATTGGAGCGGCCGGCGAAGGCGATCTCCTGGCCGACCATGGGCGGCAGGTCGTCGATCTTGGTCGAGGCCCAGACAAAGTCCCACGGGCCCTCGAACAGTTTTCGGGCGGATTCGAGTTCGTCGGCGCTGAAGGGCGTGGTCTGATCTGAGGTCATAGCCCCTGCCTACACGGCAGAGCGCAGCGCGTCGATGTCCGCGCCAGCGATCAATGGCAGGTTGCGCGCGATCTTTTCCGGCTCCCAATCCCACCAGCGGATCTCGAGCAGGGCCGCGACCACTTCCGCTGGGAAGCGCATCTTCACGACGCGCCCGGGATTGCCGACGATGACGGCATAAGGTGGCACGTCACGCACGACCTGAGCACGGGTGCCGATGATCGCGCCATCGCCGATCGTGACGCCCGGCATGATCACCGCCTCGCGGCCGATCCAGACATCGTTGCCAACAACGGTATCGCCGCGCAATCCAAGGCCGTCGCGGGTGAAGTCGGGCACATTCTCGAAGCCGAACATGCCGAACGGATAGGTCGAGAAGCCGCCCATCGGATGGTTGGCGCCGTTCATGATGAACTGCGCCGCCTGGGCGATCGCGACGAACTTGCCGATGATCAATCGGTCGCCGATGAAGTCGAAGTGATAGCGCACGCAGCGGGCGAGGAAATGCTCGGGCCCGCGCGAGTCGTCATAATAGGAGTAGTCGCCGACCTCGACGAGCGGGTGGTCGACGACCGCCTTCAGGAAGGCCGTGCCCTTCCAGCCGGCGATCGGATGGCGGGTTTTCGGATCGGGAAGAGGCATGGCGCGGCACTAAGCACATCGCCACCATCAGGGACAAGCCGCGAAGCCGCGCAAACCTGGCAGCAAACGAAAAACGCCGGAGCCCCGAGAGGCATCCGGCGTTCGATGTCGTCAGGCAGGGGCTCTCGCCCCGCCGCCTCACTTCTTGTTGCTATTCGCCGGTTTGGGCGCGGTAACGGCGCCAGCCGCGGCCGGCTTCTTGCCGAACAGGCCCTTGAGATTGTCCCAGAGCTCGATCTTCACGCCGTGCTTGCGCATGATGTAGCCCTGCTGGGCGACCGAGAGCAGGTTATTCCAGCTCCAGTAGATCACCAGGCCGGCCGGGAACGAGCCGAGCAGGAAGGTGAAGAACACCGGCATCCAGGTGAACATCATCTTCTGGACCGGATCCGGCGGCTCCGGATTCATCTTCATCTGCACGAACATCGTCACGCCCATCAGGATCGGCCAGATGCCGAGATGGAGCATGGCGGGCGGCGTGAACGGCAGCAGGCCGAACAGGTTGAAGAGGTTGGTCGGGTCCGGCGCGGCGAGATCCTTGATCCAGCCATAGAACGGCGCGTGCCGCATCTCGATGGTGATGAACAGGATCTTGTAGAGCGCGAAGAAGACCGGGATCTGCACCAGCACCGGCCAGCAGCCGGCGAGCGGGTTGATCTTCTGCGTCTTGTACAGCTCCATCAGCGCCTGCTGCTGCTTCATCTTGTCGTCAGCATAGCGCTCGCGGATCGCCATCATCTCCGGCTGGACCGCCTTCATCTTCGCCATCGAGGCGTAGGACTTGTTGGCGAGCGGGAAGAACAGGCCCTTCAGCAGGACGGTGACGACCAGGATGGCGATGCCGAAATTGCCGACATGCTTGTAGACCCAGTCCATCACGTAGAACATCGGCTTCGTGATGAAATAGAACCAGCCCCAGTCGATCATCAGCTCGAAGCGCTTGATGCCCTGGTTCTTCTCGTAGCCGTCGATCGCCGCGACTTCCTTGGCGCCGGCGAACAGGCGCGAGGAAGCGCTGGCCGAGGCGCCGGGCGCGACATTGACGGCCTCTCCGAGGAAGTCGGCCTGATAGGTGCGCACCGAGCCGGTCTGCACCGAGGAATAGCGGCCCTCGTATTTCTTGGCCTGGTCCGGGATCGCGGCGGCAGCCCAGTACTTGTCGGTGATGCCGACGAAACCGCCGACGACATCCTTCCAGGCCTTGCCATGCGTCGCCGAGCCGAGCGCCGGCTCCTTGTCGACGGTATCGTAGGTGTATTCCTGCAGGCCCTGCTCGCCGAGCGAGCCGATCATGCCCTCGTGCAGCACGTAGTAGCCGAGCGTCGTCGGCTTGCCGACGCGAACGACCTGGCCATAGGGGTAGAGCGAGACGGCGTTGGTGCCCTTGTTCTCGACCTCGTCGCGGATCGAGAACATGGCGTTGTCGTCGACTGCGATGGTGCGCTTGAACGTGAGGCCCTGGCCGTTGTCCCAGGTCAGCGTCACCGGCTTGGCCGAGGTCAGGACCTGGCTGTCGGCGGCCCAGACCGTGGTGGCGTTCGGCAGCGGGACGGAAGCGCCCGGCCCCGCGACCCAGCCGAAATCGGAATAGTAGGCGTTCGGGCCGCCGGCCGGCGAGAGCAGCACGATGATCGGGCTCTTCGGGTCGACCGTCTCGTGATAGGCCTTGAGCGAGACATCGTCTATGCGCGCGCCGGTCAGCGAGAGCGAGCCAGCGATCTTGGGCGTGTCGATCCTGAGGCGCGGGCCGGCGGCGAGCGCCGCCTCGCGGGTCGCGGCAACCGGAGCAGCCGTGACGGGCGCCTGGCCGGGCTGCGCCGGCGCCGTGCCCGGAGCCGGGGCAGTGCCGGGAGCAGCCGGTGCGCCAGAAGGCTGGGCCATCTGCTGGCTCTGCGTCTGCTGGTTCTGCTGGGCGATCTGCTTTTGCTTCTCGGCTTGCGGCAGGCCGTAGAAATATTGCCAGCCGAGCAGCACGACGACCGAGAGCGTGATCGCCAGCAGCAGATTGCGGTTGTCTTCTTTCATCATCGTCTGAAAACGGTCTCGCTGGCGGCCCTGGCGGGCCTTATGAGGCTTGGCGCGGAGAAGGGCGCCTATCGGGGCGGCGCTTGCCGCCGCTCGGGCGGGCACGGTCGAGCGCGACCGCGATATCATCGACCATGGCCCTGAACGCGGCGTTCACGGTTTCGGCTCGGGCGACGATCACGAGATCGCAGGGCTTGCCGGTCTGCTCCGCCAAGGCGAGCGCAGCGGCGGCGCGCAGACGGCGGCGGATGCGGTTACGCACCACAGCGTTGCCGGTCTTGCGCGAGGCGGTCAACCCGAGGCGCAAGCCCTCCTGGGCCGGCTTGTCCAGGACCTGCGCGGTGAAGGCGGGCGAACGAAAACGGCGGCCGTGCTCGGCCGCCGCGAGAAAGTCCTTGCGTTGCGTCAGACGGGCGAGGCGCATGGCGGTTGGCCAGTCTTCCGGAACGGGCGCGCCAGACCTGCGCGCCTTGAGCTCATCAGGCCGACAGGCGCTTGCGGCCGTGGGCGCGGCGAGCGGCGATGACCTTGCGGCCACCCTTGGTCGCCATACGGGCGCGGTAGCCGTGACGGCGCTTACGCACCAGCTTGCTGGGTTGATAGGTTCTCTTCACGGTCCGTCTCCGGGGCCTTGATCGGCAGGGCGGGCGCAGCTCTCAAGGAAAGCCGATGCCAGCCAGGCCTGTCGTGCAAAAAGGGTCCGCGCCGCCCGGTAGGCAGCGCAGGTGGCGGGCTTATGGCGGATGGGGCAGCCCAAGTCAATGCCGAAACACCTGTGCCGGACCGTCGCAGCGGCGCCATCCATCGCAGACTTGCGCTCGCGCGCCAAAGCAACGATATAGCCGGCGGGAGGTTGGCGAGGGACGTCTCACTCGCCAACCCGGTCAGGTCCGGAAGGAAGCAGCCGTAACGAGACCGAACGGGTCTTCGTCCAACCTCCTACCTTCGCGCACGACCATCTTCGCGCATGTTCGCGAACCGCGCCTCCCTTCACATTCCTGACGCATTCGCGCCGACCCATGACAGAGTGGCGTTGACCGCCGCGCCGGGATTGGCGAAAGCAGGGGCATGACCGACGAGACCGTCCTTGCCGACGAGCCGGGTTTTCCCGGCATGGCTCCGGCGCCAGCCCCGGCCGCAGCGCCCACCGGCTATCGCGTGCTGGCGCGCAAGTACCGGCCAGCGCATTTCGGCGACCTGATCGGCCAGGATGCGATGGTCCGGACGCTGACCAACGCCTTCGCGGCGGGCCGCATCCCGCAGGCCTGGATGCTGACCGGCGTGCGCGGCGTCGGCAAGACCACGACGGCCCGCATCCTGGCGCGGGCGCTGAACTACCAGAATGCCGACGGCAGCGGCGCCCCGACCACCGACCTCACGCAATTCGGCGTACATTGCCAGGCAATCGTCGAGGGCCGGCATATCGACGTGATGGAGATCGACGCCGCCTCGAACAACGGCGTCGACAATGTCCGCCAGATCAACGACGCGGTGCGCTACGCCCCGACCAGCGCGCGCTACAAGGTCTACATCATCGACGAGGTCCACATGCTCTCGGGAGGCGCCTTCAACGCCTTCCTGAAGACGCTGGAGGAGCCGCCGCCGCACGCCAAGTTCATCTTCGCCACCACCGAGATCCGGAAGGTGCCGGTGACGGTGCTGTCGCGCTGCCAGCGCTTCGACCTGCGCCGCGTCGATGCCGCGCTCTTGGTCGGGCATCTCGACAAGATCTGCCGGGCCGAAGGCATCGAGGCCGAGGAAGAGGCGCTCGCTGCCGTGGCGCGGGCCGCGGAGGGCTCCGTGCGCGATTCGCTCTCGATCCTCGACCAGGCGATCGCCCATGCCGGCGGCACGATCACGCTGGCCGAGGTCCGCACCATGCTCGGTCTCTCCGACCGGGCGCGCGTCATCGACCTGTTCGAGCTCGTGATGAAGGGTGACATTGCGGGGGCGCTGACCGAGCTACGGGCGCAATACGACGCCGGCGCCGATCCGGCTGTGGTGCTCTCCGACCTCGCCGAGTTCAGCCATCTGGTGACGCGGCTCAAGCTCGTGCCGGAGGCCGCCAAGGATAACAGCCTCTCCCAGGCCGAGCGGGTGCGCGGCGCCGACTTCGCCCAGCGCCTGTCGATCCGCGTGCTGGCGCGGGCCTGGCAGATGCTGCTGAAGGCGATCGGCGAGGTCCGCCAGGCCGACCGGCCGGTGCTGGCTGCCGAGATGGCGCTGGTGCGCCTCGCCCATGCCGCCGACCTGCCGACGCCTGACGAAGCGCTCCGGATGCTCCGCGACGGCGGCGGCAGCCTTGGCGGCAATGGTTCACCTGCGCCGCGGTCGCCCTCGGGCGGCGGCGCGACCGCGCTCGCGGCCCGCCCGGTGCTCGCCAGTGCCAATCCCGTTCCCGTCGCGCAGCCGCGCGCCAGCGCCCTGCCACAGCCGCAGAACCTCGAAGAGCTGGTCGCGCTCGCCTCGCGCCAGCGCGACATCACCATGAAGCTGGCGCTCGAACGCGACATCCGGCTGGTGCGCTTCGAGCAGGGCCGGATCGAGTTCGCGCTGGCCGAGAGCGGCAACCGCCTTCTTGCCAATGATTTGTCGAAGCGGCTGAAAGAATGGACCGGCCAGACCTGGCTGGTCGCGGTCGTCAACGCCGAGGGAACGGCAACCCTGCGCGAGCAGGCGGCGGCCGCGCGCGACAAGCGCGAGAACGATGCTGCCAGCCATCCCGCCGTGCGCGCCGTGCTGGAACACTTCCCGGGCGCGCGCATCGTCGACGTCCGCGATCCGCGCGAACCGGAACCGGAGACACCGGCCATGGCAGCGGGCGGCGATGAGGACCTGCCGGAAGCCGAGCCGCTCTTCGACGATAGCGAACCCGATTTCGACGGCGTTGAGTTCTGGACCGATAATTGAACACGAAGGGAGCGTCGCCATGCGCGACATGATGGGCCTGATGAAGCAGGCACAGGACATGCAGAAGAAGATGGCCGACATGCAGGCCCAGCTCGAGACGCTCGAATTCGAGGGCTCGGCTGGCGGCGGCCTGGTCACGGTGGTGATGACCGCCAAGAACGTGCTGAAATCGGTGAAGATCGACCCGAGCCTGATGGTGCAGGGCGAGGAGGAAATCCTCGAGGACCTCGTCATCTCCGCCAGCAACGACGCTCGCAACAAGGCCGAGCGCTCGGTGCAGGAGCGGATGGCCGAGGTTACCCGCGGCCTGCCGATCCCGCCCGGCATGAAGCTGTTCTGAGTCGACCGCCGCGTTATGCCCGGGCCAGGCCCGAGCATCCCAGCTGAAGCGCCCTCTTGTCCTGAGATGGTCGGCTCAAGGCCGACCATGACGCCCAGAGAACCATGTCCCGCACTATCGCCGGCCCCGAGATCGAGCGCCTGATCCAGCTCCTGGCCAAGCTGCCGGGCCTAGGCCCGCGCTCGGCCAGGCGAGCGGCGCTGCATCTCGTCAAGAAGCGCGAGCAATTGCTCGGCCCTCTGGCGGAAGCGATGGCGGTGGCGCGCGAGCGTATCGTCGTCTGCTCGACCTGCGGCAATGTCGACACCAGCGACCCGTGCGGGCTCTGCCGTGATCCGCGCCGAGACGAGAGCCTGATCGTCGTCGTCGCCGACATCGCCGATCTCTGGGCGCTGGAACGCTCGGGCGCGGTCGGCGGGCGCTATCACGTGCTCGGCGGCGTGCTCTCGGCGCTCGACGGCATTAGGCCCGAGAACCTCTCGCTCGACGCGCTGGTGGCGCGCGCCTCGGAGCCGGCGGTGAAGGAAGTGATCCTCGCGCTCAACGCCACGGTCGAAGGCCAGACCACGGCGCATTTCATCACCGACCTGCTGGCGCATCTCGAAGTCAAGGTAACCAAGCTCGCCCATGGCGTGCCTGTTGGCGGCGAACTCGACTATCTCGACGACGGCACGCTGGCGGCGGCGATCCGCCAGCGCACGGGCTTTTGAGGGCCGTCTCAGTCGTCCCAGGGGGAGGCGCTCTTGCAGCGGTAGCCGACGAAGCATTGCGGCGTATCGCGGGCTGGCACCCAGGCTGGATAGGTAATCTCGTCGAACTGGCAGAAGCCTCGGTGAGCCACGAAGCGGTCATAGGTGTAGCCGCCGGTGCCGAGCACGATCGCGCCATTGGCGATGACGCTCTGGCGGTTGGCAGCGCAACTGCGCTCCGGGGATTGCGGCCGCCCCTGTGCGAGCGCCGTGCCGGCGAGGCTGAGGGCGAGCAGCGTGATCAGGATCCGGGTCATCTTTCGCCTCCGCTGCGTTAAGCCTGTTCGCATTGTAACATGCCCGCGCCGCTCGCGTTCCCGCTTTGCCTTGACGCCGCCGCGGGCTTCCGCCATCGCTCCGCCCTACATTGCAAGACCCGCCGGAGCCAGACCATGTCCCTGACCGATCTCGCCGCCACCATCGACGCCGCCTGGGAGAACCGGGCCGAGATCGGCATCAACACGAAAGGCGCCGTGCGCGAGGCGGTCGAGCAGGCGATCGAACTGCTCGATTCCGGCCAGGCTCGCGTCGCCGAGAAGGTCGGTAGCGAATGGGTCACGAATCAGTGGCTGAAGAAGGCGGTACTGCTCTCCTTCCGGCTCGCCGACAACGAGGTCATGGCGCATGGCCCCGGTGAAGGCGTGTTCTGGGACAAGGTGCCCTCGAAGTTCGCCGGCTGGGGCGAGAACCGCTTCCGCGCTGCAGGTTTCCGCATCGTGCCGCCGGCCGCCGCGCGCAAGGGCTCCTATCTCGGGCCGAACGTCATCCTGATGCCATCCTTCGTCAACATCGGCGCCTATGTCGATTCCGGCACGATGGTCGACACCTGGGCGACGGTCGGCTCCTGCGCCCAGATCGGCAAGAACGTGCATCTGTCGGGCGGCGTCGGCATCGGCGGCGTGCTCGAGCCGCTGCAGGCCAATCCGACCATCATCGAGGACAACTGCTTCATCGGCGCCCGTTCCGAGGTGGTCGAGGGCGTCGTCGTCGGCGAGGGCTCGGTGCTCGCCATGGGCGTCTTTATCTCGGCGACCACCAAGATCGTCGACCGCGCCACCGGGCAGGTCCATATCGGCAAGGTGCCGCCCTATTCGGTCGTCGTCGCCGGCTCGCTGCCGGGCAAGCCGCTGAACGACGGCACGCCCGGCCCCTCGCTCTACTGCGCCGTGATCGTCAAGACGGTCGACGCGCAGACCCGCGCCAAGACCGGCATCAACGAATTGCTGCGCGACTGACCACGACGGAGGCAGAGCCTTTGAAGACCCTTCTGAGCGCCGCTGCCCTCTCGATCTTCACCCTGTCTGCGCAGCAGGTACGCGCCGAGCCGGTCAGGCTGACGCTGAAGCTCATCGACGAAGCTGGCAAACCGATCGCCGGCCAGGCACTCCGGGTCGCGATCGGCTCGGAGGCCGAGGCCAGCGCGCCGGAAGCAGGCCAGCGCCTGTCCACTGATGCGAGCGGCGTCGTGCGCATGACGGCCGAGGCGACGATCGACCGCCGCAGCGTCTCCTCGACCAGCGCCTTCACCCGCCACCCGGCCGAGCATCTCGTCGTCGGCGTCGAGCTCGATCTGATCGGCCGGCGTGCGCTCTATCGCGTCAGGCTCGATCAGACCAAAGCGGGCACGGTCGGCCAGATCAATGCCTTCCTGCCGGGCGCCGGCGGCCGCTTCGACCTGCCGCTGGCCTTCCACGCCAACACGCAGAGCTGGAGCCTGCCCGACGATCCGGCCGGGCCGCGGCTGACCGGCATCGGCGCCGAGCTGAAGGCGCACAGCATGGAAGGCTCAGCCGAAACCGGCCGAACCGTCGCGCTCACCATCGCCAAGCAGGCTTTCAAGCGCCGGTAGGACTGCGACCTACTGGTCTCACGCCCCAGGAATCGGGTTCGGCGCCGGCTCCGTCGAGGCCGGCGCCAACTCCTGCCGCTGCGCTGCCGGCGAGGCGGCGAGCGCGTCGCGCAGCTTCTGCTCCTGCGTATGGTCGAGCGAGGTCTTGAGCACGACGCCGCCAGTGCCCTTCAGCGCCTCGAGCACCTTGTCGCCGGTCATTTTCTGGATCAACACGAAGAGCGCGGCATTGCCCGGCTGCAGATTGGCAGCGAGCTCCTTCATGAAGCCATCATTGACGCCGTAGTCGGTCAGCGCCCCGCCGAGCGCGCCGGAGGCGGCACCGAGCGCCGCGCCGAAGACCGGCATCAGGAAGATCGCGCCGATCAGCAGGCCCCAGAAGCCGCCGGAAGCCGCACCGAGCGCCGTGGTGTTGAGCAGCTGGTTGAGCTTGATCTTGCCGCCTTCGTGCATCACCGCGATCGCAGCATCGCTGATCTCAATCAGGTATTCCTTCTGCAGGCCGATGATCTTCTGCCGCATTTCCTCGGCCTTGGCCTCGGTCGGATAGACGATGACGACGAGATCGGACATAGCGCACTCCTGTGACACGACGGCTCGAAACTGCCGCCGCTCTGTGACGGGCTTGCGGCAAACGCGCGACGAACCGGCACGTTCCGCTCTACTCTCCGCCTACTTCCTTCGCGGCCGCGAGCGCCGCGCCGCGCAGAGGCAGCTCCTTCATGCGTATCAGGAAGAGGAGAGCCAGGGCGAATCCGGCGAAGCTCGCGGCGAAGACGTAGCGGAACAGCCCGACCATGGTCGCCCGGTCGACCGCGCCGGCCTTCAGCGTCTCGGCCGAGAGCCCGACGCCGCTCGCACCGAGGCCGCCGAGCACGATCGCGCCGAAGATGGCGACGATCAGCGCCCCGCCGATCTGACGGAAGAAGTTCGCCGTGCCGGTGGCCGTGCCGAGCTGGTGCATCGGCACCGCGTTCTGAATCGAGACAGTCGCGACCGGCAAGAGCGTGCCGAAGCCGACGCTGATGAAAGCCAGGATCAGCCCGAAGCCCCACAGCGGCAGCCGGTCGCCATAGGCGATCAGGGCGGCCGTACCGGCGAGTGCGACGGCAAGCCCCGCGACCGGCACGCGCTTGTAATGCGTCAGCTTGCCCATCGCCCGACCCGAGGACGTCGCGCCCAGCACCGTCCCGCAAGTCAGCGGGATCAGGCCGAGGCCGGAATTGGCGGCCGACAGGCCCGCCACCGTCTCGAAATAGAGCGGCAGGTAGATGGTCAGCCCAATGAAGGTGCCCATGCCGAAGCCGGCGGCGATGGTGCCGTTGCGGACCACCGGATTGGCCAGGACGGTGAGCGGGATCAGCGGCTCCTCCGCGCTACGCAGACGCCAGGCGAAGCAGAGCCAGAGCAGGGCCGAGCCGGCGACGAGGCCGAGGATCGGCGGGGAAGCCCAAGGGTAATGCGTGCCGCCCCAGGACAATGCCAGCAGCAGGGTCATCGTCGCGCTGGTCATCAGCGCTGCGCCGAGCACGTCGAGCTTATGCGGCCTCTCGTGCCGCGGCAGGCGCTGCAAGGCCTTGTCGGTCATCCAGTAGGCGCCGAGCCCGAGCGGCAGATTGATCCAGAAGATCACCGACCAGTGCAGCGCCTCGGAGATCAGGCCGCCCAGCACCGGGCCGAGCAGCGAGGACGAGAAGAAGACGGTGGCGAAATAGACCTGGTATTTGCCGCGCTCCCGAGGCGGAACCATGTCGCCAACGATGGTCTGCGCCATGGCGATCAGCCCGCCGCCACCGAGCCCCTGCACGAAGCGGGCGGCCACTAGCAGCCAGAGTGAGGAGGCGAGCGCGCAGGCGATCGAGCCGATTACGAAGATCACGATGCCACCGAGCATGGTGACGCGCCGGCCATGGATGTCGGCGAACTTGCCGTAGAGCGGCGTCACCGCGGTCGAGGCGAGCAGATAGGCCGTGACGACCCAGGGCAGATGGGCGACGTCGCCGAGCTCGCGGCCGATCGTGGGCATGGCAGTCGCTACGATGGTCTGGTCCAGCGCCGCCAGGAACATGGCGAGCATGGTCCCGATCAGGATCGACCGGATATCGGCATGGGAAAGCGCCGCCTGCGCCGGCGGCGTCTCGACCCGCTTGTCCATCGGCACGTGCCCGTCCTGTGCGTGGGGAATGCTGGAGGATAGAGCGCGGGCCTGTCATGCGCCAGAGTCGGGGACGCAGGGCCGCTGAGAGGTGAGCGCAGGCCGATGCCGGCTTCGACATTCAGGCATGGACGAAGCGACTGAGGCAGCCGTTTCGGCTCAGCCTGTCTCCGGCACCTTCAGGATCACCGCCTCGTCCGCGCCGATCGGGCGCCCGTCCTCGGTCTGCACGGTCAAGGTGACCTTGCGGCCGCTATCGCGCTCGATCAGCGAGGAATGCTGCTCGCCTGGCGCGAACAGATGCTGCTCACCCCATTGCCGCAGCGCCACCATCACCGGGAAGAGGTCGCGGCCCTTGGCGGTCAGCCGGTATTCCTGTCTGGTGCCACCGGCCGCGGCCGGGACGGCTTCGAGGATGCCGCGCGCCGTCAGCGTCCGCAGCCGCTCGGAGAGGATGTTGCGGGCGATACCGAGGCTCTTCTGGAATTCGCCGAAGCGGGTCATGCCGTCGAAGGCGTCGCGCACGATCAGCATCGACCACCAGTCACCGATCGCGTCGAGCGCCCGAGCGCTCGGGCAATAATCGCTGACCAGGCTGCGGCGCTTCACCATCGTTCCCGCATTCTCCTCAAGGTTCCGTGATCGATCATTCGGTTGCAAGATAAAACTGACACCGCTACACCGCAATGAGTTTCATTATGAAACTCTTCTAGCGGAGGCATGCCCATGCGACTGGACCCTGAGGCGGCGCCGGCCGGCGCCGCGAGCGCCGACGCACGCCCATCGCCTTCTCCTCCGACTGCGCCGCTCTCAGCCGGCATGATCCTGCTCTTTGCGGTAGCAAGCGGGCTGGCCGTCGCCAACGCCTATTTCGCCCACCCGCTGCTCGACATCATTGCCGACGACCTCGGACTGTCGCGGGCAACGGTCGGCCTCGTCGTCGGCGCAACGCAACTCGGCTACGGGCTCGGGCTGATCCTGCTGGTGCCGCTCGGCGATCTCGTCGACCGCCGCAAGCTCGTTGTCCTGCAATCGCTGCTCTCGGTCGCGGCGCTGATCTGCGTCGCCGTCTCGGTTTCGGGTGCGATGCTCCTCGCCGCGATGGCGGCGATGGGTTTCCTCGCCGTGGTGACGCAGGCCTTCGTCGCCTATGCCGCGAGCCTGGCGCGGCCGGAGGAACGCGGTCAGGTGGTCGGCTCGGTCACGAGCGGGATCGTACTCGGCATCCTGCTCGCCCGCGCCATCGCCGGCGCGGTGGCCGATCTTTCGGGCTGGCGTGCGGTCTACGTTTTGTCGGCGGTGGCAACGCTCGTGATCGCCGCGATCCTGTTCAAGGCGCTGCCGCCCGAACACAAGCAGCCGGCGCAGCTCTCCTATCCGCGCCTGATCATCTCGCTCTTCGCGCTATTCCGGCAAGAGCGCGTGCTGCGCATCCGCGCGATCATCGCCATGCTGATCTTCGCCGACGTCACCACGCTGCTGACGCCGCTGGTGCTGCCGCTCGCCGCGCCACCCTTCTCGCTGTCGCATACAGCGATCGGCCTGTTCGGCCTTGCTGGTGCAGCAGGAGCACTCGGTGCGGCGCGGGCCGGAGCCTGGACCGATCGCGGCCGCGGCCAGCGCGTCACCGGCATCGGGCTCGCGCTGATGCTGTTCGCCTGGCTGCCGATCGGATTGCTGCCGCAGTCGATCCTGTTCCTGATCGCCGGCGTGCTGATCCTCGATTTCGGCCTGCAGGCGGTGCACGTCACCAATCAGGCGATGATCTACCGGGTCCGGCCGGAGGCGCAGAGCCGGCTGACCGCGGGATACATGGTGTTCTATTCGATCGGCAGTGCATTCGGCTCGTCGAGCTCGACGCTGGTCTACGCGCATGCCGGCTGGACCGGCGTCAGCCTGCTCGGCGCAGGTATCGCCGCGGTCGCGCTGATCTTCTGGGCCGCAACCCTGAAGGCGATACCGATCGAGGCAACGCGGGCCGTGACGACGAAATCTGCCGCCTGAAACGATCAGGGCCGCGTCTTGCGGCAACGGCCCTGATGCCCCCTCATTGAAATCCGGTCACTTCAGCTTGGCGGCAATCGCCTGCAGGCCGGCATTGGCGCATTCCTCGTCGAGATGGCCACCGGGAGCGCCGCCGACGCCGACCGCCGCGATGACCTCGTCACCGACCTTCACCGGCACGCCGCCGCCGAGCAGCAGGAAGCCGGGGATGTGGACGAGATTGCGCGCGCCGGCATTGTTGGCCGCGGCCTCGGCCATGGCGCCGGTGTTGTTCTTGGCCGAAACCGAGGTGAAGGCCTTGGCGCGGGCCGCCTCGACCGTGTGCGGGCCGGCGCGGTCGGCGCGGATGGTGGTGAGCACGACGCCGCCGCGGTCGACCACGGTCGCGGCGACGTTGAAGTTCTTGGCGGCGCAGGCGGCGACGGTGGCCTGGGCGAGTTCGACAGCGAGTGCGGTCGGCAAAGCGCGAACCTGCAGGACCTGAGCCTGAGCGAGCGTCGGCAGGGCGATGGCGGCAGACATGATGGCGAGACGGGCGAACGACATGACGATCCCTCTGGTGACCACCGTTTTGGTGTGAAGGGACGATGCCAAACCCGGCTTCGCCGTTGCATCCGGGCGTTCCGCGCGGACCTTACGTAGTTCTACCGATCCGCCCCGACCAGATGCAGTCGGACCATCTCGGCGACTGAGGTCGTCTCCAGCTTCTCGGCGATATGGGCGCGGTGCGTGTCGACGGTGCGCGGCGAGATCGACAGCGCCCGCGCGATCTCCTTGGTCGAGCGCCCCTCTGCGATCAGAGCAAGGATCTCGGCCTCACGCTGCGACAGGCGCTCGAGCCGTTCTCGGAGCGAGGCCGTGCCGCTTTCGGCGGCGAGCATGCCATCGAGCGTCGCCAGCGCCGCCTGCACGGTGTCGATCAGCACCTGCTCGTCGACCGGCTTGGTCAGGAAATCGGCGGCGCCATTGCGGAAGGCGGCGCGGCAGGCCTCGACATCGCCATGGCCGGTGATGACGACGACTGGCCAGCGGCAGCGCGCAGCGGCCAGCCGTTCCTGCAGCTTCAGCCCGGTCAGGCGCGGCATGCGGATATCGGTGACGATGCAGCCCGGCCGCAAGCCGGGTAGCGCCTCCAGGAAGGCGGCGCCGTTGGCGTGCGGCTGGACCTCGAGCCCAACGGTGCGCAGCAGAAAGCTCAGCGCCTCGCGCACCTCCCAATCGTCGTCGATAAGATGGACGAGCTGCCGGCTCATTCGGCCGCCTCCTTCCGAGCCTCAGCTACGCGCGGCAGGCGGATACGAAAAACCGCACCGCCCTCCGCCGCATTCTCGGCGGCGAGCGTTCCGTCAAAACGCTCGACCAGCCGGACACAGAGGGCAAGACCGAGGCCAAGCCCGGCCGGCTTGGTGGTGAAGAACGGCTCGAACAGGCGCGCCTGCGCCTCCGGGGACAGGCCGGAGCCGCTGTCGCGCACCGCGAGCACCGCATCGCCGCCTTGCGTGTCGACTTCGATCGTCACGCTCCGCTCGCCGCCCCGCCCCTCGACCGCCTCCAGCCCGTTGCGGGCGAGGTTGAAGACGACCTGTTCGAGCTGAACCCGGTCAGCCCGCACCAACGGCCGGCTGCCTTCACTGGTGACCCGCAGCGTCGCGCCGGCACTCTGGGCGTTCGCCGCCAAGAGATGGACGACCTCGCCGGCGAGTTCGGTCAGGTCGACCGTCTCGATGGCGGGTTCGGATTTGCTGATCCACGCGCGTAAACGCGCAAGGATATCGCCGGCGCGGCGGGCATTGCGCGCGATCGCCTCGAAGGCGCCGGCCAAAATCGCCTGATCCGCATCGGGCTGCGTCAGCAGCCGCCGGCCCGCCTGAGCCTGACCGAGGATCGCGGTCAAAGGCTGCGTCAATTCATGGGCGATGCCGGAGGCGAGCTCGCCCATGGCGTTGACACGGCCGGCATGGGCGAGGCGGGCATCCTGCTCGGCGAGCACGGCTTTGCGCGCCGCCTCGCGCGCGACATTGCGCGCTTCGAGCAGGCGCTCGACCAGGAATGCGGCGAGGGCGACGAGTACGCCCGCTAGCGCCAGAAAGGCCGGGGGCGGCAGCGGCCAATCCGGCGCGCTGGTCGTCAGCGTCAATCTCAGGGGCTGGGTGCGGCTCGCGATCTCGGCGCTGAAGGCGCTCGCCGGCCTTTCGCTCGCTTGACCCTGCTCGATCAGCCGCAGGTGAACCTCGGCCCCCTCCGGCAGGGGCGTATCGCTTGCCGCGAGCCGTGCCATATCGATGACGAGGGCGAGCGCGTAATGGCCGACGCCGTCGGTCAAAGCGCGCTTGACGAGGAGCAGCCGGGCGCCGCCGTCGAGGGCACGCGTGCGCAGATTGGACCCGACCGCCTGCTGTGCCTCCACCGCGACGATCGCGGGATCGGCGGCGTTCAGCAGCGAGCGTGGCGGGCTGGTCGCGAGGTCGACCACGTCAATACCGACAATGCGCGGATAGAAGCGGACGATGCTGGCCGCGACCTGCTCGACGGTCGCGATCGGCGCCGGCTCGGCCGCCTGCACCAGCGCCGACAGGCTGGTCAGATGGGCGTCGTGCTGGTCGACCCGCTGCGAGATCAGACGGTGCAGCGTCCGCCCGGCCTCTTCCAGCGCGGTGGCATCATGGCTGCGCCGGTTAAGCGAATAGGCGGCGCAGGCGAGCCCGAATGCGATGAGACCCGCTACGAGGATGGCGGCGCGGCGCGACCTCCTCAGCATCAGCGTGTCGACCTCCTGTCGGAACCTGCCGGCAAGACTAGCCGGTTTCGCGCCGCCATACAGTGGTCGGATGTCGGCGGCTAGCCTTCCGCCAGCGCCGCTGCCGGCGCGTCGAGCGAGAGCACGATGCCATCAGGCGCGAAATCGATCTTGGCGGTGCCGCCGAGATAGCTGCCAAGCACCTTCTCGATCATTTGCGAGCCGAAGCCGCGCCGCTGCGGCGACGTCACGCGAGGTCCGCCACTTTCCTGCCAGCGGAAGTGAAATTCGCCGGCCTCGCTGCGCCAGGACACGTCGACATGACCGCCATCCTGCGAGAGCGCGCCGTATTTCACCGCGTTGGTTCCAAGCTCGTGCAGAGCGAGCGCCATCGCCAGAGCGCATTTCGAGGAGAGCGTCACCGACGGGCCATCGAAAACGATGCGCTCGCCGGAGCGATGCGGCGCCAGAACGACTTCGACCAGCTGCCTGAGATCGGCGCCGTGGCGGCTTGCCATCATCAGCACATCCTGTGCCGCCGCCAATGCCTGCAAGCGGTCGGAGAGGCGCCGCTTCACCATGTCGAGCGGCTCGTCCTGGCCGCGCAGCGACTGGTTGACGATGCCGGAAACCATGGCGAGCAGGTTCTTGATACGGTGATTCAGCTCGGCAGCGAGCAGCTGGTAGCGCTCTTCGCCGGCCCGCAATGCGGTGATGTCGCGCGAGACCGAGAGAATAGCTTCGGGCTTGCCGTTGGATGCGATGATTGGCGAGACCTGCACATCCCAATAGCGCGGATTGCCCGCAGCGGTGTTGGCCGGGCCCTGGAACCGATAACTTTTGCCGGCCCGCGCCGCTGCCAATGCCGCCTGGGCCTCGACATTGCCGGCACTGTCCCAGAACTGCAGCCAGGGACAACCGCGGATCGCTTCGAAATCCTGGACTTCCATCACGCGCTGGCCGCCCTCACTCATGAATTCGAGCGCGCCGTCGAGGCCGATGACCTTGATGCAGTCGTCCGACGCGGCCAGCACGGCGCGCAGGAAGCGGACATCCTTGTCGAGCGGTGTCGGCACGGGCAGGCTTTCGAGTCGGGAATGAGACTTCATCATTCGACCGCTAGCGCAGCCTCTGTCAAACGCGCATGTCTTTTGACAGGTCGTCCGACAGGCGGCGCCAGTTGCGATGGCGCGGCAATCCTTAGCCGTCGAATGATACACGGTTGACGCTGCCGGCCGGCGCGGTCAGCTTGGCGCCACGTCATGAGGAGCCGGATATGGAGACCATCACGCCACGCCAGCGCGAGATCGTGGCGCTGGCCCGGGCGCAGGGGCGCGTCAATGTAGAGGAGCTGGCGGCGCGCTACGAAGTCAGCGCCCAGACGATCCGCAAGGATCTGAACCAGCTCTGCGACCAGCGTATCATGTCGCGCATCCATGGCGGGGCGGTGGTGGCGTCGGGCGTCGAAAACCTCGCCTATGAGGCGCGCCGCTTCATCGCCCGCGACGAGAAGGCAGCGATCGGCCGGGCCGCGGCGGCGCTGATCCCGAACGACGCCTCGCTCTTCATCAATATCGGCACGACGACCGAGGAGGTGGCGCGCGCGCTCACCGACCATCACGGCCTGCTCGTCATCACCAACAACCTGCACGTCGCGACGCTGCTCTACCCGCATCAGAATATCGAGGTGATCGTCGCCGGCGGGCCGGTCCGGCGCTCCGACGGTGGCGTCATCGGCGCCGCTGCGGTCGACCTGATCCGTCAGTTCAAGGTCGATTATGCCGTGATCGGCACCTCCGCTATCGACGAGGAGGGGGCGCTGCTCGATTTCGATTATCGCGAGGTCCGGGTTTCGCAGGCGATCATCGAGAACGCCCGGCAATGCCTGCTCGTCGCTGACAGCACCAAGTTCGAGCGCTCCGCCCCGGTCCGCATCGGCCATCTTCGTGATGTCGACGTCTTCGTCACCGACAGGCTCGGCCCGCCACCGCTGCGTGAGCTCTGCCGCAGCGAGGGCATCACCGTGGTCGAAACCGAAACGCTGGCCGATCAAGCCGTGCGCATCGCAAGTGAAAGCTAGAATTTTCACTTTCACTTTCGTTTTGCCGTTGCACGCAAGAAAATCACGCTCTACCGTACGTTGAAGAGGCGCCCGCAAAGGCCGCCTGCGGGAGGAATGCGTGACGGCTCCGGTGTTCGACATCGCCATTATCGGCGGCGGCGTGAACGGCTGCGGCATTGCGCGCGATGCGGCGGGGCGTGGAGCCTCGGTCGTGCTGTTCGAACAGTCGGACCTTGCCAGCGCGACCTCTTCGGCCTCGACCAAGCTGATCCATGGCGGGCTGCGCTATCTCGAGCATTACGAGTTCCGGCTGGTGCGCGAAGCGCTGACCGAGCGCGAAGTGATGTGGCGCGCCGCGCCGCACATCATCCGCCCCCTGCGCTTCGTGCTGCCGCATCATGCGGGCCTGCGGCCCTGGTGGATGCTGCGGCTCGGCCTCTTCCTCTACGACCATCTCGGCGGGCGCCGACTGCTGCCGCCGACGCGCTCGCTCGACCTTAGGCGCGACGCTGCCGGCGAATCGCTGCAGCCACGCTTCGACCGCGCCTTCGAATATTCCGATTGCTGGGTCGAGGATGCCCGCCTCGTCGTGCTCAACGCTCGCGACGCGGCCGAACACGGCGCCAAGATCCTACCGCGGACTAAGGTCATCGGCGCGCGCCGCCAGGGCGATGTCTGGGTGGTCGCCACGGAAGCGGCGGACGGGACCCGCGCAGAGACCAGCGCGCGCGTACTCGTCAACGCCGCCGGCCCCTGGGTCGCCGATGTGCTGAACGGCATCGTCGCCAGCAACCGCCCGGCTGCGGTGCGCCTGGTCCAGGGTAGCCATATCGTCGTGCCGCGCCTGTTCGAGCACGAGCGCTGCTACATCTTCCAGAACGCCGATGGCCGCATCATCTTCGCCATACCCTATGAGGGCGACCTGACCCTGATCGGCACCACCGACAAGGACTATGATGGCGACCCCGCCAAGGTCGCCGCCAGCGAGGACGAGATCGCCTATCTCTGCGCCGCGGCGAGCGAGTATTTCCGCAAGCCGATCACGCGCGGGGATGTGGTCTGGACCTATTCCGGCGTGCGCCCGCTCTATGACGACGGCGCCAGCAAGGCTCAGGAAGCGACGCGCGACTACGTGCTGACGCTGGATGAGCCGGCCGGCTCGGCACCGCTGCTCTCGGTCTTCGGCGGCAAGATCACCACGGCGCGCCGGCTGGCGGAAGCTGCGGTCGAAAAGCTTGCCGCCGCCGTGCCGGCGCTGCGTGCATCGCCCTGGACGGCCGGGGCACATCTGCCCGGCGGCGATTTCCCCGTCGAGGGTTTCGAGGGATTGGTCGAGCACATCTGCGCGGCCCGCCCCTGGCTCGAGCGCAAGCTGGCGCGCCGGCTCGCCCGCGCCTATGGCACTCGCGCGGAAACCCTGCTCGAAGGCGCCAAGGCGATGGCCGATCTCGGCCGGGTCTTCGGCGCCGACCTGACCGAGCGCGAGGTCGCCTGGCTGATGAGCCAGGAATGGGCTGGGAGCGCCGAGGACGTGCTGTTCCGGCGCAGCAAGCTCGGCCTGCGCTTTTCGCCCGAGCAGCGTCGGGCGCTCGACGAGTACATGGCGGCGAAAGTCTCGCCTGCTGCTCCCCTTCGGGCGGAGGCGCGCGGATGAGCCTGACGCTCGACAGTATCGGCCTGACGCGCGGCGCGCAGACCCTGCTCGCCGACATCTCGCTGACGCTGGAGAGAGGCTCGCTCAACGTCCTGCTCGGCGCGACGCTCGCGGGCAAGACCTCGCTGATGCGGCTGATGGCCGGGCTCGACGCACCGAGCACCGGCAAGGTTCTGGTCGAGGGCCGCGACGTCACCGGGCTGCCGGTGCAGAAGCGCAATGTCGCGATGGTCTACCAGCAGTTCATCAACTACCCGGCGCTGTCGGTCTACGAGAACATCGCCTCGCCGCTGCGTGTCGCCCGCTTGCCGGCGAATGAGATCGATGCCCGGGTCAAGAGCGCCGCAGCGCTGCTGCGGCTCGAGCCCTATCTTCAGCGCAAGCCGCTCGAGCTCTCCGGCGGTCAGCAGCAGCGCACCGCGATCGCCCGCGCGCTGGTGAAGCGAGCCGAACTGGTGCTGCTCGACGAGCCGCTCGCCAATCTCGACTACAAGCTCCGCGAGGAATTGCGCGAGGAACTGCCGCGCATCTTCGCCGAATCCGGCGCGATCTTCGTCTACGCCACCACCGAGCCGAGCGAGGCGCTGCTGCTCGGCGGCAATACCGCCACGCTCTTCCAGGGTCGGGTGACCCAGTTCGGCCCGACCGCGCAGGTCTATCGCCAGCCGCATGACCTTGTGACCGCGCAGGTCTTCTCGGATCCACCGCTCAACACGCTTTCCGGCACCAAGCAGGGCGGGGAAGTCCGGCTCTCGACCGGCCAGAGCATTCCTGCCACGGGAGCTTTCGCGAGCGTGCCTGATGGCGCCTACACGATCGGCTTCCGCGCCCATCACCTCGCGCTCGATGCGTTGCCGGCGCCGGCGATTGCGCTGCAGGCAAGCGTCTCCGTCTCCGAGATCACCGGCTCGGAATCCTTCGTCCATCTCGATGTCGGCGCGCACCGCTTGATCGCGCTGGTGCCGGGCGTGCGGCGTCTGGAGCCGGGCGCGGCCGTGACAGCCTGGCTCGATCCCGCCCGGATCTTCCTGTTCGATGCTGCCGGCGGGCTCGCCGCGGCAGCTCCGGCAAAGGCGGCGTGAGATGGCCAGGATCACGCTCGACAAACTGGCCCATGCCTACAAGCCCAACCCGCAGGGGCCGCAGGACTATGCCCTGCGCGAGGTCGACCATGTCTGGCGCCAGGGCGGCGCCTATGCGCTGCTCGGCCCCTCCGGCTGCGGCAAGACCACGCTGCTCAACATCATCTCCGGTCTCGTCGTGCCGACGCGCGGGCGCATCCTGTTCGACGACAAGGATGTGACGAAGCTGCCGACCGAGGCGCGCAACATCGCCCAGGTCTTCCAGTTTCCGGTCGTCTACGACACGATGACGGTGCGTGAGAACCTCGCCTTCCCGCTGAAGAACCGCGGCGTCGCGCGGGCCGAGATCGAGGCCCGCGTCGCCGAGATCGCCGGCCTGCTCGACCTGACCTCGGCGCTCGACCGCAAGGCGAGCCGGCTCGGGGCCGACGCCAAGCAGAAGATCTCGCTCGGACGCGGGCTGGTCCGGCCCGACGTCGCCGCGATCCTGTTCGACGAGCCGCTGACCGTCATCGACCCGCATCTGAAATGGCAATTGCGCTCGATGCTGAAGGAGCTGCACCGCAAGCTCGACCTGACCATGATCTACGTCACCCACGACCAGACGGAAGCTCTGACCTTCGCCGACACCGTGGTGGTGATGCATGATGGCGGGGTGGTGCAGACCGGCACGCCCGAGGAGCTGTTCCAGCATCCGGCCCACACCTTCGTCGGCCATTTCATCGGCTCGCCCGGCATGAACGTGCTGCCCTGCGCGGTAGAGGGCGCGCGCGCGAGCCTCGCCGGACAGGAGATCGCGCTGGCGCGGCACTATCCTTCGCTCGCCGGCAAGGTCGAGCTCGGCATCCGGCCGGAATACGCGACACTCGCGCCAAGCGGCGCCGGCCTGCCGGTTCGGATCGCGCGCATCGACGATATCGGCCGCGCCCGCATCGCCCGCGTCGAGCTCGGCGGCCTCAAGCTGGCCGCGAGCGTGCCGGAAGGCGCGAGCTTCGATGGCGATCAGGCCGCGCTTTCGCTGCAGGCAGGTCAGATCCACATCTACAGTGACGGCCACCTGGTCAAAGGCGAAGCGCTCGCGGGAGGCCAGCCATGAAGCCGGTCAACCAGAAGGCCTGGCTGCTCGTCCTGCCGGTGCTGCTGATCGTCGCCTTCTCGGCGGTGATCCCGCTGATGACGGTGGTGAACTATTCAGTCCAGGATTCCTTCGGCAACAACCAGTTCTTCTGGAATGGCGTCGGCTGGTTCGCCGAATTGCTCGATCCCAAGAGCGATCTCGGCTCGCGCTTCTACGACTCGCTCTGGCGCAATCTCGCCTTCTCGGGAATCATCCTCGCCATCGAGATTCCGCTCGGCATCCTGGTGGCGCTGTCGATGCCGCGCCAGGGCTGGACGGTCTCGGCGACGCTGGTGCTGATGGCGCTACCGCTGCTAATCCCGTGGAACGTCGTCGGCACGATCTGGCAGATCTTCGCGCGCGGCGACATCGGCCTGTTCGGCGCCGCGATCAACGGGCTCGGCATCCGCTACAATTACGTCTCCGACCCGGTCGCCGCCTGGTTCACCATCATCGTGATGGATGTCTGGCACTGGACCTCGCTGGTCGCGCTGCTCTGCTATGCCGGCCTGAAGTCGATCCCTGACGCCTATTATCAGGCGGCGCGCATCGATGGCGCCTCGCGCTGGGCCGTGTTCCGCACCATCCAGCTGCCGAAGATGAACCGTGTGCTTTTGATCGCCGTGCTGCTGCGCTTCATGGACTCGTTCATGATCTACACCGAGCCCTTCGTCGTCACCGGTGGCGGCCCCGGCAATTCGACGACCTTCCTCTCGATCGAGCTGGTCAAGCTCGCTCTCGGCCAGTTCGACCTCGGCAAGGCGGCGGCGCTCTCGATCGTCTACAACCTGATCATCCTCGCCGTGTGCTGGGTGTTCTACACGGTGATGACCACCGCCGATGCGTGGGCCGACTCTGAAGCGGGGAGGGGCTGATGCGCGGCGGCCGGTTGATCCTCTCGCTCTATCTGATCGCGCTGATGTTGCCGATCTACTGGCTCGTCAACATGAGCTTCAAGACCAACACCGAGATCACCAACGCGCTGACGCTCTGGCCGCGGACCTTCACGTTCAACAACTACGCCAAGATCTTCACCGACCCGAGCTGGTACAACGGCTACATCAACTCGCTGCAATATGTGGCGCTGAACACCCTGCTCTCGCTCGCCTTCGCGCTGCCGGCGGCCTACGCCTTCTCACGCTACCGTTTCCTCGGCGACAAGCATTTGTTCTTCTGGCTGCTCTCGAACCGGATGGCGCCGCCGGCGGTGTTCGCGCTGCCGTTCTTCAACCTCTATTCCGCGATCGGCCTGTTCGACACGCCGCTCGCGGTCGCCCTCGCCCACTGCCTGTTCAATGTGCCGCTGGCAGTCTGGATCCTCGAAGGTTTCATGTCCGGCGTACCGCGCGAGATCGACGAGACCGCGGCGATCGACGGCTATTCCTTCCCGCGCTTCTTCGTGAAGATCTTCATGCCGCTGATCGCATCCGGCATCGGCGTCGCCGCCTTCTTCTGCTTCATGTTCTCCTGGGTCGAGCTCCTGCTGGCGCGCACGCTGACCAGCGTCAGCGCCAAGCCGATCGCGGCGACCATGACCAGAACGGTCTCGGCCGCCGGCATGGACTGGGGGGTGCTCGCGGCAGCCGGCGTGCTGACGCTGATCCCCGGCGCGCTCGTGATCTGGTTCGTCCGCAACTACATCGCCAAGGGCTTCGCCCTGGGGAGGGTGTGATGGAACTCGCCTGGATGGCCTGGACCTGGCAGACCGGCGTCTTCTTCGCCGGCATCGCCAGCCTGCTCCTGATCCTGACGCTGCTCGCGGTCTTCCGGCCCGAGACCGAGCGCGTCGGCGTGCTCGGCATCGCCACCACGCGCGGCGACCGGCTCTTCATCTCGCTGCTCGGCAGCGCCTTCATTCACCTCGCCTGGCTCGGCATCATTGGCCAGCCGCTGTGGTGGGCTTCCGGCCTCGCGCTCCTCTATGCCGCAGCGGTCTTCCGCTTCGTCTGAAGAGCCGGCCCAACAACAAGAAACGACCGACCCCGGAGAAGGGGCGGCACCCAAGGGAAACATCGGAGGACAACGATGACGACGCTCAGCAGGACCCTCACCAGCAAGACCGTTGCCAGCCTGACCGGCGCGAGCCTGTTCGCGCTCGCGCTCGCCGCCGGACCGGCCCTCGCCGGCCCCGAGGAAGCGCGCAAATGGATCGACAGCGAATTCCAGCCCTCGACGCTCTCCAAGGAGGAGCAGCAGAAGGAGATGGAGTGGTTCGTCAATGCGGCGAAGCCTTTCGCCGGCATGGAAATCAACATCGTCTCGGAGACGATCACCACGCATGAATACGAGGCCAAGACCCTGGCCAAGGCCTTCAGCGAGATCACAGGCATCAAGCTGACGCACGACCTGATCCAGGAAGGCGACGTGGTCGAGAAGATCCAGACGCAGATGCAGTCCGGCAAGAACATCTATGATGGCTGGATCAACGATTCCGACCTGATCGGCACGCATTTCCGCTACAAGCAGGCGACGAACCTGACCGACTGGATGGCCGGGCCGGGCAAGGACGTCACCAATCCGCAGCTCGACATCGACGACTTCATCGGCAAGTCCTTCGGCACCGGGCCGGATGGCAAGCTCTACCAGCTGCCGGTGCAGCAGTTCGCGAACCTCTACTGGTTCCGCTACGACTGGTTCCAGCGCGCCGACCTCAAGGAGAAGTTCAAGGCCAAATACGGCTACGATCTCGGCGTGCCCGTGAACTGGTCGGCCTATGAGGACATCGCCGAGTTCTTCACCAACGACGTCAAGGAAATCGACGGCACCAAGATCTTCGGCCATATGGACTATGGCAAGAAGGACCCATCGCTCGGCTGGCGCTTCACCGACGCCTGGCTCTCCATGGCCGGCAATGGCGATAAGGGCATCCCGAACGGCCTGCCGGTCGATGAATGGGGCATCCGGATGGAGGGCTGCCGCCCGGTCGGCTCCGCGGTCGAGCGCGGCGGCGACACCAACGGCCCGGCGGCGGTCTACTCGATCACCAAATATGTCGACTGGCTGAAGAAGTATGCTCCCCCGCAGGCGCAAGGCATGACCTTCGGCGAGTCCGGGCCGGTGCCGGCGCAAGGGACGATCGCCCAGCAGATCTTCTGGTACACCGCCTTCACCGCCGACATGGTCAAGCCCGGCCTGCCGGTGATGAGCGCGGACGGCAAGCCGAAATGGCGGATGGCGCCCTCGCCCAAGGGCTCCTACTGGAAGGACGGGATGAAGCTCGGCTACCAGGACGCCGGCTCGGCGACCCTGCTCAACTCGACCCCGGTCGAGCGCCGCAAGGCGGCCTGGCTCTATCTGCAGTTCATCGTCTCGAAGACGGTCAGCCTGAAGAAGAGCCATGTCGGTCTGACCTTCATCCGCGAGAGCGACATCTGGGACAAGAGCTTCACCGAGCGCGCTCCGCAGCTCGGCGGGCTGATCGAGTTCTACCGCTCACCGGCGCGCGTGCAGTGGACCCCGACCGGCAACAACGTCCCGGACTATCCGCGCCTCGCCCAGCTCTGGTGGCAGAACATCGGCGACGCCTCCTCCGGCGCCAAGACCCCGCAGGCGGCGATGGACGCGCTCGCGGCGGCCCAGGACTCGGTGATGGAGCGCCTGGAGCGCTCCGGCGTGCAGGGCGATTGCGGGCCGAAGCTCAACCCGCGTACCACGGCCGAGGAGTGGTTCGCCAAGGCCGAGAAGGCCGGCACGCTGGCGCCGCAGCGCAAGCTCGCCAACGAGAAGCCGAAGGGCGAAACGATCGACTACGACACGCTGATCAAGAGCTGGCCGGCGTCTCCGCCCAAGCGCAGCTGAGCCCCCTCCTCCCGGCTCAAAAGCGCGAAAGGGGCGCGGCAGCAATGCCGCGCCCCCGATTTTTTGATGGGCTTTGCCCGGTGGGCTATTGCTGGGTGGCGCTCTCATCCATCCACATCACCTCCCAGACATGGCCGTCGAGGTCCTGGAAGCCGTGGGCGTACATGAAGCCGTAATCCTTCGGCTCGCTATAGGTCGTGCCGCCGGCGCCGAGTGCCGCCTTGACGATCGCATCGACCGCCTCGCGGCTGTCGCGCGAGAGCGCGGTGAGCACCTCCAGCGACTGGCTGGTGTCGGCGATCGGCTTGGGCGAAAAGCCGGCGAATTTCTCATGGGTCAGCAGCATCGCGAAGATCGTCTCGCTGATCACCATGCAGGCGGCGGTCTCGTCGGTGAATTGCGGGTTGAAGGAGAAGCCGAGCGCCTCGAAGAAAGCGATCGATTTCGGCAGGTCCTTCACCGGCAGGTTGACGAAGATCATCTGGGGCATTTTGTGCTCCTTGGCAGCATTGTTCTGGGGTCGGCACCGTCTGTCGGATGCATCGGCCAGTGGGCCGGGGCGATGTGGCGCGGCTATGACACGGCCAGAAGCGCCTGCCTGAGCCTGGCCGGTTCGACGACGTTGGCGAGTTGGGCATCGACCGCGTCATGCGTGCGCTGCCAGATCGGCATGGCGCGTGCGAGCAGGGCAATTCCCTCAGGCGTAATTGCCAGGAGCCGGCTGCGGCGGTCCTTCTCGCCCGCAGCCACGACGACGAGGCCGCGGCGCTCCAGCGGCTTCAGCGCCGCGGTCAGCGTCGTCCGATCCATGCCGAGCAGGCTCGCGACCGGGCCGATCGGCGGCGGCTCCGGCCGGTTCAGCGACATCAGGAGGGAGAATTGCTGATTGGTGAGATCAACCGGGCGCAGCGCCTCGTCGAACAGCCGCGCCAGCGCCCGCGCCGCACGCTGGACATGCAGGCACAGGCAATGGTCGCGCACATGCAGCGTCGTGGCGAAGGGGACGAGGGCTTCGAGGGGTGCTTCCGGTGATTTTGACATCGTTCAGATATGTTGATATCAACGCAACAAGATTAAGCTGAAGAGCTGGGGGCTGCAAGGAGGCGATGATGGAGCATCATGTGGTTCCCCGATCCGAATGGCTTGAGGCGCGCAAGGCCCTGCTCAGCCGCGAGAAAGAGTTCACCCGGCTGCGCGATCAGATCAATGCCGAGCGCCTCGCTCTGCCCTGGGTCAAGGTCGACAAGGACTACGTTTTCGATACGCCTGCGGGCAAGAAGACGCTCGCCGAATTGTTCGACGGCCGCAGCCAGCTGGTAATCTACCATTTCATGTTCGGACCGGACTGGGAGGCCGGCTGCCCCGGCTGTTCCTTCATGGCCGACCATTTCGACGGCACGCTGGCGCATCTCAACAATCACGACGTCACGCTGGTGACCGTCTCGCGCGCGCCGCTCGCCAAGATCGAGGCCTACAAGACACGCATGGGCTGGAGCTTCCCCTGGGTCTCCTCCTTCGGCAGCGATTTCAACTTCGACTACCATGTCTCCTTCAGCCGGGAGGAGCTCGCCAAGGGCCCGGTGCTCTACAATTTCACCCAGACGCCGGCCGAACAGGCCCATGACGAACTTCCGGGCACCAGCGCCTTCATCCGCAACGAGGCCGGCGAGGTCTTCCATACCTACTCGTCCTATGCCCGTGGCGGCGAGGAGATGCTGGGTACGCTGATGATCCTCGACCGGGCGCCGAAAGGCCGCAACGAGAGTTCGACGCTGAGCTTCATCAAGCGTCATGACGAGTATGAGGACCAGCCGAAAGCCCATGCCTGCTGCGCCGCCTGAGGCGCAGCGAGCCAGACCACGCGCATAGGGTTGGTGGGATGCCCATTCCCGCGAGGGGATGGGCTTGGGGCGCGTGTTTTTCCAGTAGTCCGGCTGCCTACCGTCATTGCGAGGAGGCGAAGCCGAGGAAGCAATCCAGGGACGGCAGAGTTTCACGTCTTCTGGATTGCTTCGCTTCGCTCGCAATGACGACTAACCACGCGCCACGGTCGCCCGCTGCACGATCCCCGCCAGCTCAGGCGAGGGGTCGAGCGTGCCGAAGACATAGCCCCAGTCGGCGTCGAGCCGCGAGCGGCAGAAGGTCTCGAATACGGTCTCGTCGGCATGTTTCCTGAGCTCTGATGCCTGCAGCGCATAGGCCATCAGATTCGCGAGCCGGCGGCCATGGCCGTCATCGTTGCGGGGCTTGGCAGCCTCGTCGCCGAGCCGGTCCAGCCAGCGGTCGAGGGCGCGGTTGGCGCCGCGCGCTGCGCCGACCTCGTTCATGAAGGCCTCCTTGGTGCGCGGCTCGCGATTGAAGGCGCGCAGCACGTCCATGCACATCATGTTCGAGGTGCCCTCCCAGATCGCGTTGAGCGGCGCCTCGCGATAGAGCCGCGCCATCGGGTTCTCCTCGATGAAGCCGTTACCGCCATGGCATTCCAGGGCTTCGACAACGAAGGCGGCGGCGCGCTTGCAGTTCCAGAACTTCGCCAGCGGGGTGGTGACGCGGGCGAGATGACGCTCCTCCTCGGAGGTCTCCATCGCATCGGTCGCGGCGGCGACGCGGAAGGCCATCAGCGTCGAGGCCTCGGAATCGATCGCGAGGTCGGCAAGGATGTTGGTCATCATCGGCTGCTCGGCGAGCGACGAACCGAACCCCTTACGCGACTGGGTGTGGTTCAGCGCCAGCGTCAGCGCCTGGCGCATCAGCCCGGCCGAGCCGACGGCGAAGTCGAGACGGGTTAGATGAGCGTGGCTGAGGATTTCCTTGATGCCGGCGCCCTCCTCGCCGACCAGCCAGCCCAGGCATTCGCGGAATTCGACCTCGGAGGAGGCATTCGAGCGGTTGCCGGCCTTGTCCTTGAGGCGCTGGATCTGCAGCCGGTTGCGGTTGCCATCGGGCAGGAAGCCCGGGCAGAACAGGCAGGAGACGCCGCTCTGCGTCTGCGCCAAGGTAAAGAACCCGTCCGATTGCGGCACCGAGAAGAACCATTTGTGCCCGGTGATCAGATAGACCCGGCCTTCCGGCGTATCCTCGAGGAAGCGGGCCGTGGTCTGGGTCTGGCGCAGGTCGGAGCCGCCCTGCTTCTCGGTCATCGCATAGCCGATGCTGGCGCCGGTCTTCTGCGTGACTGGCAAGGGGCGCTTGTCGTAGCGCCCCGAGGTGATCTTCTGCCGCCAGAGTGCGAATTCCGGCTGGGCGAGGCCGGGAAAGGCGGCATAGGTCATGCCGGTCGGGCACCCCGTCCCGTGCTCGATCTGGTTCCAGAGATAGGACAAGACGGCGCGGCCGAGATGGCCGTTCGGCTCCTTCGTCGTCCAGGCGAGCGATGGCACCTCATGGGCGAAGGCGAGCGCCATCAGCTCGTGCCAGGCCGGATGGAAGTCGATCCAGTCGATGCGATTGCCATAGCGGTCATGGCTCTCGAGTTCCGGGCCATGGCGGTTGGCGAGACGGGCGAGCTCCTGCACCTCGGCATCGCCGGCATGGGCTCCGAGTGCCGCCGCCTTGTCTGCGACCCAGGGCGCGCCGCGCGTGACGATCCCTTGCAGCACCGCATCGTCGGAGAAGGCATTCCAGCCCGTGGCGGGCCGGGCCTGGTTGAGGACCTGGTGGGTGGCGTTCGCGTGGATGTTCATTCCGCCGCCTCCGGTGTTGTTACGCGCTCGGGCACCTCGCAACCGGTCACGCAGCAGCGCCCTGGCTGCTTTGAAGCGCGCGAACCGTCGGCGAGCACGCCGCGATCGAGAAGGCTCTCGACCAGCGCGACCTTTTCCATGACGGGATAGTTGCGCCAGATCTCGCGCTTCATCGCCTCGGGCGAGCCGCCGCCATGCAGCGAGATCACCGAATACCAGCCGGCCTCCTTGGAGACGGTGAGGTCCTCGATGAAGCGGGCGACCTCGGCGCGCTGCTCATAGGGGATGTCCGGCCGCCCAGTCAGCACGGCCGCGAGCGACGCTGATGTCTCAGGGTTGTGATCCTCGTCCGGGCCGGGCAGCGCCACGATCAAGCCTCCCGAAACATAGTGAGCAATGCGGTGCATGTCGTAGATCTTGGTAGCGAGCAGCAGCTTGCCGATATTGGCGAAAACTGCGTCCGGCATCGCCACGCTCGAGGCGTCCTTGCTGCAATAGACGGAGGCTGCGACGCCGCAGGCGAAGAAGCTCTCGGTAATGGTGATCAGCTCGACCAACTGCTCACGGACATGGGAATGCCTGTCGGCATCGAGCCCATTGGCCTCGAGCATCAGCGCGCCGGCGCCGATCAAGAGGTCGCCGAAGCCGGCCCGCGCCGCGATGCAGCTGTGACGGTGATGGGTGGCGTAGCTGGTGGTGAGATAGCCGGCCTCCTCGATCTCGCCGGCGAGGAAGACACGGCTCCACGGTACGAAGACGTCGTCGAACATCACGGCGCCGGTCGACTGGCCGTATTTCGCCGAGAATTTCGCGGCGGGATCGCCCGGCCGCCCGGCCGGGCGCGCCACGATGGTGACGCCCTCGGCATCGCAGGGCACGGCGCAGCAGACGGCGAAATCCTCGTCGCCCTCGGCATGGGTGCGGCACGGCATCACCAGGAATTCATGGACATAGGGCGCGCCGGTGACGATCGCCTTGGTGCCGCGGATGACGATACCGTCGGGCCGGCGCTCCTTGATGTGCACATAGGAATCGCGATTGGCCTGCTCGCCCGGCCGCAGCGAGCGGTCGCCCTTGGCGTCGGTCATGGCGACGCCGCAAGTCAGGTCCTCATCCTGGATGCGATGCATATAGGCCACGAAGCGCTGGTGATAATCGGTGCCATGGTTGGCGTCGGCGCGAACGGTCGCCTGCAGAATGCCGTTGAAGGCGTCATGCGTCAGATAGCGCTGGGCGCAGCCGGAGATCTTGCAGACCAGACGCACAGCCTCGAGCTTGGCGAGCAGATCGCTCGACGAGGCGTCGATATGAAGCATGCGGTTGACAATGCGGCCGGAAGAATCCTGCACCGCCGTCATGATCGGCCGATAGGCCGCCTCATGCACGAGGTCGTAGGTCACGCCGATGCCGTTGATGCCCGGCAGCAGCATGGGCTCGTCGGCGACGCTCTCGACCCTGCGGCCGTTGACGAAGACGCGCGGAGAATAGGCCCGCAAGGATTCACGATAGCCGGCGGCGTCCATCAGCATGCTAGCCTCCTCCCGGTTAGTTGTTGTTCTTAAAATTGAACAGCGTTAGATTTTCGTCAAGAAGCTTGGAGGCGTTCCAGAGTGAGCGAGGGATCCGCAGAGCGGAAACGCGGCCGCTATGCCGCCACAGACGCCAAGCGCGAGGGCATTCTTGCCGCAGCGCGCACGGTGTTCGAGCGCGAGGGACTGGACGGCGCCTCACTGCGGGCGATCGCAGCCGAGGCCGGCTACACGCCGGCGGCGCTCTATTTCCATTTCGACTCGAAAGAGGCGCTCTATGCCGAGGTTCTTGGCCGCTCGATCGCGGCGCTGCAGGCGGCGGTCGATGCGGCGGTCGCGGCTGCCGGCAGCCCGTCGGAGTGCTTCTGCGCCGCCGCGCTCGCCTTCTTCGACTTCTACGCCGAGAACCCGCGCGATCTTGATCTCGGCTTCTACCTGTTCCGTGGCGGCATGCGCCCGCACGGCCTCGGCCGCGAGCGTGACCGGGCCCTGAACGAGGCGCTGGAAGCGACTTTGGCACCGATCCGCGAGGCGGCGCTGGCGCTCGGCGCAGATGAAACGCAGGCCGACTTGATCATGGCCGACGCCTTCGCTCATGCTTCCGGTGTGCTGCTGCTGGCGCATACGCAGCGCATCCGCATGTTCGGCGCCTCGGCGCGCATGCTGATGGAGCGCCATGTCGAAACCGAGCTCGACCGGCTCCAGCGAAGGTGATGCCGATGCATCTGATTAACGCCAAGCGGTCCCGCCTCATCGTCATCGACTTCCAGGCGCGATTGATGCCGGCGATCCATGACGGGCCGCGCCTCCTCGCCAATGCCGGTAGGCTGGTTGCGGCGGCAAAGCTCCTCGAGGTGCCGATCGTGATGACCGAGCAGAATCCAGCCGGCCTCGGCGCGACGGTTCCGGAGCTCGCCGAGGCCGCGTCCGCGATCACCAAGATGAGCTTCGATGCCTGCAGCACGCCGGCTTTCATCGACGCCATCGCCGGCGATGATGACCTCATACTCTGCGGCTGCGAGGCGCATGTCTGCTTCGGCCAGACCGCGCTCTCGCTGCTTGAACACAAGCGCCATGTCTTTGTGGTGCAGGACGCTGTCGGCTCGCGCGTGCCGGAAAGCAAGGAAGTGAGCTTACGCCGGCTGGAGCGAAACGGCGCCGAGATCGTCACCACGGAGGCGGTCGTATTCGAGTGGCTGCGTACAGCCGAGCACCCCCAGTTCCGCGCCGCCCTCGCTCTGATCAAGTGAGTCCGCCCTTGCCTGCGCCCGCCGTCTGGTATTTCGACATCATCTCACCCTTCGCGCACCTCGCGCTGACGCGCCTCGATGCGATCCGTATGCACCGTCCGGTGGTACTGAAGCCGCTCGTCTTCGGCGCAATCCTCAAGGCCTGGGGCCAGCTCGGCCCGGCCGAGATCGCACCCAAGCGCGTCCATACCTATCGCCTCGCCACCCATACGGCGCAGGCGATGGGCGTGCTCTTCCGCTTCCCGCCGGCCCATCCCTTCAACCCGCTCGCCATGTTGCGCCTGCTGACCGCGCTCGACGGCAATGAGGCGGCGGTGACGGCCGCGTTTCGCCTCGTCTGGGGCGAAGGACGCGACGCCAACGAGCCGGCCGTGCTGGAAGCGGTCGCCGATGCCGCCGGCCGCCCCGATGCCCTGGCGCTGATCGCGGAGCAGGAGGTCAAGGACCGCCTGCGCCAGGCGACCGATGAAGCGATCGCCGCCGGCGTCTTCGGCGTGCCGAGCCTGGTGATCGACGGCGAGGTCTTCTGGGGCGCCGACGCGATGGCGATGGCACAGGACTATCTTTCCGATCCCGCCGCCTTCCGAGACGGTGAAATGGCGCGCGTCTCGAGCCTGCCCGAAGGAATCCAGCGGCAGCGCTGAACACGAGAAAAGGGAACCGTCCGGCCGCAGCCACAGTTTCACGATGTTGTCGGTTTACGCCTGTCCTGGACAGGCAGATCATTCGCCAGCCGACAACGAAAGGAGACGCCCATGCTGCGCCGTTCGTTCCTGAAATTCGGCATCGCCGGCCTCGCCGCGCCGAATCTGATCTTGCGCAGCGCCGAGGCGACTGGACAACCCCAGCCCGGCAGCCCATTCATCGTCACCTATTTCGAGGTGCCGGAGATCAAGGGCTCGCGCGACGTCACCGATGCCGGCGACGGCACGCTCTGGGTCTGCGGCCAGCGCAATGGCGTGCTCGGCCGCTTCGACCCCCGCACCAGCCAGACCAAGGTGATCCCGCTCGGCGACGGCGCCGCCCCGCATGGCGTGGTGCGCGGGCCTGATGGCGCCGCCTGGGTCACCGAGGGCGGCCAGAACGCCATCGCCCGCGTCGACGACAAGACGCACAAGGTCGAACTGTTCAAGCTGCCGGCCGGACGCGAGCGCGCCAATCTCAACACGCCGGTCTTCGACAAGACCGGCGTGCTCTGGTTCACCGGCCAGAACGGCATCGTCGGCCGCCTCGATCCGAAGTCCGGCAAGATGGACATCTTCGACGCGCCGCGCGGCGCCGGCCCCTATGGCATGACGCGTACGCCGGTAGGCGAGATCTGGTTCGCCTCGCTCGCGGGCAACTACATCGCAAGGATCAACACGCAGAGCGGCGCCTTCACCGTGGTCGACCCGCCGACCGAGGGCCAGGGCGCGCGCCGGGTCTGGTCGGATTCGAAGAACCGGATCTGGGTCAGCGAGTGGAATTCCGGGCAGGTCTCATCGTTTGATCCGGAAAGCGGCAGCTGGAAGGGCTGGAAGCTGCCCGGTCACAAGCCGCGGACCTATTCGGTCTATGTCGACGACGCCGACAAGGTCTGGCTGACCGACTTCGCCCTCAACAGCATCGTCCGCTTCGACCCGCTGAACGAGGAATTCAACAGCTTCCCGAGCGACAAGCCCGGCGCCAATGTCCGCCAGATGGACGGGCGTTCCGGCGAGGCCTGGGGCGGCGAGAGCGGCACCAACCGGCTGGTGCGTATCCAGACGGTGAAGCCGGCGTGAGGACGGGCGTCGCGGCGTTCCTTGCGCTCGCCCTGATCCTGTCCGAACCGCTACAGGGGCAGGAGCCGGCGGGAGCTATCGTCTTCAAGGCCTGCCAGTCCTGCCACAGCCTCGATCCGGCCAAGGCCGGCATGGCCGGGCCGCATCTCGCCGGGTTGAAGGGGCGCGTGCTCGGCTCGGCTGATGGCTTCGACTATTCGCCGGCGTTCAGGGCCGCGAAGGCGCAAGGGCTCCGCTGGGACGACGAGAAGCTGAAGGCCTACCTCTCTGACCCAGACGCGCTCGTATCCGGTGGCTGGATGAGTCCACCCGCCGGACTCAGTGGAGCGGACCGCGCGGCCGTGGCGGATTATCTGCTCAGCAGGTAGCCGATCACAGCGGCTTCTTGATCCATTTGGCGATCATGCCGACGATGCCTTCGCGGAAGAGCAGGACGCAGATCACGAAGACGACGCCCTGCACGACCGTGACCCAGGCACCGAGCGTCGCCAGGAAATTCTGCATCGAGACGATGACGATTGCGCCGACGATCGGTCCGAAGACGGTGCCGAGCCCGCCGACCAGCGTCATCAGCACGACCTCGCCCGACATCGACCAATGCACGTCGGTGAGCGAGGCCAGCTGGAAGACGATCGCCTTGGTCGCGCCGGCGAGCCCGGCGATCCCGGCCGAGAGCACGAAGACGGCGAGCTTGTACTGGCTGGAGCGGTAGCCGAGCGAAATGGCGCGCGGCTCGTTATCGCGGATCGCCTTGCAGACCTGGCCGAAGGGCGAGTGGATGACGCGGTAGATCAGCAGCAGCCCACCCATGAAGACCGCGGCGACGAGCCAATAGAGCGCGCGATCGTCGGCGAGGCTGAACAGGCCGAGGAGCTTGCCGCGCGGCACCGCCTGGATGCCGTCCTCGCCGCCGGTGAAGCGCGGCGTCTGCAGCGAGAAGAAGAACGCCATCTGCGCCAGCGCCAGCGTGATCATCGCGAAGTAGATACCCTGGCGGCGGATGGCGAGCGCGCCGAAGGCGAGCCCAAGCAGGGCAGCGATCCCGGTGCCGGCGAGGATGGCGAGCTCGGGCGTCAGTCCCCAATGCTTGGCCGTATAGGCGCTGACATAGCTCGCCATGCCGAAATAGGCTGCGTGGCCGAAGGAGAGCAGGCCGCCATAGCCGAGCAGAAGATTGAAGGCGAGCGCGAACAGCGCAAAGCACAGCACCTTCATCACGAAGACCGGATAGGCGACGAATGGCGCAATCACAAGCGCGGCCGCGATGCCGATCATCAGGTTGCGGTGCAGCCGCGCTGTGCTGTCATCAACCTCGCCGATGGCGAGAGCGGCGGCGGGAGCGTCGGTGGAAGCGATGTCTGCCATCTCAATTCCTCACGCGGCGCGGCCGAACAGGCCGGCCGGCTTCACCAGAAGCACGATCGCCATGATGATGAAGATCACGGTCGCCGAGGCTTCCGGATAGAAGACCTTGGTCAATCCCTCGACCAGGCCAAGCGAGAAGCCTGTGACGATCGCGCCCATGATCGAGCCCATGCCTCCGATCACCACCACGGCGAAGACGACGATGATCAGGTCGGCGCCCATGTTCGGGTTGACCGAGTAGATCGGCGCCGCCAGCACGCCGGCGAAGGCGGCGAGCGCGACGCCGAAGCCATAGGTCAGCGTCACCAGCAGCGGCACGTTGATGCCGAAGGCCTGGGTCAGGGTCGGGTTCTCGGTCGCCGCGCGCAAATAGGAGCCAAGCTTGGTCTTCTCGATGATGAACCAGGTGGCGAGGCAGACGACGAGCGAGGCGATCACGACCCAGCCGCGATAGGTCGGCAGGAACATGAAGCCGAGATTATAACCGCCGCGCAGCTCGGCCGGGATCGAGTAAGGCAGGCCGGAGGAGCCATAATTGTTGCGGAACAAGCCCTGGATGATCAGCGCCAGGCCGAAGGTCAGCAGGAGCCCGTAGAGATGATCGACATGGGCGATGCGTTTCAGCAGGAAGCGCTCGATCACCACGCCGGTGATACCGACCGCGATCGGTGCCAGCAGCAGCGCCGCCCAATAGTTGATACCGAGATAGTTCAGGCACATCCAGGCGACGAAGGCGCCCATCATGTACTGGGCGCCATGGGTGAAGTTGATGATGTTGAGCAGGCCGAAGATCACCGCCAGGCCGAGGCTCAGGATCGCATAGAACGAGCCGTTGATCAGGCCGAGCAGAAGCTGGCCGAACAATGCCTGTGGCGGGACACCCAAGAGCTCGAACATGCGATCGACCATTCCGTGAAAGCTGATCCGGGGCCGTCTCCGGCCCCGGCAGAGTGTGTCGTGCGGGCTGTTTCAGCCCATCACTTCTTGACGAGCGGGCACTCGCTCTCGGCGAGCGGCTTGAAGGCCTCGTCCGCCTTCAGCACCGCGATCTGCTTGTAGTAATCCCACGGCGCCTTCGATTCCGACGGCTTCTTGACCTCGAACAGGTACATGTCGTGCATCTTGCGGCCGTCGACGCGGACCGAGCCCTTGCCGAACAGCGGGTCGTCGGTCGGCAATTCCTTCATCTTGGCCATGACGGCAGCCGAATCCTTGCTCTTGGCCGCCTCGACCGCCTTGAGATAGTGCAGCATGCCGGAATAGACGCCGGCCTGGACCATGGAGGGCTTCTTGCCGCCGTTGAGCTTGGCGAAACGCTCGGACCAGGCGCGGGTCTGGTCATTCATGTCCCAGTAGAAGGACTCGGTCAGGACGAGGCCCTGAGCCGTCTGCAGGCCGAGCGCATGCACGTCCGTGGCGAAGACGAGCAGACCGGCCAGCTTCTGGCCGCCGGCGACGATGCCGAATTCACCCGCCTGCTTGATCGAGTTGATGGTGTCGCCGCCGGCATTGGCGAGGCCGATGACCTTGGCCTTGGATGCCTGCGCCTGCAGCAGGAAGGACGAGAAGTCCGTGCCGGGGAACGGCGTGCGCACGGCGCCGAGCACCTTGCCGCCGGCCTTGGTCACCACCGCCGCGGTGTCGCGCTCAAGCGCATGGCCGAAGGCGTAGTCGGCGGTAAGGAAGAACCAGCTGTCGCCGCCGGCCTTGGTCATGGCGCCGCCGGTGCCCTGGGCCAGCGCGTAGGTGTCGTAGGTCCAGTGGACCGTGTTCGGCGAGCAGGCCTTGCCGGTCAGGTCCGAGGAGGCCGCGCCGGAGTTGATGTGGACCTTGTTCTTCTCGCGAGTGATCTGGTTGACCGCGAGCGCGACCGAGGAGGTCGGCACGTCGAGGATCAGGTCGACACCGTCCTGGTCGTACCATTGCCGGGCGATGGTCGAACCGACGTCCGGCTTGTTCTGGTGGTCGGCCGAGACGATCTCGACCTTGATGCCCTTCTCGGCCGCCTTGAAGTCCTCGACCGCGAGGCGCGCGGCGATCACCGAGCCCTCGCCCGAAAGGTCGGCATAGAGACCGGAGCGGTCGTTGAGTACGCCGGCCTTGACCGAAATCTGCTGCGCCAGCGCCGGCGAAGCCATCAGTGCGCCGAGCGCCGTGGCCGCGAGCAATGTCTTGAGCTGCATGTTTCTATCTCCCTGAGATGTCTGGTGTTCGTAAGGTTCTTGTTGGACGCCCTGCGTCAGACGCCGAGATAGCTGTGGAGCTTGTCGATATTGGCGTCGAGTTCCGGATTGGGGATCATGTCGATGACCCTGCCCTGCTCGACGACATAGTGCCGATCCGCCACTGTCTGGGCGAAGCGGAAGTTCTGCTCGACCAGGACGATGGTGAAGCCCTTTTGCTTCAGCATCCGGATGGTGGCGCCGATCTGGTCGATGATGACGGGCGCGAGACCCTCGGTCGGCTCGTCAAGCAGCAGCAGATTGGCGCCGGTGCGCAGGATTCGCCCGATCGCCAGCATCTGCTGCTCGCCGCCCGAAAGCTTGGTGCCCTGGCTGCGCAAGCGCTCCTTGAGATTGGGGAAGAGCGTGAAGATCTGCTCGACCGGGAGCCCGCCCGGCTTCACCTGCGGCGGCAGCAGCAGGTTCTCCTCGACCGACAGCGTCGAGTAGATGCCGCGCTCCTCCGGCACATAGCCGATGCCGAGACGTGCGATGGCGCGCGACGGCAGCCCGATCGTCTCCTGCCCGGCGAAAGTCACCGAGCCCTTGCGCTTGCCGATCACGCCCATGATCGACTTCAGCGTCGTGGTCTTGCCGGCGCCGTTGCGGCCGAGCAGCGTCACCACCTCGCCCTCGCCGACGTCGAGCTCGATGCCATGAAGGACATGGCTCTCGCCATACCAGGCCTCGAGCCCACGCACCGCGAGCAATGGCTTGGTGCCCGCAGCCGCAGCCGGACGCTCCAGCACAGCGTCAGTGGCCATGGCCGACCCCCGATCCGATATAGGCTTCGACCACGCGCGGATCCTTCGAGACGGTGGCATAGTCGCCCTCAGCCAGGACCTGGCCGCGGGCGAGCACGGTGATGCGGTCGCAGAGCGAGGCGACGACCGAGAGATTGTGCTCGACCATCAGGATAGTGCGATCCTTCGAGACCTTGCGGATCAACGCCTCGATGCGCTCGATGTCCTCGCGGCCCATTCCGGCCATGGGCTCGTCGAGCAGCAGCATCTCGGGCTCAAGCGCGAGCGTCGTCGCGATCTCAAGCGCGCGCTTGCGGCCATAAGAGAGCTCGCCGGCCGGCAGATCGGCGAAGGCCGACAAGCCGACGGCGTCGACCAGGCGCAGCGCCTCGGCATCGAGCGGAGAGAGCACCTTCTCCGAGCGCCAGAAATCGAAGCTATCGCCGCGTTTTCTCTGAAGCGCGACGCGGACATTGGTCTTGACCGAGAGCTGCGGGAAGACCGCCGAGATCTGGAAAGAGCGCACCAGCCCGAGCCTGGCGATCTCGGCCGGCTTCTCGCGGGAGATATCGCGGCCATTATAGACGATCTGGCCCCGCGTCAGCGGCAGGAACTTGGTCAGCAGGTTGAAGCAGGTCGTCTTGCCCGCGCCGTTCGGTCCGATCAGCGCGTGGATCGACCCGCGTCTGACCTTCAGATCAACGCCATTGACGGCTGTGAAGCCGGCGAATTCTTTCGTGAGGCCTGAGGTCGATAGAATAATATCCTCAGACATCCGCCCTTAACCTTAGTCATTGCTGGATTGTTCGTTTCCCCGGGCGGCATGCTGCACCGCGCATATCGCCCATGTCAACGGCGCGGGTGTGCGCAAAAACCCATGCGGGGGACGCGAAGCCCTCGCCCCTAGACGAAAGGCTTACGCATAAGGACTAGAGCTTGGTCTCGGCCGTGGCGCTATGCATCCTTCGCGACCGCAGCCGCAAAGACCGCAGCGATCTCGCGCAGTCGGACCAGATAGTCCTCGCAGGAGGGCTGCTCGCCATATTTGGCGCCTGCTGCGGCGCGCATCATCGTCGCGATCAGCGTATCCAGCGGCAGGCCGCTGCGCTCGATAGCGATCTGGCCTTTTGCCACGGCATCCTCGAACAGCTGGCGGGCGAAGCTGACGAAGATCGCCTCGAAGGCGGCAAGCTCGGCTCCGGCGATGCTCACCATCACCGCCTTGAGCTCGCCGAGATGCTCGCCAGCGCTGAAGGCGCTGAAGGCAGTGCCGTGATGGGCTGCCATCAGCGCAGCCAGCCGCTGCGCGAACGGGCCGGGCGTTGCGAGAGCCTCGCGGCAACGTGTCTCGACTTGGCTGCCGAGGCCGGCGAGCATGGCCCGAAAGACGTCGTCCTTGCCTTTGAAATGGAGGTAGAGCGTGGCGCGGGCGACCCCGGCCTCGCGCGCGATGTCGTCCATCGAGGTGCGTTTGTAGCCGTAGCGGGCGAAGAGGCGCAGCGCCGCCTCCGCGATCTGCTCGATCCGGCCCTTGCCGTCCTCGCCGGACGTTGTGGAACTTTCGCTGCGGTCGCTCATTTGCAGTCTTGACAGAATCCAAACTGTCGGCGACTATTCTAGTTAGACGCAAAACGTCTAACTCGTCTAGTCGCACGACCCCAGACGACGGATCATTCGCCCGCCTCTGATATGTCAGAACGGGCCTGCGAGCGAGCCTCGATCCGACTGCCATGGTGCCGTGCTGCGTCATGAACGCGATCCCCGCGAGGCAGCCATGGTCCACTCGATCAACATCAATGGAACGACGCACCGCGTCGACGTCGACGACGACACCCCCTTGCTCTGGGTGCTGCGCGACAATCTCGGACTAACCGGCACCAAGTTCGGCTGCGGCGTCGCACAATGCGGCGCCTGCACTGTCTATATGGACGGCCAGCCGCTGCGCTCCTGCTCCATGCCCGTCTCCGCCATCGGCGAAGCCAAGATCACCACGATCGAGGCGCTCGCCGGCAAGGAGGCGCAGGCCGTGCAGGCGGCTTGGGTCAAGCACGACGTGCCGCAATGCGGCTACTGCCAGTCCGGCCAGGTCATGAGCGCGATCGCCCTGCTCAGGGAGATCCGCAAGCCCACCGACCGCGACATCGACCTCGCCATGAACGGCAATCTCTGCCGTTGCGCCACTTATGTCCGCATTCGCGCCGCGATCCACGACGCCGCGCGCACGCTGGAGGGCTGAGCCATGACCGCGCACGACACGAACCTCTCCCGCCGCAACCTGCTCAAGGGCGCCGGCGCGCTCGTCATCGGGCTTAGCCTGCCGCAGGCCGGCCGCGCGCAATCGGGCGCAGCGCAGGTGTTCAAGCCCGGCGGTGCTGCGGCCTTCGCCCCGAACGCATTCGTCCGCATCGCCGCCGACGACACGGTGACAGTGCTGGTCAAGCATATCGAGTTCGGGCAGGGCCCGTTTACCGGCCTCGCCACTCTCGTCGCCGAGGAGCTCGATGCCGACTGGGGCCAGATGCGGGCCGAGCATGCTCTGGCCGACGCCAAGCTCTACGCCAACCTCGCCTTCGGCATCCAGGGCACTGGCGGCTCGACCGCAATCGCCAACTCCTGGGAGCAGATGCGCAAGGCCGGCGCGACGGCGCGCGCCATGCTGGTGCAAGCGGCCGCCGAGGCCTGGAAGGTGCCGGCTGCCGAGATCAGCATCGAGAAGGGTGTGCTGAAGCATGCTTCCGGCAAGCAGGGCCGTTTCGGTGAATTCGCCGAAGCCGCCTCCAAGCTGCAGGCCCCGACCGAGGTCAAGCTCAAGGACCCCGCGCAGTTCAGGCTGATCGGCAAGGAGGGAGTGGCCCCCCGTCTCGACAGCCTGGGCAAGTCGACCGGCAAAGCGCAGTTCACCATCGATATCAATACGCCGAACATGCTGACGGTGGTGGTCGCCCGGCCGCCGCGCTTCGGCGGCAAGGTCGCCTCCTTCGACGCCAGCGCGGCAAAGAACGTGAAGGGCGTCGTCGATGTCCAGCAGATCCCGTCCGGCGTCGCCGTCTATGCAACCGGGACCTGGCCGGCGCTGAAAGGGCGCGAGGCCCTCAAGGTGACCTGGGACGAAAGCGGCGCGGAGAAGCGCGGCAGCCGCGAGCTGATCGCCGAATATCGCAAGCTCGCCCGGACGGAAGGCACTGTCGCGGGCAAGCATGGCGACGCCGAAGCCGTGCTCGCCAAGGCCGACAAGGTGATCGAGAGCGAATACGTCTTCCCCTATCTGGCGCATGCACCGATGGAGCCGCTCGACGGCTATCTCGAATGGAATGCGCAAGGCGCGCTCGCTCGCCTCGGCAGCCAACTCCAGACCATCGACCATCAGGTCATCGCCAAGGTACTCGGTCTCGGACCGGAGAAGGTCACGGTCGAGACCCTGCTCGGCGGCGGCAGCTTCGGCCGGCGGGCGCAGCCGAGTTCCGAACTCGCGGTCGAACTCGCCGAAGTGGCCAAGGCGATCGGCCCGAACCGGCCGGTCAAGCTGGTGCGCACCCGCGAGGATGATCTCTCCGGCGGCTATTACCGCCCGCTCTTCCTGCACCGCATGCGCGGCGCGGTGAAGGACGGCAAGATCACCGCCTGGAGCACCGCGATCGTCGGCCAGTCCTTCCTCAAGGGCTCGCCCTTCGAGGCGATGATCAAGGATGGGATCGACCCGGTGATGGTCGAGGGTGCCAACGAGCTGCCCTACGAGGTCACCGATTTCCGCTGCGACCTACACACCGTCGATGTCGGCGTGCCGACCTTGTGGTGGCGCTCGGTCGGCCACACCCATACCGGCTATGCGGTCGAATGCTTCATCGACCGGTTGCTGCAAGAGGCCGGGCAGGATCCGGTCGCCGGCCGGCTCGCCTTGATGGGCAAGCATCAGCGCCTCGCCAATGTCCTCAAGGCAGCGGCTGATCTCGCCAAGTGGAACGGCCCCGGCCCGGTCAACGGCCGCGCCCGCGGCGTCGGCGTGGTCGAGAGCTTCGGCTCCTATGTCGTGCAGATCGCCGAGGTCTCGCTCGGGGAAGGTGGCGAGCCCAAGGTGCACAAGGTCTGGTGCGCGATCGATTGCGGCGTTGCGGTTAATCCCGACATCATCCGGGCGCAGATCGAGGGCGGTATCGGTTTCGGCCTCGGCCATGTCCTCTATGGCGAGCTGACCCTCGACCAGGGCAAGCCGGTGCAGACCAATTTCGACAGCTATCGCTCGCTGCGCATCCACGAGATGCCGGAGGTCGAGGTCCGGATCGTGCCGTCGACCGAGAAGCCGACCGGCGTCGGCGAGCCGGGCGTGCCGCCGATCGGGCCGGCGGTCGCCAATGCGCTGGCGCGGCTCGGGCGCGAGAGGCCGCTGTCGCTGCCGATGGTCGGGGGGACCGTGTGATGCGGTCGATCGCTCTCGCCACGACCGCGGCCGCCGTCACTCTGCTGCTCGGCAGCGCACTCACGCTGGCGCAAACCGCGCCGGCGCCGCAGCCCGGCGGGGCGACCCTGCGCCCGGCGGCAAGCTTCACCAACATCGCCAATCAGCGCGACCGCTCGGTCGCGCTGTTCAACGAGATCGGCAAGGTGCTGCAGCATCCGCGCTGCATGAACTGCCACCCGGCAACGGAACGGCCGCGCCAGACCGATGTCAGGCGGTTGCACGAGCCCATGGTGGTTCGCGGCAAGGACGGGCATGGCGCGCCCGGGCTCGCCTGCACCACCTGCCACGGCAAGCAGAACTTCGACCCGGCCGGCGTTCCCGGCGATGGTCACTGGGCGCTCGCCCCGGCCTCGATGGCCTGGGAGGGCAAGACGCTCGGCCAGATCTGCGAGCAGCTCAAGGACCAGAACCGCAACGGCAGCCGAGACCTCGCCGCGATCGTCAAGCATGTCACCACTGACACACTGGTGCTCTGGGGCTGGAACCCCGGCAAGGGTCGCCAGCCGGTGCCAGGCACGAACGCCCAGTTCGGCGAGCTGATGCAGGCCTGGGCCGATAGCGGCGCGGCCTGCCCGGCGGCGTAGACCCTAGCGGAACGGCGGCTCGTCGAAGCTGCGCAGCTTGCGCGAATGGATCGACGAGCCGGCTTCCTTGAGCTTTTCCAGCGCGGCGAGGCCGATCTTGAGATGCTCGCTTACGGCGCGCTCATAGAAGGCGTTGGCGGCACCCGGCAGCTTGATCTCGCCGTGCAGCGGCTTGTCGGAGACGCAGAGCAAGGTGCCGTAGGGCACGCGCAGGCGATAGCCCTGCGCGGCGATGGTGCCCGATTCCATGTCGACCGCGATGGCCCGCGACAGGTTGATGCGCTTGCGCTCCTTGGTCCAGCGCAGCTCCCAATTGCGATCGTCCTGCGTCACGACGGTGCCAGTGCGCAGGCGCTGCTTCAGCCGGTCGCCCTTCTCGCCGGTGACCTCGGCTGCCGCCTCTTGCAAGGCGACCTGGACCTCCGCCAGCGCCGGGACGGGCACATCGGGCGGCACCAGCTCGTCCAGAATGCCGTCCTGGCGGAGATAGGCGTGGGCGAGGACATAATCGCCGATGATCTGGGTCTGGCGCAGGCCGCCGCAATGGCCGACCATCAGCCAGCAATTGGGTCGCAGCACCGCAAGATGGTCGGTGATGTTCTTGGCGTTGGAGGGGCCGACGCCGATATTGACGAGAGTCACGCCCTCGCCGCTCTCGCGGATCAGGTGGTAGGCCGGCATCTGGAAGCGGTGCCAGGGCGCCGACATCACCCGCTCGGCGGCGCTGACGTCGATGCCGTCGCGATCGATGCGAATACCGCCCGGGGCGATCAGCGCCTGCGCCGTGCCGGCCTCGATCTCGGCCAAAGCGAGCCGAACGAACTGGTCGACATAGCGATGGTAGTTGGTCAGCAGCACCCAGGGCTGCACGGCGCGCCAGTCGGTGCCGGTGTAATGCACGAGCCGCCGCAGCGAATAGTCGACCCGGACCGCGTCGAAGAGCGAGAGCGGACGCGGCTCGCCCTCAACGATCTCGAAGGTACCGTCGGCGATCTCGTCGCCGACCAGAGCGAGCAGCGGCGTCGGGAAATGCCGGGCAAGCTCGGCGGCCGTGACCATGCCGCGGCCGAGCTCGTCGCCGCCGTCGAGCGCGTAGGGGTAGGGGATTTCCTGGCTGCTGATGCCGGTCTCGATCGTGGCGCCGTATTCATCGACTAGAGGCTGGAGCTGGTCGAGCAGATAGGCGCGGAACTCGGCGGGCTGCGTCACAGTGGTCGAGTAGATGCCGGGCATGGCGAACTTGGCGTAGCCGCGCCGCGTCGCCGCCGGCAGCTTCGACGGCTCGTAGCTGACGCGCAGCATCGGGTAACGGTAGAGCGCCCGCTCCTCCAGCGTCGGCGGCTGCGCCGTCTCGAAGAAGCGCTGCAGATCGTTTCGCAGCGCCGTCCGCGCCTGGTCGTAGAGCAGCTCCAGCCGGTCGACGGCCTCCTGCGGCGTGGCGGCGATCTCGAATGTCATGCGCGAACGACCTCTCGTTCGGCGTGCTTGTAGCTGGGCCGACGAGCCCCTGACAACAGCACCGCATCGGCGCCGCTTGCGGTTCATCAAATTTTGGATACAATTATCCCATGACTATCGCTCGTCTCAGTGCCGCCACGACCGCATCCGCCCTTGCCCAGCGCCTGCGCGAGGCGATCGACGCCGGGCACTGGCAACCGGGCGATTTGTTGCGCCAGGAGCAGATTGCGGCCGAATACGGCGTCAGCCGCATTCCGGTGCGCGAGGCGCTGGCGCAGCTGCAGAGCGAAGGGCTGCTCGAGGTCGCGCATTATCGCGGCGCGCGCGTCAGCCGGCCGCAGGCGCAGGAGATCGACGAGCTCTTCGATCTCAGGCTGATGGTCGAGGGCGATCTGCTGGCGCGGGCGCTCAGCCAACACGATCAGCGCTCGCTTCGCGAGCTGAAGCGGCTGCAGGATGCCCTGGAGGATGCCGACGACCGGCTCGCCTGGATCGCCGGCGACATCGCCTTCCATGAAGCGCTCTACGGCCCGGCGGGGCGGCCCCGCAGCCTTGCTCTGTTCCGGCAACTGCGCGCGCCGATCGACCGGTTCAGCACCCAAGCGCTCGGTCCAGGCGCTCGCAAGCAGGGCTGGGCGGACGAGCACCGCCAGTTGATCGTCGCAATCGCAGCCACAGACGCGGCCGCCGCCCGAGCGATCCTCAATCAGCATCTGCAGGCGACGCGCGCGGTCGTGCTCGCGGCCTGCTCAGAACAGGGAGAAGACTGATGGCGACGCATGGTGCGACGATCACCTGGCAGCGCGGCGAGGAGGCCTTCCTCGACAACCGCTACAGCCGCGCGCATCTCTGGCGCTTCGACGGTGGAGTCGAGGTGCCGGCGTCGAGCTCGCCGCATGTGGTGCGCGTGCCCTTATCGAACCCGGCCAATGTCGATCCGGAAGAGGCCTATGTCGCAGGGCTGTCGAGCTGCCACATGCTTACATTCCTCAACCTGGCGGCGCTGCGCGGCTTGCGGGTAGACAGCTATGTCGACGCGGCCGAAGGCGTGATGCTGAAGAACGCCGACGGCAAGAAATGGGTGGCGACGGTGACGCTCAGGCCGCATATCGTCTTCAGTGGCCCGAAGGCGCCGAACGAGGCCACCGTCGAGGTGCTGCATCACGAAGCCCACGCCAACTGCTTCCTGGCCAATTCGGTGCGTTCGGCGATCGAGACCCGGGGCAGCTGGGACTACCAGGGCGCAGCCTGAGATCGGCACCGCATAGAAGGAACCGCCCATGCCGATCGAGGCGATCATCGACCGTTATTGTGAGGCTTGGTCTGATCCCGACCCGGCGCTGCGGGGCGCGGCGCTGGCCGAAATCTGGGCAGAGGGCGGGCGCTACACCGACCCGAGGGCCGATGCCCACGGCGCCGAGGCCCTGCTCGACCACATCGCCGGCGTGCTGGCGCAGCGCCCTGGCGCCCGCGTGATCAGGACCAGCGCGGTCCAGCAGCATCACGGCTTCGTCCGCTTCGCCTGGCGGGTGATCGAGGCCGACGGCACCAGGCTGCCGGAAGGGCTCGACATCGCTATGATCGACGAGGACGGCCGGATCAGCCAGATCATCGGCTTCTTCGGGCCGCTGCCATCGGACCCGTCAGCCGCCGCCTGAGCCGCCCCGCTATTGCGCCGCCCGAAGATCGTCCTCGGCGACGAGCCGGCCGATGAAGCCGAGCTGGCGATCGACGCAAGCCTCGCGCTCATAGCGGGCAATGACGGTCTGGCGTGCCGCCGCACGCAGCGGCATCAGCTCAGCGCCCCTGTCGAGCGCGGCGATCACGGTCTTTGCCAGGCGCGCCTCGTCGAAGAAGGGCGCGAGCAGCCCGTTGACGCCGTGGCGGATCGCCTCCTGCACCGGCGGGGTGGCGGAGCCGACGATGAGCGCGCCGCAGGCCATCGCCTCGATCATCGACCAGGACAGGACGAAGGGGACGCTGAGATAGATGTGAGCGGCCGAGACCTGGAACAGCCTGATCAGATCGGCATGGGCGAGCCAGGGGATATGGACGATCCGGTCGGAGAGCCCGGTTTCCTCCAGCATAACCTCGCGCCAGAGCCTCCCGTCCGGGCGCGGCCGGCCATAGCCCGGGCCATCGCCGCCGACCGCGACGAAGAGCACATCGGGACGCTCCTGCGCGACCCGGGCAGCCGCCCGCATGAATTGCGGATAGCCGCGATAGGGGTCGAGATCGCGGGCGGCGAAGGTGACGACCGGGTCGCCGGGACGGAGCGTGCGTCCATCGGGCAGAGTAAATGACGCCTGCACATCTGGCCGGCAGGCGTGGATGTCGATGCCGTCATGGCAGACGGCGATGCGCTGTTGCAGCGCGCGGGGATATTGCAGCTGCTGCCAGCGTGTCGGCGCATAAGCGAAGTCGAGCGTCTGCAGCGTCACCAGTTGGGCGGCGTTGCGCATGCGGATGCGCCGCCGCTCGGCCTCGGGCACGGTAAAGGCCGGGTCGAAATCGAGGTCGGAGCCGGCCGCGTTGTAGAAGTACTCGCAATAGCCGATCAGCGGCACGCCCGGCATCGCATCCTTGGCGAAGAGCATGCCGCCCCAGCCGACATGGCCGAGGATCGCATCCGGCCTGTCGTGCCGATGCAGCCGCGCCAGCTCAGCCGCGACCGCCTCGCCGGTGCGGACATGGTAGTCGGTCGCCGCCAGCGTCGCATGCGCAGTCGCCGGGTCGCCTACCGAATAGGCGATCTGCCTGATCCCCGGGCGGTCCGGCTCCGGCTTCTCCGTCACCAGCGTGACCTCGCCGCCCTCGGCGACGAGGCGCTGGATCAGGTGAGCGAACTGACCAGATCCTGAACGATGAACGAATAGGACGTGCATGAGGCCAGCAGGATCCCGCCATAGCGTAGTGCGTCGCCCCACCATTGTTCGAGGCGGCGCAAGGTGTCGTGGGTGGTCTGGAGGTCGGCGTCGAGATCGATGTCGAGTCCCTGGCCGAACTGGCTGGTCTCGTCGAGCAGCCGAAGCCGCTCGACGAGAAGCTGCCCTTTCGGCGAGAGCGAAATCCGGGCGAGGCGGCGGTCGCGTGGCGAGGCCCCGCGCTCCAGATAGCCGCTTTCGACCAATTGCTTGAGGTTATAGGAGGCGTTCGAGCCGACATAATGGCCTCGGTCGAGCAGGTCGCGCACCGCGATCTCGCCGGAGCCAATGGTGAACAGCACCATCACCTGCGAGGGTGAGATGTCGTCGACGCCGAGCTTGGTGAGCTCAAGCCTGAGATAGTCGAGGAAGCGCCGGCTGGCCCGCTCGATCATGCGCGCCAGATCGAGCTGCGACACCGGCGCCCGCGCCGGACCCGATTCGGGTTCGAGGCGGCGGGTGCCGTCTCGATGATCTCCATTGAAGCCATTGCCTAGGAATCGAGCGCCGTCATGGGGTTTTAGATGCATTCCCTACTCCGCCTGATCTCGAAATGAGCAGTCAGCCCTCCGAGCCCCTTTGGCTGACGAATAGCCTATACGCAAAGCACATGCCACCCCGAACAGAATGAATTTAAGATTTTATCAGAATCTACATAGTCATGAACTGTTTCAAAATTTGAAATAAAGCACGGTTCTGCCATATTCTCGACAATTGCCTATATTTCACAAGGCTTCATCTGTCATATTATAGACACGACTTATATGACACCCTTTCAACAACGTTCAGAACCTGCCGTATCGGCACAAGCGTCGACGGCGCCATCTGATGGCCAGCCCCACTCGGAGACCTGCATGAAGGTTGCGATCCAGCCTGCCGACGCGTTGATTCGAAGCCTGCAGCGCGGTTTTACCGGCGGGCTGGCCTATGCCGGCTTCCTCAGCTTCTGCGTCAACATCCTGCTGCTGACTGTGCCGCTGTTCATGCTGCAGGTGCAGGACCGCGTCATCGTCAGTCGCAGCTACGACACGCTCACCATGCTGCTCGTCATCGCGGTCGGAGGGCTCGCGCTCTATGGCGCGGTCGAGTTCATCCGCTCGCTGACCTTCCAGACGATGGCGAGCATCTTTGCCCGCCGACTCAACCTGCCGGCGATGCAGGCCGCCGTCTCGACCTCGCTGGAGAAGGGCTCGGGGCAGGCGACTCAGGCGATCCGCGACCTCAACGAGATCCGCTATTTCATCGCGAGCTCCGCGATCGCGACGCCGCTGGAGGCGATGTGGTCACCGATCTTCCTTGCGGTTCTCTTCGCCTTCCACTGGGTCTACGGGCTGGTCGGGCTGGCCTCGCTGCTGATCTTGCTGCTGCTCGGCGTCCTCTCCGACATGCTGACCCGCCGCTCGCTCAAGGATGCCAACGAGGAAGGCGTCGCCTCGATCAACGAGATCAGCGCGAGCCTGCGCCATGCCGAGACGATCGAGGCGATGGGGATGCTGCCGGCGCTGTCCAGCCGCTGGCGCGCCAAGCAGGTTGCGATGCTGGAGCATCTCGATCTCGGCACGCGGCGCGGCAAGTTCATCGCCGCCCTGACCCGCTCCAGCCGCATGACCATGCAACTTGCCATCTATGCGACCGGCGCAGTGCTGATCATCAAGCACGAGGTCACGATCGGCACGCTGATGGCAGCCAGCATCCTGCTCGGCCGGCTGCTCGCCCCGTTCGATTCGATGATCTCCGACTGGCGGCAATGGGTCCTCGCCGCCGCAGCCTGGAAGCGCGTGCGTGACCTCCTGCAATCACAGAGCTCGCAGCGCCAGAGCGTCCCGACCCCGGCAACCGAGGGCGATCTCGTCATCGATCGGCTGGTCTATGCGCCCAAGGGGGCCGAGCAGACCGTGATCAAGGGCGTCTCCTTCACGCTTCAGCCGGGCGAGGTCCTCGGTCTGGTCGGCCCCTCAGGAGCCGGCAAATCGACACTGGCACGCCTGCTCGTCGGCGTGCTCAGGCCGAATGTCGGCGGCGTCTATCTCGACGGCCACAACACCTATCTTTGGGAGCGCGGCTCCTTCGGCGACATGGTCGGCTATCTCCCGCAATCGGTCTCGCTGCTCGACGGCACCATCGCCGAGAACATCGCCCGCATGCGCAAGCCGGACCCGCACGCCATTCTGGAGGCGGCCCGCATCGCCGGCGTGCACGAGCTGATCGGCCGGCTGCCGCTCGGCTACGACACCGGCGTCGCCGACAGCGACTTCAAGCTGTCGGGCGGCCAACGCCAGCGCATCGGCCTGGCGCGAGCGCTCTACGGCATGCCGCGCCTCATCGTGCTCGACGAGCCCAATGCCAATCTCGACGCCGAGGGCGAGCAGAGCCTGATCCGGGCCATCAACGCTGCCCGCGAGAGCGGAGCCATCGTCGTGCTGATCGCACATCGCCCCTCGGTGATGCAGGTCGTCGACAAGATCCTGGTGCTGCGCGAGGGCCGCGTCGCCCAGTTCGGCCCGCGTTCGGCGGTCGCCGGCATGATCACGCCCGGCGGCATCGTCGAGCTCGATCCGGCCAAGCAAACGCCTACACCCCGCGAGGTGAGCGCATGAGCGATCTCCCGATGTTGCGCCGGCCGGACCGCGCGCTCGTACCGTTGAAGATCGAGGCGGAGCCCGAGGAACGGATGCCCTCGCTGCGCAATCTCGTCCTCGCCGGCGTCGCCGCAGTGGCGATCGGCTTCGGCGGCTTCGGCGCCTGGGCCGTGACCGCCCGGCTCGACAATGCCGCCGTCGCGCAGGGAACCGTCATCGTCGACAGCCGCCGCAAGACGGTGAGCCATCTCGAAGGCGGCATCCTCAAGACCCTGCTCAAGGCCGAAGGCGAACGCGTCGCCAAGGACGAGCCCCTGCTCATGCTGGAAGATGCCCGTGCCCGCGCCGAGCTGCAGCAGCTCCAGGCCAAGCGCGTCGGCCTCGAGGCCAGGCTCGCCCGGCTACGGGCAGAACAGAACGAGACGACCACGATCGATTTCCCTGACGACATCGCGAAGGCGCTGACGCCGATCGCACGGGAGGTGATCACGGCCGAACGCGTGCTCTTCCGCGCCCGCAGCCAGGTCTATGACGGCAAGACCCGCATCCAGCAGCGGGTGATCGAGCAGCATCAGGCCGAGGCCGAGGCGTTGCAGGCGCAGATCGACGCCGTGCGCAACCAGCGCACATTGATCGACGAGGAAGTGAAGACGATCGCCGACCTCTACGAGAAACGCTACGCCAAGCGCTCCCAGCTCGTCGAGCTGCAGACCAGGCAAAGCGAGCTCACCGGGCGGGCCGGTGAGACGAAGGCGCGCATGGCCAAGGCCCTGCAGGCAGTCGCCGGGGCGGAGCTCGAGATCAAGTCGATCAGCCTCGAACGCCAGAGCGAGATCGCCAAGGATCTGCAGGACAGCCAGCTCCAGCTCTCGGAGGTGGTCGAACGCATCGTTCAGGCGCAGGACGTGCTGCGCCGGCTCGTGTTGATCTCGCCGCAGGAAGGCATCGTCGCCAATATCCGGATGCGCACCGCCGGCAGTGCCGTCGCTGCAGGCGAGGCGATCCTCGACATCGTGCCCGAGCAGGAGCCGCTGATCGTCGAGGCCAAGGTCGACCCGCGCGATATCGACTCGGTTCGCGTCGGCGCCGACACGCAGGTCAGGCTGACCGCCTTCAATGCGCGGCTCCTGCCCCCGCTCCAGGCGAAGGTCAGCTATGTCGCAGCCGACCAGCTGGTCGATGAGAAGACCGGCATCGCCTTCTTCGTGGTCCGCGCCGAGATCACGCCGGAGAGCCTGCGCGAGAACAAGGTGACGCTGCATGCCGGCATGGCCGCCGAGGTGCTGATCGTCAACGGTCGGCGGTTTGCGGCCGATTACCTGCTCTCGCCGCTCAGGGACAGCTTCAACCGCGCCTTCAGGGAGGACTGAGCCCGTCGCCTCGCCCTGCGAGGTGAATGATGCAGCGAAAGCTGCAACGATTATTGCAGAATAAACACTTCGAATTTCGTAGCAACTTCAGGCAATAATCCCCGCTCCAACAATATATAAAAAGACAGCAACTTTGCTGCATCGCAAAAAAGTCATAATAGATTGCTTGATAAGAAGAATATCTTGGCTACTCTCTCGCTCGTCGACGATGGCGTCCTTTGGGTTCGCCGTCAGAACCGCACCGTTATTCGGAGAATGCAGAAATATTTCTGCAAATCCGAAGGTGCTCTCTGATCACCCAGGAGGTGACGAATGGCCACGATCGAAGGCAGTGCGTTCGATGATTTCTTGATAGGGACGCGTTTCAGTGACGTGATTCTCGCGGGCGCCGGCGACGACATCGTCAAAGGCGGCGCCCAGGTCGACTCGCTCTTCGGCGAGGAAGGTGACGACCTGATCTACGGCGACGGCGGCAACGATTTCCTCTCTGGCGGCGAAGGCGACGATTCGCTCTTCGGCGGCCAGGGTGACGACATCGTGGCCGGCGGCGACGGCAACGACAACCTCTTCGGCGGCGAGGGCGACGACGTCCTCGAAGGCGGAGCGGGCAACGACATCCTGCGCGGCAATGCCGGAGACGACGTGCTGCGCGGCGGCGACGGTGACGACCTGCTGCAGGGTGGGCCGGGTGACGACATCCTGCTCGGCGGCGAAGGCAACGACATCCTGCAGGGCGGCGCCGGCAACGACGTGCTCGAAGGTGGCGCCGGCAACGACCTCATCCAGGGCGGCGCGGGCGACGATCTGCTCTTCGCCGGTGCGGGCGACGACATCCTCTCCGGCGGCGCCGGCGACGACGTCTTCGTCTTCAATGGCGGCGGCGGCAACGATGTCGTGCTCGACTTCGACGCCGGCCACGACCTGCTGCAGGTCGCCTCGGGCATCAACGGCACCGATATCGGCTCGGCCGAGGACGTGGCGGCACGCGCCACTACCGTTGGCGGCAATGCCGTCATCGATCTCGGCAATGGCGACACCGTGACGATCGTCGGCGTCACCGCCGAAGACATCCAGGCCGATCCGAACTCCTACTTCGCGGTCGCCTGACGCAACGCGGCGCCGGCCGGAGTTCTCTCCGGCCGGCGCCGCATCCCTGCCCTTTTCGGAACATGGCACCCATGCTCTCTCTCGCGCCTGCACCGGTTGCGGACGGCCTGAGCCCGCAGCTGGATCTGTCCCGGCTGAGCGGCTCGGTCTTCCTGCTGAGCTGGACCATCGAAGCGCCCGTACTCTCCCGCCCGCGTATTGCGCTGACGGCGCGCGAGAAGCGCCTCGCCTCGGGCTCGATCGCGCTCGCCCTCGGCGACGGCCGCATGCGCGTGCTGGTCGTTTTTCGCCATGGCGCCGGCGACCTCGTCGCAACCCTGTCGGACGACAGCCAAGGCGGCGACATCACGGCTCGGTTCGACCCCGATCTCGTCCACGGCATGGCCGATGCGAACGAGCTGGTGCGGGACATCACGCCGGATGCGCGACGTACGCTCGCGAACGCACTGATCGGTCATTGGCCCAACCTGTTCGGCCTCAGCGAGAGCGCGAGCTATCTTGGTTTCCTGCGCCAGTTCCTGCTGATCCTCGCGCGCAAGCCGGCTGCGGCAGCACCGGTCGCTAAGCTCGTCGAAGGCAAGGTCCTGCTGGAATCGACGGTTCCCGGCCGGCTTCCCGGCGTGCGCGCCGCTTACCGCCTCGATTCGGGCGGGCTGTCGCGCCTCTCCGCCGGGCCGCGGCTCGGGCGCCCGGATCGCGCCGGCAACCGTCCCTTGCACCTGATCATCGACGAATTCTCGCCTCAGGCCGGCGGCCTGCTGATCCTTCAGGCTGAATCCGGTCTGATCGTGCGCGCGGTCACGCCGCGGCAGGACATTCCCTCGCTGGGGCGCTGGTGGGCCGGCAAGGCCAGCCAGCGCGACGGCCTGCGCAACTGGCTCGTCGAGCAGCTCACCGGCCTCTCCGAACAGGGCCGCCTGCTGGCGATCGAGATGCAGCGCCGGCTTCCCCTTGCCGTCCAGACCGTGCGGCGCAATGACGACGTCCCTTCGGCCGAGCTCGACCTTGCCATCACGACACCGGCTGGCCTGTTGCTGGGCGGCTGGTATCGCGATGCCGAGGGCGTGGTCGAAGAGGTGCTGCTGCACCGCTCTGAAGGCGAGCCGACACCGGTGCTCGAGCGGCTGGAGCGTTTCCCGGCACTGTTGCCGGCCGGCTCCAACGGTGACGTGAAGCGTGCCACCGGCTTTGCGGCGCTGGTCCCGGGTTACGCTTCGGGCGCGCCCGTTCTGCAGCCGCGGGTCGAGCTCAGGTTGAAATCCGGCACTGTCCTGTCGCTGCGCCCCGCCGTGCAGCCGGCGGACACCGTCGCGATCCGCGCCCGGGCGCTGGCCGCGATCCCGCCGCAGCATCTCAGTGCCCAGATGCTGGAACGGACGATCGCGCCGGTGCTGGCGGAATGCCAGAAGGCGCTGCGCGAGACCCTGCCGGAGCCGCAGGTCAGGAGCTTCGGCAAGGCGCCTGCCAATCCGGCGGTTTCAGTCGTGATCCCGCTCTATCGCGTCTACGAGTTCCTACGCGTGCAGGTCTCAGCCTTCGCGGCCGATCGCTGGTTCAGCGAGCAGGCCGAGCTGATCTATGTGCTCGACTCGCCCGAGCATGAGGCCGAGGTCGCCCATCTCCTCGGCGGGCTCTTCCTCGCCTATGGCCTGCCGATGCAGCTCGTCGTGATGGGCCGCAATGGCGGCTTCTCCGCTGCCTGCAATGCTGGTGCGGCAGCCTCGCGTGGGCAGGCGTTGGCCCTCGTCAACTCCGACGTGATCCCTGACAGCGAAGGCTGGCTGCCGGCGCTGGTCCAGCGGCTCGACCGGCACAAGCGCATCGGCGCGGTCGGTCCCAAGCTGCTCTACGATGACGGCTCACTGCAGCATGCCGGGCTTTACTTCAAGCGCGACAGCAAAGGCACCTGGCTCAACCATCATTACTTCAAGGGCATGCCGAGCCATTACGCGCCGGCCAATGTCGAACGGCCGGTCCCCGGCGTCACCGGCGCCTGCATCGTGCTGTCGCGGGCGCTGTTCATGGAAGTCGGCGGCTTCGACGACAGCTATGTGATCGGCGATTACGAAGACAGCGACCTCTGCCTGAAGATCGCCCGGGCGGGGCTCGGCATCGTCTATGTGCCGAGCGTCTCGCTCTACCATCTCGAGCGCCAGTCGATCTCGAAGAGCCTCGACTACACCCGCGGCGTCGCCTCGCAGCACAATTCCTGGCTCCAGACCAAGCGCTGGGACGGTGAGATCGAGGCGCTGATGGCGGCGATCGACAAACCCGCGTCGCAGCAGCCCGCACCGGCGCAGGGACTTCGTGCTGACGCTGAATTTCTCCTCTCCCGCGCCAATCTCAGGAGGGCCACAGCGGCATGACGGCGACCCTGGCCTTGCGACAGTCCACGCCGGAACCGGCTCCCACGATCGAACCGGCGACCCCCGAGCTCGCCTGGCTGATGGCCCATGTCCAGACGAACCGCTTCCTGCCGCACCCGCCGCCGGATTCGATCTTCGTCGGCGACGGCGATTATCGCGCCATCGGCGCCGAGTTTCTCGGCCATTTCGTCCGGATCGGCCGGCTGAAGCCGCATGAGCGCGTCTTCGACATCGGCTGCGGCATCGGCCGCATGGCCGTGCCGCTGACGCAGTATCTCGACCCCGAGCGCGGCAGCTATGACGGCGTCGATCCCGTCATGGACGGCATCCTCTGGTGCGCCCAGACGATCTCACCGGCTTATCCGCGCTTCCGCTTCCAGCGCCTCGACATCGCCCACCCGCTCTACAATCCGCAGGGTTCGCTGCCGGGCAACGAGGTGCGCTTCGGCTTCGCCAACCAGAGCTTCGACTTCATCACCATGACCTCGGTGGCGACGCACCTGCCGCCCGACGAACTCGTGGTCTACCTGAACGAGGCGGCGCGCCTGCTCGCGCCGGGCGGACGTCTGTTCCTGACCGCCTTCGCGCTCGATGGGCAAGTCACCGGCCAGGAGCGCTTGAAGTTCCGGCGCTGGGGCGAGGGGCCAGGTTGGTACGCGATCGAGGAGGCGCCGCTGGCGGCCGCTGGGATCGACGCCGGCTTCCTGCTCGAGCACGCGACGCAGGCCGGTCTCGCCGTCGAGCGACTGGACCCCGGCCATTGGCGCGGCCAGAGCGCGGCTCACTACCAGGATCTGCTGGTCGCGGTGAAACCGGGGGTTCAGCGATGAGCCGGCGTATCCTCGTCGTCGCCCATAACCATCCGGACCTGCATCCCGGCGGCACCGAGATCTTCGCCCATGACCTCGCGAAGGCCTATCGCGGCGAGGGCTGCGAGGTGCTCTTTCTCGGCGCGACCAATGCGATCCACCGCCAGCCCCATCCCGGCACCGCCTTCCAGGCGACCGGAGCGGATGGCGACCTGCTGTTGTGGAGCGGCCATTTCGACCGCTTCCACCTCAGCCAGATCGACCATTACGGCACCTTGCAGGATCTCGGCTCGCTGCTGACCGAGTTCCGGCCGGACGTGATCCACGTCCACCATCTCGTGCTGATCGGCGCCGAGTTCCTGGCGCTGGCCCGGCGACTCTTGCCGCAAGCGTCGATCGTGATGACGCTGCACGACTATTATTCGATCTGCCATCATGACGGGCTGATGGTGCGGGCGAGCGACAAGCAGCGCTGCACCGGCGCCACGCCCGGCAAATGCCATGGCTGCTTCCCCGAGATCGGCCCGGACCGCTTCCTGCTGCGCGAGCGTTTCCTCAAGACGCATCTTGCCGCCGTCGACCGCTTCGTCGCGCCGAGCCGTTTCCTGCGCCAGCGCTACATCGACTGGGGCCTGCCGGGCGAGAAGATCGAGGTCGTCGCCAATGCCCGGCCGGCGCAGATACCGGTGCCGCACCGGCACACCCATGGCGCCCGCAACCGCTTCGGCTATTTCGGCAACCTCAACCCGTGGAAGGGCGTGCTGCCGCTCCTGCAGGCGGCCAAGCTCCTGCGCGAGCAGGGTGCTGATGGTTTCGAACTGCGCATCCATGGCGGTGCGCCGTTCCAGAGCGAGGCCTTTACAACAGCCCTCGACAAGGCCCTGGCGGAAGCCGGCGCCGAAGTTACGCATTGCGGCCCCTATCGCCGCGACGAGATGCCGGACCTGATGGCCGAGGTCGACTGGGTGGTGATGCCCTCGATCTGGTACGAGAACGCACCCCTCGTCATCCAGGAAGCGTTCCAGCACCTGCGGCCGGTGATCGCCAGCAATATCGGCGGCATGGCCGAGATGGTGCGCGACGGCGTCGACGGGCTGCACGCCCGCCCGGGCGATCCCCGCCATCTCGCGCAAGTGATGGCGCGCGCCGCGGGCGAGGACGGGCTCTGGCATCGCCTCGTCGACGGCATCGCCCCACAACCCGGCATGGACGACTGCGCGCAGGCGCACCTTGCCCTGTTCGATCAACTCAAACTGGCGGAGGCGGCATGACCAGCATGACGACGATGCACAGTCCGGATGGTACCGTGAGCGAAGCGAGCGAGACCCCGGCAAAGCTCAACGGGCGCGTCGACGCGCTCGACGGCAACCGGCTGCATGGCTGGATCTGGGACGAGGCCCGTCCCGAGGAGCGGCTGACCGTGCGCCTGATGCGTCACGGCCTCAAGGTGCAGGAGGCGGTCGCCGACCAGGGCCGCATCGACCTGCGCCGCAACGGCATCGGCGACGGCAGGCATGCCTTCGCCATGGAGCTCGACGACCGGACGGCGGCGGCGCGGGATGCGCTGACCATCGTCGGTGTCTCCCCGAGCACCGGCGCCGAGCTCGAACTCCGCCTGCCGCCGCCGGCCGAACTTGCGGCAGAGGCGGCGATCGCCGTGCCGCTGGCCCGCTTCTTCGACCGGGTCGAGGCGCTGATCGCCTTGCAGCGACGCTCGCAGCTGACCCAGAAGGAATTGCTCGACAAGGTCGGCGAGCTCGGCGTGCAGCTGGCGGAATATCGTCAGCGTGAGGCCGAGACCAAGCACTCGGAGGAGAGCGAGGGCAACGGCGCAGTCGCGACGCGGCTCGCCGAGCTCGACGTCTTCCAGATGCGCTTCGACCAGACGCTACGCGCCTTCGACGACCGGCTTGTCGCGATCCGCAAGGAGGCAAAGGCGCCGCTGCGGCAGGTCACCGTCGTCCTCGGCTTCCTCTCGGGCCTCGCCGCGGTGCTCTCCTTCGCCACGCTCACCGTCATGCTGATGAGTAACTGAGCGATGAACGAGGTCATCATCCCCGAGCGGACCGTTATCAGCCCCGCGCCAACCGTCGCCTGGACCCCGCTCGGCGAGAACGCGATCCTGGTGATGAGCGCCTGCGATGCGCTGCCAGGCAAGGTGCCGGTCGCGGTCGACGGCAATCCGCGCAACCGGGTCGAGACCATGGCGCTGACCTGGCGCCGGCCGCAGGCCGACGCTGCACACGCCACTGGCTTCCTCTGCCTCGCTCCTGCCCCGTCGCCCGACCGCGCCGGCTCGGGCGCGATCCTGCTCGGCCGGCCGGGCCGACCCTTGCGGCTGATCCTGGCGCCGAAGCCGATGCCGCTACAGGCCTTCCTCGCGGCGCTCGCGGACGAAGCCGGCCAGGCCTTCCCGACTGTCGTCGACGGGCTCCTGGAAGTGCTGCTCGCCGGCAAATCGAATCCGCGGCGCCTGCGCGCCGTCGGCATGCTGCTGCAATCGGTCGCCAAGCCCGGGGGCTTCGTCGAGGTGATGGGCCCGCTCGACGACAGCATCTTCGTGCAAGGCTGGACCGCGAACTTCGCCGCCGGGCGGACCAAGCTGCTGGTCGCCCATGGTGGGCTATCGCCGGCCGTGCTGGAAGCGGGAACCTTCGAGCGCGACGACCTCGGCGAGGGCGCGCGCGGCTTCTTCGGCCTGCTGGAAGAGTGCGCCATACGCCATCCCAGCGAAATCGAGCGACTGTTCTTCCGCGCCAATGACGGCTGGCGCGCGCTCGAGGTCTATGAGCGCCATGTCGTGCTCGAGCAGATCACCGTGCCGGGCCATCTGCGTGACGGACTGCAGCGCGGCACCGCCCCAGCCGCCACCGTCGAGAAGCTGAAGCACGCCTCACAGCGCTTCGACGGACGCGATACCATCTCCTTCCTCGACCAGCCGGTGCGGGCCGGCATCGACGACGCCACGATCGTCGAAGGCACCGGCGTCCTGATCATCGGCTGGCTGTTCGATCCGGAACGTCTGGTCGGCGATGTCGTGCTGCGCAGCGGTACGCAGTCCTGCACCATCGACAAGATCTGGACACGCGCCGTGCGGCCGGACGTCACCGCCGCTTTCGCCGAGGATCCGCGCTTCGGGCCAGCCATGGCGAGCCGGCGCAACAGTCATGGCTTCATCGTCTTCGCGCCCAAGCTGCTGCCTGAGCCGGGGCAGCCGCTCTATCTCGAATTCGAGGTCGAGGGCCACGGCCCGGCCTTCCTGCCGCTTGCACCCGGCCGCAACCCGGCCCGGCGCGCGCTGGAGCGGGTCTTCGGCCTGCTCGACCCACGCTCCTCGACCGCGACCGCCGTCGTCGAAAAGCAGATCGCCCCTGCGCTGCAAGCCGCCGAGATCGCGCCGCCCAAGGCGATCGAGACGCACGATATCGGCCGTTTCAACGCCGATGCCGCCATGGGCCTGGTGATCGGCCTCGATCATCGTCAGCGCGAGCTCTCCAGCCTGTTCGCCTTGCTCGCGATCGATCCCGAGATCAAACCGCTGCCGATCGTGGTCGCTGCCCCCGGCGAGAGCTTCGACCGGCTCGGCGCCGAGGCGCGCCGACTCGCACGGTTCTATGGGCTCCAGGTCCGCCTCGTCCTGGTCGAAGGCGTCGAGGATACCTGCGATGCGCTGGAGGCCGGCGTGCGCGCCTGCCGCTTCCAGACGGTGGCGCTGCTCTCCGGCGCGGCCCAGATCCGGATGCCCGGCTGGCTCGGGCGGCTGGAGCGCGCCTATCGCGGCCGCGGCGGCCACTGCGTCGCGAGCCCGACCCTGCTGTTCGAGGACAACTCGATCCGCTGGGCCGGCGCCTGGCTCGAAGGCGAAGGCGCCGGACGGCGCGTCTACAACCGCTTCGTCGGCTATCCCTTGGATGCGATCGGCAGCCTCGGGCCGATGGAGGTCGCCGCCGGTGCGACCGAATGCTGCGTGATGTCGCGCAACGCCTTCCTCGAGGTCGACGGCTTCTCGCGCAGCTACTTCACCACCGGCGAGAAGGGTCTCGATCTCTGCCTGAAGCTCCGGATGAACGGCGTGCCGTCGCTCTGGGTGCCCGAGGTCGAGATCTATGTCGTCGAGGACGGTGAGACCCGCCCGCATGTCGGCGCGCTGATCAGCCTCGCCGACCGCACCAGTTTCGACCGGCGCTGGGCGCTGGCCATTTCCAACATGAGAGGATGAGCATGCGTATCCTCGTCGTCTCGCACGGCCACCCCTCCTTCTCGCTCGGTGGCGCCGAAGTCGCCTCCTACAACCTGCACAAGGGCTTCCGGGCCAAGGCCGAGGTGGACACCCACTATCTCGCCCGGGTCGGCGCGCCGACGCCGCGCCATGGCGGCACGGCGCTGATGAGCCTGCGCCAGCGCGGCGGCGAACTGCTCTACTACGCCGAGGAGTACGACCACTTCCTGCTGTCGAACCGCGCCACGGACGAGATCGAGCGCGACTTCGTCCGCGTGCTGCGCGACCTCAAGCCTGACGTGGTGCATTTCCACCATTTCATCGGGCTCGGCCTCGAATGCCTGTTCGCGGTGCGCGACACGCTGCCGGATGCGCTGATCGTGGTGACCTTCCACGAGTATCTCTCGATCTGCCACCACCACGGCCAGATGGTGAAGACCGGCGCCTTCAAGCTCTGCTACCGGGCTTCGCCAAGCGACTGCAACGCCTGCTTCCCCGACATCTCGCCGGCGCGCTTCCTCGCCCGCGAGACCTTCATCAAGGGCATCCTCAACCTCGCCGACCATTTCATCTCGCCAAGCCGCTTCCTGGCCGAGCGCTACCAGCAATGGGGGCTCGCCGCCGAACGCTTCTCGGTCATCGAGAATGGCATCGACGTCGCCGAGGTGGCGCCGCCGCGGCCTGTGCCCGAAGCCAATGGCCGGCGCTCGCGCTTTGCCTATTTCGGCCAGCTCACGCCCTACAAGGGCGCCGACGTGCTGATCGACGCCGTCACCCGCATCCCGGAGCAGGTCTGGGGCGAGGACAGCGTGCTCCTCGTCTATGGCGGCAATCTCGACCGCCAGCCCGAGGCCTATAAGAAGAAGTTCACCGACCTGGTCGAGGCGGCTGGGCGGCGCGTGCGCTTCTGCGGCCCCTTCCAGAACCACGAGATGCCCAATCTGATGCGTTCGGTCGACTGGGTGGTGATGCCCTCGGTCTGGTGGGAGAATTCGCCGATCGTGATCCAGGAGGCCTTCTTCCACGGCCGCCCGATCCTCTCCAGCAATCTCGGCGGCATGGCCGAGAAGATCACCGACGAAGTCGACGGGCTGCATTTCCGCTCCAACAGCCCCGAGGATCTCGTCGATTGCATGACCCGGGCGCTGAGCGAGCCTGGGCTCTGGGAGCGCCTGCGCGCAGGCATCAAGAAGCCGCTCAGCCATGTCGACTGCGCCGACCAGCACCTGGCGCTCTACCAGCGCCTGATCGCCGAGCGGGGCATGCCGGCTCCGGCCAATCGCGCCGCCGCGCCGATGATCGCGTGAGCTGCGCGGACACAAGAAGGGAGAACGCAACCATGGCCCGCATCCTCGTGATCAGCCCTTCGGGCGAGGTCTACAACCACGACAATGTCCGCTGGTATCGCCATGCCGACCTGCAGAGCCACATCAACCACTACCACAACATCGGCGACGCCTTTGTCTTCGATTCCTCGCTGAAGCTGCTCAACTTCGAGAAGCTCGAGGAATTGCCGATCACCAGCATCGACCCCCAGCAGATCGACCGGTTCAACGCCGAGTTCGACTATGTCTTCCTGCGCGGCTCGAACTATGTGCACGCCGGCATGAACTGGAGCCGCACCGCCGAGGTGCTGCGCCGGCTCAAGCTGCCGGTGCTCGCCTTCGGCATCGGCGCGCAGGCTCCGGTCAGCGGCAAGCTCGAACTCAGCGAGGACAGCAAGACCGTCCTCAAGCTGATCTCGGATTCGACCGCGTCGGTCGGCGTGCGTGGCACCTATTCGGCCGAGGTGATGCACGAGCTCGGCATCAAGAACGCCCGGATCATCGGCTGCCCGACCGCCTTCCGCAACAACCGGCCCGACCTCGCCATCCGCTTGCCGGCGCTCGACAGCGTGAAGCAGGTCGGCGTCACGCTGCGCCGCGAGGTCTCCAAGCACTACGCCAAGGACATCAAGCGCTACCTGACCTTCCACCGCGACCTGGTGAAGGCGATGGCGGACCGCTTCGAGGTCACGCTTATGTCCCAGGGCGAGGTCGAGGAGAAGAAGCTCGCTCTCGGCACGCCCGAGCAGAAGCTGGAGGGCATGGCGGCCCTGCGCGAGAACGGCTGGGCGACCCAATGGTATCTCGATGAGCAGATGGAAGCGCTCTACCGTGACCGGATGTTCTATTCGGACGTCGTCGCCGGACATGAGCAGCTCGTCCGCAAGCTCGATCTCGTGCTCGGCTACCGGCTGCACGGCAATCTGATGGCGCTCGCCAACGGCACGCCCTCGATCTACTTCACCTATGACAGCCGCACGGTCGAATTCGCCGAGACCTTCCAGATTCCGAGCGTCGACGTCTTCGGCGACAAGCCGTTCAAGCTGGAAGAGTACTGGAACCAGGCGCTCTTCGACCGCTTCAACGCGGCCTATGCCCGCGTCTATGGCGCGATGAGCGCCTTCCTCAGCGAGAACAAGGTCGACCACAAGATGGCGAAGCCTGCTGCGGCCGCCACGTCCGCACCACCGGCTCCCGAGCCGGAAAGGAAGGTGGCATGAGGAGCGCGCGCACCGCCCTCGCCTGGCTGCCGGCGGCGCTGCTGGCAATCACCGCGCCCGTCGCCGGCTTCGCGCAGGCGCCGGGCGCACCGGTCGCCGCAGGTTACCGGCTGGAGATCGCGCCCGACGCGAAGGAGGAGACGGTCGTCTCCTGGGCGCGCGAGCGCTGCGAGGAATGGGACCTGCCGGATGCGCCCTTGCGCGCCTTCCGCGACAACAAGGGCGAGGTCGTTGCCTTCGCCAGCCATTACCGCAGCCGGCCGCTGATCGGCGGCAATCTCGGCGCGATCCGCAAGAGCTGCGCGGTCTCCTTCGAGGCGAAGAGCAGCGCCGATCCGAGCCAGTTCAGCGACAAGAGCTGGATCGCCGCGACCTGGACCGGCGATGGCCGCAATGTCGAGGCACTGGTGCACGCCGAATACCATGCCGACAAGCATCCCGGCGCCTGCCGCTTCAAGGATGCGATGAGCTGCTGGTACAATGTCGTCACCGCCGCCCATTCCAGCGATGGCGGCCTGAGCTTCAAGACCGACGAGCCGCGCCCGCTGGTGGCGGCACCCGGCTTCCCCCAGGAGGTCGGCCAGGGCCGGCATCGCGGCTTCTTCAACCCCTCCAACATCGTCCAGAAGGACGGCGCCTGGTATGCGCTGATCATGACCACCGGCGGTGAGGGCCAGAAGAACGGCGTCTGCCTGTTCCGCTCGACCAACATCAAGGACCCGACCTCCTGGCGCGCCTTCGACGGGCAGGACTTCACCATCCGCGCCGTCGATCCCTATCGCGACGACCTCAGCCAGGCGCGGCCCTGCCAGACGCTCAAGCCGCTGCCGACCACGGTGGGATCGCTGACCCGGCACGAGGCGAGCGGGAAATGGCTCGCGCTCCTCCACCTCGGCCCCGATCCGAGCCAGAACATCGCCGGCGGCCGCGTCGCTTATAGCTGGTCCGACGATCTGATCCGCTGGTCGCCGCTGCAGACGCTGATGGTGCAGCCGACGATGTGGAGCAAGAACTGCAGCGACCGGCTGCGCTACGGCTATGGCGCCCTCGCCGATCCGACCTCGCGCTCGCGCAATTTCGAGACGACCGGCGACGAGGCCTTTCTCTTCATGACCAGGATGAAGGTCGCCGACTGCAAGCTCGGCCCCGACCGCGACCTGGTCCGCCTCAAGGTTCAGTTCGTCAAGGAGGGGCCATGAACGCGCCCGTGCTCAATCTCGGCTCCGTGGTCTCGGCGCAGAACGCCATCAAGATCCTACGCGCCACCACCGGCGAGGTCGTCGTCGCCATCGGGCGCCGGCCCGATCGGAGCTGGCCCACGCTCAAGCTGATGCTCGACGGGCAGGAATACGCCACCATCCAGCCCGGCGCGATCGTCACGGCTGAGGCGGATGTCGCCGAGTTGACCATCCCGCTGCCGAGCTTGCCCAATGGGCGCCCCCACTCGGTCGCGATCGCCGATGCAGCCACAGGCACGCTCGCCCCGGGCTCGAATCTGCGTCCGATCGCGACCGAGACCAAATTGCGCGCGCTGGTGATCTATCCGGCCGGCGAGGTCTACGAGCACGACAAGGTGCGCTGGTACCGCGCGCCGATGGAGAAACTGCTCAGCGACTACTTCAACATCGGCGACATGATCGTCTACGATTCGACGCTGAAGCTCCTGCGCTATGCGCATCTTGAGCCGATGAAGATCATGTCGCCGACCGATGCCGACATCGCGCGCTACGCCAGCGAATTCGACTTCGTCTTCGTGCGTGGCTCGAACTTCATCCACGAGAACATGGAATGGTTCCGCGCCGTAGAGGTGCTGGAGAAGGTGAAGTTGCCGGTCTACGCTATCGGCGTCGGCGCCCAGGCGAGCCAGAACCGCAAAATCGAGCTGCCCGAGGCGTCGAAGCGCTTCTGGTCGATCGTCGGCGAACGCTCGGCCGCGATCGGCGTGCGCGGCGCCTTCAGCGCCGAGACCCTGCGCCAAAATGGCATCAAGAATGTCGAGGTCGTCGGCTGCCCGTCGATCTTCCGGACCCGCAATCGCGACCTCAAGATCCGCATCCCCGACCAGCGCGAGATCCGCAAGGTCGCCTTCAGCCTGCGCCGCGAGGCCGACAAGAGCTACACCGCCGACCCGGACGCCTATCTGCGTAACCAGAAGGCCGCGCTGCTCAAGGTCGACGGCCAGAGCGAGATGGTGATGTCCTCGCATGGCGAGCAGGAGGAGAAGGCCTTCTTCCTGCGCGATCCGGCGGCGAAGGAAAAGGCGGTTGCGGAGTTCGTCAAGACCAAGTGGTGGGACGGCCCGGACGATGCGCCGATGCGGCGCATCTACGAGAAGCAGCTGTTCTCCTTCTTCGACGTCGAGCGTTATGACGAGTTCGCGCGCTCGATCGACCTTGCCGTCGGCTACCGCGTCCATGGCGTGCTGCCGGCGGTCGCGCAGGGCGTCCCGGGCGTGCTCGTCGCCTATGACACGCGCAGCCAGGAACTGGCCGAGACGCTGAAGATCCCTGTCGTCTCGGAAGCGGCGCTCGCCGAAGGCGGCTGGCGCGCGGTCTATCAGGAGGCGGCGCTGAACAACCTCGCGAAGAGCTATGCCGCTTCCTATGACCGGATGCGCGGCTTCCTCGACCACAACGGCATTCCCCACCGCATGTGAGACCAAACCCGGCGCGGCGAAGATCGCGCCGGTTGGAGGAAATGCCCGGAGGTAACCGGGCCATCAGCAAGCGCCCGGCGAGCACCCAAGGCTTTCGAGTCCGCACCGTCGAGCCCGAGAGGTTCCTCGAACGCAGGAGACGATCATGAAGATCGAATACAATGCAGGCACGGCCCTATCCATCATGCGCGGCAATCCCGTGCGCGGCTGGATCTCGGGCAAGCCGGAGAAGATGGCCAAGGAACGGCTGACCACCGGCAACTACCTGTCCGTCGAGCACAAATCGAAATTCAAGATCGACCCGTCCTGGCCGATCTTCACCATGGGCTCGTGCTTCGCCCGCGAGGTCGAGAACATCCTGATGATGCGCGGCCTGCCGCTGCTGCTGAAGGGCCATGGCGTGCCGGCCGAGCATTTCGAGAGCTGGGATGAGGAGACCGGCCGCGGCGGCGGCGCCGATCGCGGCCAGCTCAGCCGCGGCGCGCTCAACAAATATTCGGTCCGCTCGATGACGCACGAGCTGAAGCGCGTGCTGCGTGGCGAGAACTATCCCAATGACGGGCTGATCGAGCTGGCGCCCGGGCAATGGTTCGATCCACATGCCAGCGGCCTGAAATTGCTCGACCGCGAGACCGCCTTCGCCAACCGCAAGCGCCTCAGCGAGGCGACCGCGCAGATCAAGAATGCGCGCATCTGCTTCTTCACGCTCGGCCTGACCGAGACCTGGCTCGATGCCGAGACGGGGATCGCGATGAACGCGCATCCCGGCCCGAGCTGGCTGCAGCGCATGCCGGAGCGCTTCCGCTTCGTCGACTACGGCTATGACGCGACGCTGGCCGACATGCTCGACATCATCGGGCTGATCCGCGAGCACTGCCATCCGGAGATGCGTTTCATCGTCACCGTCTCGCCGGTGCCGTTCGGCGCGACCTTCAAGGATGCCGACGTGATCGTCGCCAACAGCGCCTCGAAATCGCTGCTGCGCTCCGTAGCCGAGGAATTGTTCCGCCGCTTCGACTACGTCGACTACTTCCCAAGCTACGAGATCGTGCTCAACTCGCCGCGTACCATCGCCTTCGAGGACGACCAGCTCCACATTGCCCGCGAGATGGTCGCGCATGTGATGACGACCTTCCAGGGCGCCTATCTCGGTGACGCCGCGCAGCCGCAGGCGGCCTGAGCCAACAAGCCGGTCGCCGTGGCCGGCTTACCATGTCAAGATGCGCCGGGCGCCGGAGAGCGGCCCCGGCGCAGGCATGTCCGGCGGCCGTCCGACCGCCCGATCGGCTACCGTCGGGAGGACGAGATGAACGTCGCCAATCTACAGCTCGAAGGCATGCTGCTGGCCTTCACGGCCGTGCTGCGCTCGCTGGTGACTTCGGGCGCACTGACTGATTCACAGCTCAAGGCCGCGCTGACGGAGGCCGAGCAGACCGGGCTGGGCGATCGGCAGCGCTGCGACCAGCTCAGCCCGAGCCAGCGCGACTCGCTCGCCTTCGCTGCCCGCTTCCTGTCGATCGCGACCCGGCCGGAAGGCGGCATGCGGTCGTTCTCTGAGGTGGCACGCGAGGTCGGCCGCACCACCTGAGCTTTCAAGGCAGGTTCTCGCGGAGCACGATCTCGATGCCGGGTCGGGCTGTGCCCTCCGCCGCCGGCCGCCCGGCGCGCAGATTGGCGAAGATCGCAACACAGCTCATCAGCGTCGCCAGCGGCTGCTGGGTGATGACCGCATCCATGGTGCCGTCGACGAGGAGGCCTCGCGTCTCCGGTGTCAGCCCATGGCCGACGAAGACCACATCCTGCCGCCCGGCCTCCTTCAGCGCCCGGGCGATGCCCTCGGGCCCGCCGCCGATATTGTAGATGCCGGCGAGATCCGGATGCTGGCCGAGCAGGGTCTTGGTCTGGCGGTAGTTCTTGGCCTCGTCGTCATGGCCTTCGCGCAGGCCGACGACTTCGATGTCCGGATAAAGCTCCTCGAACAGATGCAGGAAGCCCATCTCGCGCTCCTCATGGGCGCGATAGCTCAGGCTGCCGGCGATCATCGCCACCTTGGCGCGGCGCGGCCCGATGAAGCGGGCGATGAGCTGGCCGGCGGTGCGTCCGGCGGCGCGGTTGTCGAGGCCGACATAGGCGGCGCGGGCGGTGTTGGCGATGTCCGAGATGAGCGTCACGCTGGGCACGCCGCGCTCGGCCAGAAGGTCGACCGCCTCGCGCACGGTCGGGTGCTCCAGCGCCATGAAGGCGACGCCGTCGACTTCGCGGCCGATCCGCCTGAGCTCATGAGCGAGCAGTTCCGGCTTGAAGCTCTCGATATGCTCGACCCGGGCACGCATGTTGAAGGAGGCGAGTTGGTCCTGCGAGCCAACGATCAGCCGGCCGAGTAGGCCGAGGAAGCGGTTGTTTCCGGCCGGCAACAGGAAGCCGAGGCGCAGCGGCCGGAGCGCGCTCGCCGGCAGCGCCCCTTCCATGACGTAGCCGAGCTCGCCCGCGGCCTTCAGCACGCGCTGCACCGTCGCCGGCCTGACGCCTGGACGCTGGTTCAGTACGCGGTCGACCGTCGCCGTCGAGACGCCGGCAAGGCGCGCGACATCCTCGACCCGTGCCATCTGGCGGCGGCGCGGTGCGGACGGCTCAACTTCCTCGGCAAGCTTGGGGATCGGCGCGTTCATCCAATCAAAACCCATCAGAAAATGAGCTTGAAGACCATCAGAAACGATTTCTATGCTGAGCGTCAAGCATTCAAGAGCGATCAAATCGCATCAGCACGTCCAGGGAGGACATCATGACCGGACCGAGCCGCCGCACGCTCATCAAGGGCCTCGCCGCCGCCCCCGCCGCATCGCTGATCGGCATGCCGATGATCGCGCGAGCGGCCGAGATCGAGCTGAAATACGGCAATAACCTGCCGCTCAGCCATCCGCTCAACATCCGCGCCCAGCAGGCGGCCGAGCGCGTCGCCAAGGAGACGAACGGGCGGGTCGAGATCAAGATCTTCCCGAACAACCAGCTCGGCGGCGACACCGACATGCTGAGCCAGGTCCGCAATGGCGGCATCACCTTCTTCACGCCGTCAGCGCTGGTGATCGCGACCCTGGTGCCGGTCGCGGCGATCAATGCGGTCGGCTTCGCCTTCGCCGATTACGACCAGGTCTGGAAGGCGATGGACGGGCCGGTCGGCGCGCATGTCCGGGCCGCGATCGAGAAGGTCAATCTCTATGCCTTCGAGAAGATGTGGGACAATGGCTTTCGCCAGATGACCACCTCGGGCAAGGCGATCGAGCAGGCGGCCGACATGGCCTCGCTCAAGATCCGCGTGCCGGTCTCGCCGCTCTCGATCTCGATGTTCAAGGCGCTCGGCGCGGCGCCTGCCAGCCTGCAGTTCTCCGAGGTCTATTCGGCGCTGCAGACCAAGGTGGTCGATGCGCAGGAGAATCCGCTGCCGATCATCCAGGTCGCCAAGCTCTACGAAGTCCAGAAGAGCTGCGCGGTTTCCAACCATATCTGGGACGGCTTCTGGTTCATCGCCAATGGCCGCGCCTGGCGCGGCCTGCCTGCTGACATCCAGAAGATCGTGGCGTCCGCGATCAACGACGCCGGCGTCGCGCAGCGCGGCGACATCAAGAGCCTCAACGATACCGTGCAGGCCGACCTGCAATCCAAGGGGCTTGCCTTCAACAAAACCAACCCCGACAGCTTCCGGGCCAAGCTCCGCGACGGCGGGTTCTATAGGGAATGGCAGGAGCGCTTCGGCGCCGAGGCCTGGGGCCTGCTCGAGGGAGCGGTCGGCAAGCTCGCCTGAGGCTTGCCGGGATCGGATCTCGAGGACACGCCATGGACGTTCACGCTGCCACCCTGCCGCCGCCGGCCATGCCGGCGACCGGCCTCGGTCGCCTCGCCGACAGGCTCGACCGCGCCGTCGGCGTGGTGGTCGAGCTCGTCGCGGCCGTGCTTGTCCTCGCCGAGATCATAATCCTCGGGGCGGGCGTCACGGCTCGCTACGCCTTCCACGCGCCGCTGGTCTGGTCCGACGAGCTCGCCTCGATCCTGTTCCTCTGGCTCTCCATGCTCGGCGCGGTCGTGGCGCTGCGCCGCGGCGAGCATATGCGCATGACCGGGCTCGTCAGCCGCGTCGGGCCGCAGGCACGCCTCCTGCTCGAGGCGCTCGCCATCACCGCGGCGATCACCTTCCTGGTGATGATCCTGCCGGACGCGCTGGACTATGCCGAGGATGAGCGCTTCATCGTCACGCCGGCGCTGGAGATCGCCAATTCCTGGCGCGCCGCGGCGCTGCCGATCGGTATCGTTCTGATGCTGTTCGCCGCCTTCTGCCGGCTGCTGCGCTTCGGCTCGTGGAAGCCGGTCCTGCAGGCCGCCGGGCTCACGGTGGCCCTCGTCGTCCTGTTCTGGCTGCTCGGCCCGGCGCTGAAGCCGCTCGGCAAGCTCAACCTCGTGATCTTCTTCGTCGGCGTTGTCGCGGCCAACGTCTTCGCCGGGGTGCCGATCGCCTTCTCCTTTGCGCTCGCCACCTTCGGCTATCTCTCGCTGACGACCTCGACGCCGATGGTCGTGATGGTCGGCCGGCTCGACGAGGGCATGAGCCATCTCATCCTGCTCGCCGTGCCGCTGTTCATCTTCCTCGGCGCGCTGATCGAGATGACCGGCATGGCGCGAGCGATGATCCAGTTCCTGGCCTCGCTGCTCGGCCATGTCCGCGGTGGACTGTCCTATGTGCTTGTTGGCGCGATGTACCTGGTTTCCGGCATCTCCGGCTCGAAGATCGCCGACATGGCCGCGATCGCACCCGTGCTGTTCCCGGAGATGCAGAAGCGCGGCGCCAAGCCGGGCGACCTCGTCGCGCTGCTCTCAGCGACGGGCGCGCAGACCGAGACGATCCCGCCCTCGATCGTGCTGATCACCATCGGCTCGGTCACCGGCGTCTCGATCGCGGCTTTGTTCACCGGTGGCATGCTGCCGGCCGTCGTGCTCGGCATCGCGCTCTGCTTCGTCGTCTGGTGGCGCAACCGGGGCGAGGATCTCAGTCAGGTCACCAAATATTCGAAGCGCGAGATCGGCAAGCTCTGCCTGATCGCGGCCCCCGCCATCGCCTTGCCCTTCGTCATCCGCGCCGCCGTCGTCGAGGGCGTTGCCACCGCGACCGAGGTCTCGACCATCGGCATCGCCTATGCGGTACTGGCCGGCATCCTGATTTACCGGCAGTTCGACTGGCGCCGGCTCAAGCGCATGCTGGTCGATACGGCATCGCTCACCGGCGCGATCATCTTCATCATCGGCTGCGCCACCGCCATGGCCTGGGGGCTGACGCAATCGGGGTTCTCGCAGGACCTCGCCAAGATCATGGCGGCGGTCCCCGGCGGAACCTGGGGCTTCCTCGCCATCTCGATCGTCGCCTTCGTCATCCTCGGCAGCGTGCTCGAGGGCATTCCGGCAATCGTGCTGTTCGGGCCGCTGCTCTTCCCGATCGCCAAGCAGATCGGCGTGCACGAGGTCCACTACGCCATGGTCGTGATCTTCGCGATGGGCATCGGCCTCTTCGCCCCGCCCTTCGGCGTCGGCTATTACGGCGCCTGCGCGATCTCGAAGATCAATCCCGACGAGGGGCTGAAATACATCTGGGCCTATATCGCCGCCCTTTTGATCGGCCTCGTCATCGTCGCCGCCGTGCCGTGGATCTCCATCGGCTTCCTCTAGCGCTCAACCACTGATCTTCGCAGGAAAGCACCCATGAGCCGTCATTTTGGCCAGATCCGTCAGGCCGGCTATGTCGTCCCCGATATCGAGGCGGCGATGGACTATTGGAGCCGGGTGCTCGGCGTCGGGCCGTTCTTCTACAATCCAAAAGTCCCGATCAGGAACTATCGCTACAAGGGGCAGGCCTACGAGCCGCACAACTCGGTCGCGCTCGCCAATTCCGGCCCGCTGCAGATCGAACTGATCCAGTGCCGCAACGCGGTGCCGTCCATGTACAAGGACTTCACCGATGCCGGCCATAGCGGCCTGCAGCATGTCGCCTACTGGACCTCGGACTATGACGCCGACCTGGAGCGGCTGCTGGCCGAGGGCTTCAAGCCGGTGATGTCGGGCGAGGTCGGCGAGCGTGGCCGCTTCATCTATTTCGACACGCACTATCATCCCGGCACGGTGATCGAGCTCTCCGAGGTCGCCGGACCGAAGGGCGAGATGTTCCGGCTGATCCGCGAGGCAGGCGAGAGCTGGGACGGCAAGGACCCGGTGCGCCCCTTTCCCGATCTCAGCAAGCTCTGAGCGATCATAGCATCCTCCCCGTCATTGCGAGGAGGCGACGCCGACGAAGCAATCCAGAAGGATTGCGCGAGACCTCCTGGATTGCTTCGCTATGCTCGCAATGACGGGGGTGGCGACTTCGGAAGATGACCATGCCCGCTGAACGGTTCGAAGCCACCTATTTGATCGAGACGCCGCTCGATCCGCTTAAAGTCGCCGAGGTGATGGCGGGCGAGCAGTCAAGCGGCACCTTCACCCGCGTCGCCGGCGAGACCGACGAGCTGCGCGACCGCACCCGCGCCGTCGTCATCGCGGTCGAGGAGCAGGGTAGCGCCGCCGAGCCGAGCCTGCCCAATGCCTGGCTGGCGCGGAAAGGCGTCAACGGCCCATGGCGGCGCGCCCGGATCACACTCTCCTTCCCGGTCGACAATGTCGGCGCCAACCTGCCGACGCTGGCGTCGATCGTCGCCGGCAACCTGTTCGACCTCGGCGAGGTCACTGGGCTCCGGCTCGAAAGCATGGCTCTGCCGGCCGCCTATCGCCGCCTCTTCCCACTACCGACGCGCGGCATCGCCGGCACCCGCCGGGCGACCGGCGTGACTGATGGCCCGATGATCGGCTCGATCATCAAGCCCAATGTCGGCCTGCGCCCCTATGAGACCGCAGAATTGGTCGGCCGGCTCTGCGCCGCCGGGCTCGACTTCATCAAGGACGACGAGATCTCGGCCGATCCGGTCCACGCGCCGCTGGCCCAGCGTGTTCCAGCAGTGATGGCCGCGGTGCGTCGCCATCAGGATCGCACCGGCAAGGCGGTGATGGTCGCCTTCAATATCACGGCCGAGACCGACCAGATGCGCCGCCATGCCGAGCTGGTCGAGCGCGAGGGCGGCTCCTGCGTCATGGTCAGCCTGAATTGGTGCGGGTTCTCGGCCGTCGAAACCCTGCGCCGCTCGACCAGCCTTGCCCTGCACGGCCATCGCAATGGCTTCGGCGCGCTCTCACGCCATCCGCTGCTCGGCATCGGCTTCCAGGCCTACCAGACGCTTTGGCGGCTCGCCGGCGTCGACCACATGCATGTGCATGGCTTGCAGGGGAAGTTCGCGCAGGAGGACGAGGAGGTGGTGACCTCCGCCAAGGACTGCGTGACGCCGCTGACGAACGGTATCGACGACCGCGTCCTCCCCGCTTTCTCCTCCGGGCAATGGGCCGGCACGGCGCAGCCAACCTGGGACGCGATCGGGCATGACGACCTCCTGTTCATGGCAGGGGGCGGCATCCTCGCCCACCCAAGCGGCCCCGCGGCCGGCGTCGCCAGCATCCGCCAGGCCTGGCAGGCGGTCGCGGCCGGCGTGCCGCTGAGCGAGGCAGCGAAGGAGCATGACGAACTCGCGCAGGCGCTCGACTTCTTCGGCAGGGGTAGCGGCTGAGCATGGCGAACGAGGCGCCCCGCTATGGCTGGTATGGCGACGATTTCACCGGCGCCACCGACACGCTCGCCACACTGGCGGAAGCCGGACAGCGCGCTCTGCTCTTCCTGCGCATCCCGACGCCCGAGCAACTCGCCAGTGCCGGAGCGCTCGACGCAGTCGGTATCGCCGGTGCGACGCGGGCGATGGCGCCTGACGCCATGGCGCGGGAGCTGGACGAGGCCGGGCGCTTCTTTGCCGCCCTCGGCATCTCGTTGCTCCACTACAAATGCTGCTCGACCTTCGACAGCGCTCCCGAGGTCGGCAGCCTCGGCGCGGCGGCCCGCGCCTTGCGGCCGCATTTTTCGAACCCGCTGCTGCCGGTCATCGGCGGCCAGCCCAATCTCGGGCGCTATTGCCTGTTCGGCACTCTCTTCGCTGCGGCGGGAGCGGGCGGCACCGTCCACCGCATCGATCGCCACCCGACCATGAGCGTCCACCCGGTGACCCCAATGGGTGAAGCCGATCTGCGGCTGCATCTGGCGGCACAGGGACTGGAGCGCGTCGCCCTCGTCGATTATCGCAGCCATGAGGGTGATGGAGCCGGCTCTACATTGGACGCTGCCCTGGCGTCGCAGCCCGAAGCCGTGCTCTTCGACGTCTCGCGCCCTTCCGATCTTACGGCGATCGGTGCCCTGCTACGCGAGCACATGAAAGCGGGGCCCATGCTCGCGATCGGCGCGAGTTCGGCGGCGCAAGCCTTTGCCGGCTTCCCGCAGGCCGCTCGACCTGTGATGCCCAAGCTCGCGCGGCCCGCTTCCGGCGGTAATCTGCTGGCTCTGGTCGGTAGCCTCTCGCCTGTGACCCGCGCGCAGGTCGAACTCGCCGAGGGTTATGAGACGATCGCGATCGATCCGGCGCGGCTGACTGGCGAGCCCACCTATCTCGATGAACTGCGCACTGAGGCGCTTGCCCGCCTGGCCGCGCGGAACGTCACGCTGATCACCGACAAGCCGGGCGGTGCGCCCAGCGAAACCGGCAAGGTTGCCGCCGCGACCGGAGCCCTGCTGCGCGCCATCATGACCGAGGCACAGATCGCACGGCTGGTGGTCGCCGGCGGCGACACCTCGACGCTGGCGATCCGCTCACTCGACCTCTGGGGGCTGTCCTATCGCTCGCCCTGCACACCGGGCGCGCCGCTCTGCCGCGCCCATAGCGACGATCCCCGGCTCGACGGCCTCGATATCGTGCTGAAGGGCGGCCAGATGGGCACGCCCGATTTCTTCAACCGCGTTGCTGAGACGGACTGAGCCAATCTCGCCTTATGGGCAGACGAAGCCGCCCTGATTGTCAGGCACGCAGCGTGAGCCGTTCGGCAGGTTGAGCGCCCCGGAGCGGTCACGCCGAACATAGGCGCCGTTGGGCAAAGCGAAGCCGCCGCTCTGGTCGGTCTGGACGCGCGTCCCATCCGGCAGTTGCAGGCCACCGGCACCGTCGCTGACGATCCGCCTGGTCATCGCGGTGGCGCCGGGCGCAGGGCTGGGTGCCAGGCCGGGAGGCGGGGCGCCGAAACGCTGCGGCTGCGAGCAACCTGCCGCGATGCCGGCGAGGCTAATGGCCCCCGCCACGAAGAATATGCGTCTCATCCAATCCGCCTCCTCAATATGCCTTCATCAAATCCGCAGTCTCCAGCAAGGCAGGGCTGCGGTCCAGCGCGCCGCCGCGCGCGCGGCGGCAGGATCGACCAGAGATTGTGCCGCTTTCATGACGAGTAGGTCGGCTTCCGACGCATGGCCAGGAGGATTGCCTAGCCGCACCGATATCCGCGACAGTTCCATCCGGGACGGACGCCGGAGACAAGAAGCGCATGGTCGACTGGACAAAGGGGCGGGCCGAGGCACAGGCGATCGCCGAGCCCTGGACGCGACAGGGCGGGCCGGGCGGCGCCGTCGTGCTGTTCGACCGCGACGGCGTGCGCGAGAGCGCGAGCGGCGGTTTTTCCGTGATCGAGCACCGCCTGCCCTTCACCGCTGATACGCAGAACCGGCTGGCCTCGATCAGCAAGCATATCTGCGCCACTCTGCTGCTACGCGAAGGCGTGTCGCTGGAAGCGACGCTCGGCAGTTTCCTGCCGGAGTTGCCCAAAGCACTGGGCGTGGTGACCCTCTGCCGGGCCTTGGACATGACCGGGGCGCTGCCGGACACGATGGAAGCGCTCTGGCAGCAGGGCACGCCCTTCACCGCAAGCCTCTCCGCCGCCGAGGTCTTTGCGGCCGCCTGCCGCCTGCCTGGCCTCAATGCCGAGCCCGGCACCGAGATGGCCTATTCCAACACCGGCTGGCGCTTGGCGCAGGCGATCCTCGAGCGCCGGACCGGCAAGGGCGCGGCGCAGCTGGTCGAAGAGCTGATGGCGCCAGGTGTGCTGCCGATCCGCTTCGTTTCCGACGAGAGCGAAGTCGTCCCCGGCCTCGCCACGGGCTACTGGCATGACGGGCAGGCATGGCGGCGTGGCTTCTACGGCTTCAACTTCTCGGCCTCGGGCGGCATGGCCGGCAGCGCGGCCGGGCTGGCGCGCTGGGCCGCGGGCCTGATGGCCGGGCACGAGTCCTATTCCGGCCTGCTCGACAAGCTGATCGTGCCGCGCCAGTTCGCCGATGGCAGCGAGAGCCTCTACCGGCTCGGCCTGGTTGCGACCCAGCTCGGCGATACCTCGATCATCGGCCATGGCGGCTCGCTGACCGGCTATCGCAACCACATGCTGATGGCCCCGGACGAAGACGTCGGCGTCGTCGTCCTCACCAATCGCGAGGAGGACGCGCTCTGGCCGGCCCTGCGCGTGCTGGCGGCGCTGACCGGCGAGGCCTTGCCAGGCGATCCCGAGCGTATTCCGAACGGACTCTACGCCACCGAGGAGGGGCCGTTCTGGGCCGAGTTCGCTGGCGGCGCGATCAGCTTCATGGGCGGCTATGAGAAGCTCGTCTCGGACAACGAAGGCGGAATGCGCAGCCTGCCGGCCTATCTCGACGTCAGGCTCAAGACCGAAGGCGATGGCGCACTAGCCGGCAAGATCGGCGGAGTGGCGCGCCGGCTGCTGCCGGTTCCCGCCGAGACGAAGCTCGACGAACGCCTCGTCGGGCGCTGGCGCGATAACCGGCTCGGGGTCGAGATTACGATCCGCGCCGATGGCACGGCGTCCTGGCCCTGGGCCGGAGCGATCGGCCGCGAGACCCGGCTGACGCCGCTGCCCGGCGGACGGGCACTGGCCGATCTGATGCATGGCCCGTGGCGGCACCGGCCTTGCCTCTGGCTGCAACCGGATGGAAGCTTGCGCCTCGCCGGCCATCGTTCGCGCATCCTGCATTTCCACCGCATCGAGGGAGGCCAGTCATGATCCGTTCCCGCCTTGTCGCGACACTTGTCTGCACGACCGCACTTCTGCTCGCCGCTGGCGTGCAGGCTCAGCCCGCGCCGAAGAACGTGCTGCGCGTCGCGCCGCACGCCGATCTCAAGACGCTCGATCCCGTGGCCGCCTCGATCGTCATCACCCGAATGCACGGGCTGATGATCTACGAGACGCTGTTCGCCTGGGACGCGAACCTCCAGCCCAAGCCGCAAATGGTCGAGAGTTTTTCGGCTGCGCCGGACGGGCTGTCCTGGAGCTTCACCTTGCGGCCCGGCCTCAAATTCCATGACGGCCAGCCGGTCACCACGCGCGACGTCATCGCCTCGCTGACGCGCTGGATGAAGCGCGACACGATCGGCGGCAAGCTCGGCGAATACACCGAAGGCATGGAGGCGAAAGACGACAGGACCTTCGTGCTCAAGCTGAAGAAGCCGATGGCGCTGGTGCCGTTCGCCCTCGGCTCGGCCGTCGGCCAGATCCCGGTGATCATGCGCGAGGCCGACGCCGCCACCGACCCGATGAAGCCGGTGACCGAGACGATCGGCTCCGGCCCGTTCAAGTTCAACCGCGCCGAATGGCGCAGCGGTGCCAAGGTCGTCTACGACAAGAACCCGGACTATGTGCCGCGCTCCGAACCGGCCGACGGGCTCGCCGGTGGGCGCGTCGTCAAGGTCGACCGGGTCGAATGGCTGATCATGCCCGACGCGGCGACGGCGGCGGCCGCGCTGCAGACCGGCGAGATCGACATCTGGGAGCAGCCGAGCCAGGACCTGATCCCGGTGGTCGCGGCGGCCAAGGACGTCAAGGTCGAGCGCTATTCCAACCTCGCCAACCAGGTAATGCTGCGGCCGAACAGCCTGCATCCGCCTTTCAACAACCCGAAGGCGCGGCTCGCTCTCGCCTATGCCACCGACCAGGCCGAGTTTTTGGCCGGCGGCTTCGGCGACGAGGAATGGTGGAAGCGCTGCGCTGCCTATTTCATCTGCGGCGGCCCGAACGGCACCGAGGTCGGGACGGCAGGCTACGCCAAGCCTGATCTGGAGAAGGCAAAGCAGCTCCTGACGGAAGCCGGCTACAAGGGCGAGAAGCTGGTGCTGACGACCAGCAACGATATCGCCGCGATCGGACGGATGGCCGAGGTCGCCGCAGCCCAGCTGAAGAAGGTCGGGGTCAATGTCGAGGTGCAGTTCTCCGACTGGGGCACCGTCACCACCCGCCAGCAGAACAAGAGCCCGCCGGACCAGGGCGGCTGGAACCTGTTCGTGACCTATGCCTCGGGCGCGACCATGCAATCGCCGATGACCAATATCGGCACCAACATGGCCTGCGAGAAGGCCTGGGCCGGCTGGCCCTGCGATGCCGAGGCCGAGAAGCTGCGCGGCGCAGTGGTCGACGCGCCCGACGATACCGCCCGCAAGGCGGCGGTCGAGGCGCTGCACAAGCGGTTGACCGAGATGCAGCCCTATCGCGTGCTCGGCCAGTTCGACCAGCCCTATGCCAGGCGCGCCAATGTCTCGGGCGTGCTGCCGGCGCCGGTGATGCTGTTCTGGAACATCGAAAAGAAGTGACGCCGACGCGGCGTTAACCGGTTCCTGACCGATTGCGGACGAGACTCGTCAGAACGATTCGCCTTCCAGTCTCGTGAGACGCGTAATGGGTCAGGTCCTGATGGGTCAGGTTTTGCAGTTCCGGTTGAAGCCACCGGCCGCCGAGTACGACGGCGATGCGCTCGACCTCATGTCAGCGATCGACTTCGCCCTGCGCGACCTCGCCGACATCACCCCGCATATCCTGCATGAGCCGAGCCGCGAGCAGGCGCGGCAATGCCGGGAGATGCTGCAGGACGCTTTCGACGCGGCGCTGCGAGCCGGCTGACCTCAGTCGCGCCTGACAGCGACGACATCGCCCTCGTCGTTAATGACGACGCGGATGTCCTCGTCATCACCATCGGTTCCCGAGACGATCCAGACGCCACGACGGCGGCGGACATTCTCGACATCGACCACACCGCTACGACGGGCGATCCGCACGGCCTCGCGCCGGCTGATGCCGTAGTCCTCGTCGTCATCGTCATAGGCGGGAGCCGGTGGCCTGGGCGGGTACGGCGGCGCCATGGGCGCGCCGGGCGCCGGGATGTCGACCGGCGGCGCGACCGCACTGCCGCTCAGCGCCTGAGCGAAGGCCGATCCAGCCGGGACGAGGCCGAGGCATGCGGTCAGGACGAAGCGACGGGTCAGCATGGCCGATCTCCAGATGAGGCTAGCCTTGGGTAGGCAGTGATTTCGTCGGAATCGGGTCAGGATTGCGGGCGAAGCTTGCCTGTGACAGGCATCACCCCGGACGAGACGGAGATACGGCGCATGCAGCCAGCCTGGGCGATCGGCCTGATGACCGGAACGGTCCTCGACGGCAATATCGATATCGCCGCCATCCGCACGGACGGCACGGCCGTGGCCGAATTCGGGCCTTGGCGGCTCTCGCCCTATCGCCAGGAGGTCCGCGACCTGCTGGCGCAGGCGGTACAGGCTGCGCTCGGTTGGCGTTTCGAGGGGGCAGAGCCGGCGATCTTCGCCGAGGCCGAGCGCGCGCTCACCACGGCGCAAGCGGATGCCGTCGCTGAGTTCCTTGTCGCCGAGGGCATCGCGGCAAGCGAGGTCGCAGCCATCGGCTTCCATGGCCAGACGGTGTTGCATCGCGCCCCGACCAAAGATCGCAAGGGCGACACCCGCCAGCTCGGCGACGGCGCACTGATGGCGCGGCAGCTCGGCATCGATGTCGTCTACGATTTCCGCACAGCCGATGTCCGCGCCGGAGGCCAGGGCGCGCCCCTCGTCGCAAGCTACCATGCAGCGCTGATGCGCAGCATCAAGGCCGGGCAGGAGACGGCGGTGCTCAATCTCGGCGGCGTCGGCAATCTCAGCGCCTTTGCCGACGCCAACCATGTGCTTGCGTTCGACACCGGTCCGGGCAATGCGCCGCTGAACGACTGGATCAAGCAGCACGGCAAGGGCGAGATGGATCGCGACGGCGCCTTCTCGCTCGCCGGCACTGTCGACGAGGCCCGGCTCAAGCGGTTGCTGGAACATCCTTATCTCGTCGCGCCCTATCCGAAATCGCTCGACCGCTACGATTTCACCGCCGCGATGGCCGAGGGTCTCCCCTTCGCGGACGGGGCGGCGACGCTGACCGCCTTCACCGCCGGCGCGGTCGGCCGCGGGCTCGACCTTCTGCCGGTCAGGCCGCAACGAATAATCGTCTGCGGCGGCGGGCGGCGCAACCCGGCGATCATGGCGGCACTCAATGCCCGCACCGGCGCCAAGGCGATTCCAGCCGAGGCGGTCGGCTGGCGCGGCGACGCGATCGAGGCCGAATGCTTCGCCTTCCTCGCCATGCGCCGCAAAGCCGGGCTGCCGATCTCCTTCCCGCTGACCACCGGTGTGCTGGAGCCAATAACCGGCGGGCGGATCGCGGTAGGGCGTTGACAGGCTGGCGCTGCGATAGTTTGAAACTTGGCGACCGACCCATTGCAGGTCGTCCCGGACAAGTGGCGAAGCCGCGCCGATCCGGGACCCATGCCTCAGCCCTATCGGAAAGGCTTAGGCATGGGTCCCAGGTCTCCCTGCGGTCGCCCGGGACGATCGAGGAGGCTAAGCGACTGGGAAACAGCCGCGCAGCCAACTGGAGCACCATGAGCAACTTCGCCTTCGAGCCTCTCACCATCCCTTCCATCGTGCTGATCCGCCCGAAGAAATTCGGCGATGCACGCGGCTACTTCATGGAGACTTGGAGTGCGCAGGACTTCGCGGCAGCCGGCATCGGCACCGTCTTCGTGCAGGACAACCAGTCGCTCTCGGCGGCGCGCGGAGTGGTGCGTGGCCTGCACTTTCAGGCCCCGCCAGCGGCGCAGGCCAAGCTGATCCGAGTGCTGAAAGGCGCGATCTTCGACGTCACGGTCGATATTCGCCGGGGATCGCCGAGCTACGGCAAATGGTGTGCGGCGACGCTCACCGCTGATGGCGCCGAACAGCTCTTCGTGCCGCGCGGCTTCGCCCATGCCTTCTGCACGCTCGAGCCCGATACCGAGGTGGTCTACAAGGTCGACGCTCCCTATGCGCCGCAGGCCGAGGGTGGCATTGCCTGGGACGACCCTGAACTCGCGATCGACTGGCCGGTCTCCAAGACTGAAGCGCAGCTTTCCGGTAAGGACGCAGCCCTGCCCGGCTTTGCCGGCTTCGTCAGCCCGTTCCGCTATGAGGACTTCGCGTGAAACGCTATCTCGTCACCGGCGGCGCCGGCTTCATCGGCTCGGCAGTTGTGCGCCACCTGATCCGGCAGACGCCGCATCAGGTGCTGGTCGTCGACAAGCTGACCTATGCCGGCAACCGCGACAATCTCGAGCCCGTCTCGAACGATCCGCGGCTATCATTTCTTGAGGCCGATATCGGCGATGCGGCGGCGATGCGGCAGGCCTTCGCCGACTTCCGGCCCGATATCGTCATGCACCTCGCCGCCGAGAGCCATGTCGACCGTTCGATCGACGGGCCTGCCGCCTTCATCGAGACGAATATCGTCGGCTCCTTCGGGCTGCTGCAGGAGGCGCTGCGGCACTATCGCTCGCTGCCGCCGGCGGAGCAGGCCGACTTCCGCTTCCACCAGATCTCGACCGACGAGGTCTTCGGCTCGCTCGGCGAGGACGGGTTGTTCAGCGAAAGCTCACCCTACCAGCCGAACTCGCCCTATTCGGCCTCGAAAGCCGCTTCCGACCATCTGGCGCGGGCCTGGCACCATACCTACGGGCTGCCCGTCGTGCTCTCGAACTGCTCGAACAATTACGGGCCCTATCACTTCCCCGAGAAGCTGATCCCGCTGATGATCCTCAACGCGCTCGAAGGCAAGGGCCTGCCCGTCTACGGCTCCGGCGCCAATGTCCGCGACTGGCTGCATGTCGAGGACCATGCGCGGGCGCTCGCCCTGATCGCGCAGAGCGGTCGGATCGGCGAGAGCTACAATGTCGGCGGCAATGCCGAGCGCAGCAATCTTCAGGTGGTCAAGGCGATCTGCGCACTGATGGACGAGCTTGCGCCCGATGTCGCGATCGGCCCGCGCGAGAGCCTGATCCGCTTCGTCGCCGATCGGCCGGGCCATGACCAACGCTATGCGATCGACGCTTCCAAGATCGAGCGCGAGCTCGGCTGGCGGCCGCAGGAGAGCTTCGAGAGCGGGCTGCGCAAGACGATCGCCTGGTATCTGGAGAACCGCGACTGGTGGGGCCGGATCCGCTCCGGCGTCTATCGCGGCGAGCGGCTCGGCGCGGGCTGAAGCCCGCGACCTCGTGCCGCTATCACCCGCTTGTCATTGGCTTTTCCCGATGGAAGAGGGCATTTGACCGGTATGATCGCGACGAGCCTTCCACACCGGACCGCCAACCGGCTGTTGCAACGCGCCGCAATGGCACTGGCCCTGCTGGCGCCCGCGCCGCTGCTCGCCGCCGAATCCGCGCCCGTGACCTCGGCGCGCGTAACCGCCACGCTGCTGTCGAGCCGCGATGCCGTCGCACCGGGCGAGCGCTTCCAGGTCGCCCTCACCCAGAAGCTCGCACCGGGCTGGCACAGCTACTGGCAGAACCCCGGCGATTCCGGCGAAGCGACGCGAATCGAATGGACCCTGCCGGAGGGCGTGAGCGCCGGCGCGATCCAATGGCCGGCGCCGAAGGCGATCCGGGTCGAGCCGCTGGTCAATTTCGGCTTCGAGGACAATGTCCTGCTGCCGGTCGAAATCTCCGTCCCAGCCAATGCCAAGCCGGGCGAGACGCTGACGCTCTCGGCCAAGGCGACCTGGCTGGTCTGCGAGAAGATCTGCATTCCCGAAGAGGGAGCCTTCACCCTCGACCTGCCGATCGCGGCGACCAGCGCAGTCGATGCCGATGCAGAAGCTCGGATCGAGCAGGCGCGCGCTGCCCTGCCGAAACCGGCCAGCTTCACCGGCAAGCTGACGGCGAAAGGCGAGGACAAGCTCACGCTCGCTTTGCCCGGCCTCCCGGCGGGCGCCAGCAACATCCACTTCTTCCCCGTCTCCGACACACTGATCGAGCATGCCGCAACGCAGCCGGTCGAGAACGGTGTGCTCACGCTGACCCGATCAACCGCCTTCAAGGTCGGAACACCGGCAACCGATGGCGTTCTCACCTTCGACGACGGCGGCAACAAGCACGCGCTTGCGCTTAGCGCCGAGGTCGAGCCGGCCCTGCTGCAGGCGGTTGCCGCCCCGGCGCAGCCGCCGGCGAAGGTGACGCTGCCGCCGCCCCCGGCCGAGGATCTGACGCTCTGGCTGGCGCTGGCCTTCGCCTTTGCCGGTGGTTTGATCCTCAACCTGATGCCTTGCGTGTTGCCGGTGCTGTTCATCAAGGCGCTCGGCTTCGCGCAGGTGGCCCAGGCGAGCCGCAGCGAGGTCCGCCAGCAGGGCTTGCTCTTCCTCGCCGGCGTGCTCGCGACCTTCTTCGCGCTGGCCACAGCTGTGATCGCGCTCGGCGCCGGCTGGGGCTTCCAGTTGCAGTCGCCGCCGCTGGTCATCCTGCTCGCCGTGCTGATGACGCTGATCGGCTTCAACCTGATCGGCGCCTTCGAGATCGGCGGCAGGCTGCAAGGGGTCGGCGACGGCCTCGCCAGCCGCAGTGGCCCCGTCGGCGCCTTCATGACTGGCGCGCTCGCCGTCGTGGTGGCGACGCCCTGCACCGCCCCGTTCATGGGTGCGGCGATGGGCTATGCGCTGACGCAGCCGCCGGCCGCGGCAATGTCGATCTTCATGGCGCTGGCGCTCGGCTTCGCCGCGCCGGTGGTGGCGCTGTCCTTCGCGCCCGGGCTGCTACGCCTATTGCCGAAGCCGGGCCGGTGGATGCTCGTGCTGAAGCAGGCTTTCGCCTTCCCGATGTTCGCGACCGCGATCTGGCTGGTCTGGGTCGCGACCGTGCAGGCCGGCGCCGACGGCGCGCTCGCCGCGCTGGTCGCGATCCTCATCGCCGGCTTTGCGCTCTGGCTGATCGGCGTGACGCGCGGCAGCGGACGTGGCTTGCGGATCGTTGCAGCGGCTGCGGCGATCCTGCTCGTCGGCGCAACCTCGGCCTTCGTGATCGAGAGCGCGACGCCCTCGGCGCAGCCGACCGCGCAGGCCGGCACGGATGCACCCGGCGTCTGGTCACCAGCGCGGGTCGCGGAATTGCAGGTCCAGGGCAAGCCGGTCTTCGTCAACTTCACCGCCGCCTGGTGCATCACCTGCCTCGCCAATGACCGAGTCGCGCTGTCGCGGCAGGAGGTGAAGGACGCCTTCGCCAAGCTCGGCGTCGCCTATCTCAAGGCCGACTGGACCAATCGCAATGCCGAGATCGCCGCGACGCTGGCCGAGTATGGCCGCGCCGGTGTGCCGCTCTACCTGTTCTACCCGGGAACGAAGGGCGCGCAGGCCGAGGTACTGCCGCAATTGCTGACTCCCGAGACCGTGGTGAGCGCAGCCGAACGTGCCGCCGGCCGCGAGGTGAAGACCGCATCAAGCCAGAAGTGAAGCCAAGCCCCGACGTTTCAACCTCAGAAGGAGACCGACGATGAAAGCCGTGAGCAGACAGACCTTCATCGCCGGTGTGGCCGCCACCGCACTGGCGCTCGCCTCTGGCGGCGCCTTCGCCCAGAGCGCGGCCAAGCCCGGCGCGAAAGCCCCCGATTTCTCGGTCATCGATGTCGACGGCAAGCTGCAGAAGCTTTCCGACTATGCCGGCAAGACGGTGGTCCTCGAATGGACCAACCATGACTGCCCCTATGTCCGGAAGCATTACAACAGCGCCACCATGCAAACGCTGCAGAAGGACATGGCCAAGGACGGCATCGTCTGGCTCTCGGTGATCTCCTCACCCGCCGGCGAGCAGGGCCATGTCGATGCGGCCAAGGCCAAGGAACTGACCAAGACGCGCGACGCAGCTCCGGCCTCGATCCTGCTCGATCCGAAGAGCCAGCTCGCCCGCGCCTATGGCGCCCAGACGACGCCGCACATGTACATCATCGATCCCAAGGGCACGCTCGCCTATGCCGGAGCGATCGACGACAAGCCGTCGTCGAGCGCATCCAGCCTGACCGGTGCCAAGAGCTATGTCCGCCAGGCGGTGGCCGAGCTCAAGGCCGGCCAGGCGGTCTCGGAACCCGCGACCAAGGCCTATGGCTGCGTGGTGAAATACGCGCCGGTGAGTTGAGGTCCGGCTCAGCCGTCGAAGGCAAGAGCGCAGAATCCCCTCGCCACCCAGGAGACATTCGGGCGCGGGTGGTTTTGCGTGGCGGTTTTCGCGCCCTTTCAATGAAAAAAGCCCGCGCCCTTCGCCCTGGGGGACAGGGTGGCGAAGGGCGCGGGTTACAGGCCGCCTCTACCAGCGGTCGTAGCGGTCGTGATGGCGGCGGCCATGGGCCGGGGCCCAGGGCGGGGGACCGCCACGGTGACGGCCATAGCCGTAGCCGCGATCATAGCCACGATGGTGGCCGCCATAGCGGTTCTGGCGCTCCATATTGCGCTGGATTTCCCACATCCGGTGCTCGCGGTTGTGGCGGGTATAGGTCGCCTCGACCTTGTCGAGGGCGGCAGCGCCGCTGAAGGCTTCGCTGGCGGCCGCCGGCGTGACGGCCGCGCCGAGCGCAATCGCCGCGGCGATGAGAAGGTGGCGCATAGGGCATCTCCTTTTGAGTTGTCGCCATTGAAGCGCATCCGGATGGAACCCCGCCTGAACGGCGCAGTCGGCTGCCGTTCATCTGCGCGCCATGTTTCCGCCACAGCGTTGGGAGGCCGGCATGACCTGGGTCCCGCCTGAACTCAGGCGTTCGGCCCGCCCTCGATCTCGCTCGCCCAGGCGAGCGCTGCGTCGAAGGCGTCGGGCTTGAAGCTCCTGACCTCGACGAAGGGCACGAGCGGGCTCGCAATCGCGACCAGCGTCTCGATCCAGCCCTTGTTGGTGACCACGGCCTCGCGCGGGAAGCGATGCCATTGCAGGATTTTGCCGAAACCGTAGCGCGCATCCTTGAGGCCGGCGCGGAAGGTCATGTCTTCGAAGCCGCTGAGGTCGGCGAGGATGCCGAGCTTCTCATGGCGTTCGAGCTTGCTCTCGATCTCGGCGATCAGCCTGTCGAAATCCGGCTCGGAGAGCGTACCGATGATGCGGAAGGCCGCCACATGGTCGGCGGCGGGAAGGATGTCGAGCATGGCGGGCTCCTGGCTTGCGCTTGAAACAACGCAGGCGTGCGGCCGAAGTTCGTGCCGAACCATCGCTGGGCCGAGGCGTTGGCAAAGCATGGGGGCTCAACGCACGCACAGGAGACGATGATGGCCAATGCTGGCGGGAAGCTCGGTCCGAGCATCAAGGGCAAGGGAGACGGCACCGGCGCGACGAGCACGCGGCCGACCTCGCTGCCCGACCACAAGGTGCTCTCCAACCGCGACAAGACGCAGCTCAACCGCGGGCGCGGTCTCGACGGCAAATGGATTGAGAACGAACAGGTCTACGAGACGCAAGCAAACCAGCGCTCGCAGGCCGAATAGCGCTATTTCAGCGCGATTATCAGCATCAGGAAGGCGAGGACGATCAGGACCTGCTTCAGGCTCCAGTTGATCCGCCTGAGCTGCTCGGCGACCGGATCCTCCGGCGGCTCGGTCTCGGACGCCTGATCCGGTTGCCCGGAGAGGAAAGCAGGGCCGCCAGCGGCTTCGGTCGCGGCGGCCCGCCAGCTGATGTTCTGCACCCGGCCATGCGCCTGCGCCTTGCGGCCATCGGCCTCTGGCGCAAGATGGAAGACGGGTGGCTCCTCGTCCGGGCTGCCCTCGCGCAGCCAGAGATTGGTCGTCGCCGCAAAGGAGAGAGTGCCGGCGCGGCCTTCGGCGAGATCTTGTCGCAGGCCGGCGAACAGCGGTTGCGGCAGGAAGAGCTCGGCGGCGAGCCGGTCGTCGAGATCTCCCTGCGCCCCGGCGGAAAGGCTGAGCCGCAGCAGCGGTGCGCTCCCGCCGGGAAAGGAGCGGATCGTCAGCGACAATTCCTGCGCCGGCTCCGGCTGGCCGATCCGGGCGAGCCGCGCTCCATCCGGACGGACATGGCCTTCGATTCGCCCGGCATCGTGCAAGGCGCCGTCGCGCCAGTCATGTCCGGAGACCGCGACGAGCCCCTCCGCCGTGAAGGCGAGCGGCTTCTCGGCGTCCTGGACGAAAGCGCCGGCCACGCCCGGCAGCGTCATCCGCCCGTCCACGATGCTGGCGCCGTCCGTCCTGTCGTTCATCCCGCCCCCGCCGTGAGTCGGTGCGGACGATAGCAGGTCGGCCCGGCGATGCCAGATTGGCAGGTTGTTCTACGCCGAGGGTGGTACGGGCCGCGCCGGAAAAGAAAATTTCCTTCTCCGCCCGTTCGGCGAAAGGCTCTTCCTGATTGCTGCGTACCTTTAAAAGAACGTTTGGATTGACATGCAGAACGGCATTTCCTAGATTGCAGTTGTCGTCGGTTCGCCGATGGCCGCGGAGATTTGAGCGAGCAGCTTGCGCCGCGTCACCAAACGCTAAAGCGCCACGACGTGGTCGTGGGCTCCCCAGATCGAGGAGATGAACATGACCGGCTCCGTTCTCCGCCCTGTCGAACAGCTCGCTCGTTCGATGATGTGCTGTTGTCGCCGCTGATCCAGCGCTGACGCCGTTCTCCGGCATCATTTCCGACATCACCGCAATACAGGGCGCCGCAACGCGGCGAAGATCATCATGTCGTTCCAGTCTCACCTCAGCTCAAGTGCACCCGCTCGCCAGGCCTATGTCATCGAGGTCGGCGAGACCCAGGCCGGGCTCGTCGCCCGCGGCGCCGATGAGCGCTTTTACACCTTCATCTCCGCCTCGGCCGCCTTCGACCGGCTCGAAGGCCAGCGCTTCGCCACGCCAGTCGCGGCCGAATTGGCGGCGCGCCAGCTTGTCCGCTCGCGGCGTCCCGGCCTGCGGCTGGCGGCCTGAGGAGCGCGCCGGTGCAATTGTTCGAAGCCCTGCGCGCGCTGGTCGCGTCCTGGTTCGAGCGGGCGGTGCCTGCCGAAGCAGGCGAGCCGCGCTGGCAGGAGCGTTCTTTCGCCGAGCTCGGCGCCGAGGAGCGCCGCCGCTCGATCCGCGAGGTCACGCTCGAGCAATTGGGCATTGCGCACTGGTCGTGCCACACGCATTTCTGAGGACATGATGAACGCCCCCGTGAAGCCCGGCGCCTTTCGCGTCGAGGACATCCTTCCAGCGCCGCCCGCCGATGCGATCATTCGCTTCGAGGGAGTCGGCAAGACCTTCGCCGGCCGTGACGGCCAGGAGCCCGTCACTGCGCTCGCCGGCATCGACCTCGTCGTGCCGCGCGGTAGTATCGTCGGCGTGATCGGCCGTTCCGGCGCCGGCAAGTCGACGCTGATCCGCCTGGTCAACGGGCTGGAGCGCGCCACCTCCGGCCGCATCCTGATCGAGGGTGAGGACGTCACCAATCTCACCGAGGCCGGCTGGCGCGAGCGCCGGCGCGCCACCGGCATGATCTTCCAGCATTTCAACCTGCTGTCGTCGCGCACGGTGTTCGACAATGTCGCGCTGCCGCTGGAGATCGCCGGCGTGCCGCGGGCGAAGATCGAGGCGCAGGTCAGCCGCCTGCTCGATCTGGTCGGGCTCGCCGACAAGCGTGAGCGCTACCCGGCCGAGCTCTCCGGAGGCCAGAAGCAGCGCGTCGGCATCGCGCGTGCCTTGGCGACCGAGCCCAAGGTGCTGCTCTGCGACGAGGCGACCTCGGCGCTCGACCCCGAGACGACCCGCGCGATCCTCGCCCTGCTCAAACAGGTCAATCGCGAGCTCGGCATCACCATTCTGCTGATCACCCACGAGATTCCGGTGATCAAGGAAATCTGCGACCGCGTCGCGGTGATCGAGGGCGGTCACATCGTCGAGGAGGGCGAGACCTTCGAGGTGATGACCCGGCCGCGGCATCCGACCACGGCGAGCTTTGTCGAGGCGGTGACCGGCGTCGAGGTGCCCGAGTACCTCGACGGCCGCATCCATAAGCAGGCGCTGGCCGGCGACAGCGCGGTGCTGCGCATCGCCTTCACCGGCGAGAACGCGACGACGCCGGTGATCAGCCGCCTCAGCGCCGTGATCGGCGTCGACGTCAACATCCTCGCCGGCCGCATCGACGCGATCGGCGAAAAACCCTTCGGCAGCCTGCTGGTCTCGGTGCCGGCGAGCGAGCCCGAGCTTGCCGCCGTCTTCGGCGCGCTGAAATCCCTCGGTCTCAAGGCGGAGCTGGTCGGCCATGTCTCCTGAACTCATCCGTCTGATCATCGAGGCGACCGGCGACACGCTGCTGATGGTCGCGATCGCCGCTGGGCTGGGCACCGCGCTCGGCCTGCCGCTCGGCGTCTTCCTTGCCACCAGCAAGAAGGGCGAGCTCTTCGCCGCGCCTGCGGTGAATGCCGTGCTTGGCGCTCTGGTCAATGCGACGCGCTCGACGCCCTTCATCATCCTGGTCGTCGCGATCATCCCCTTCACCCGGCTGATCGCCGGTACCTCGATCGGCACCTTCGCCGCGACCGTGCCGCTGACGGTGGCCGCGACGCCCTTCATCGCGCGCCTGATCGAGGGCGCCATCCGCGAGGTCGACCAGGGCTTGGTCGAGGCGGCCCGCTCGATGGGCGCGACCCCGCTGCAGATCGTCCGCAAGGTGCTGGTGCCCGAGGCGCTGCCGGCGATCGTGCTCGGACTGACGCTGGCGCTGGTCAGTCTGCTCGGCTTCTCGGCCATGGTCGGCGCGGTCGGCGGCGGCGGACTCGGCGATCTCGGCATCCGCTATGGCTATCAGCGCTTCATGCCGGATGTGATGGCGATCGTCGTCGCCGTGCTGATCGTCCTCGTCCAGACCGTGCAGAGCGTCGGCGACCGCCTCTCGCGCCGCCTCAACAAGCGCCTGCGCCACGCCTGATCGATCTTTCGTTTCCAACCCGTTCAGTTCAGCAAGGAGCCATCATGTCTGTTCTCTTCAGCCGTCGCCTCGCGCTCGGCTTTGCCGCCTCGCTCGTCCTCGTCGCCCCGGCGCTCGCCCAGCAGAACCAGGTCGTCCGCATCGGCGCCTCGCCCGGCCCGCATGCCGAGATCCTCGAGAAGGTGAAGCCGATCGCCGCCAAGAACGGGCTCGACCTCAAGATCATCGAGTTCTCCGACTATGTCGTGCCAAACCAGGCGCTGGCCGCCGGCGAGCTCGAGGCGAACTCCTTCCAGAACCAGCCCTATCTCGACAACCAGGTGAAGGATCGCGGCTTCAAGCTGGTCAGCGTCGGCCTGACCGTGAACTTCCCGCTCGGCATCTACTCGTCGAAGTACAAGAGCTGGACCGAGGTGCCTGATGGCGCCACCGTCGCGATCCAGAATGACCCGACCAATGGCGGCCGCTCGCTGCTGCTGCTGCAGGACAAGGGCGCGATCAAGCTCAAGGACGGCGTCGGCTTCAAGCCGACCGTCGCCGATATCGTCAGCAACCCGAAGAAGTTGAAGATCATCGAGATCGAGGCTGCCCAGACGCCGCGTTCGCTCGCCGACGTCGCCGCGGCTGCGATCAACACCAACTACGCCGTCGACGCCAAGATCGAGCCGACCTCGGCGATCCTGCGCGAAGATCCGAAGGGCCCCTATGTCAACCTGATCGCCGTGCGCGAGGCCGACAAGGACAAGCCCTGGGTCAAGGCGCTGCTCGCCTCCTATCACACCCCCGAGATCAAGGCCTTCGTCGCCGAGCGCTTCAAGGGCTCGGTCCTCGCCGGCTGGTAAGGCTCCTCCCCCTGGCCGTGATCACGGCTGGGCACCTGCCCCGGAAGCGCAAGCTTCCGGGGTTTTTCGTTTGGGCTTGCCGTCTTTCCAGGGCTTCGCGAAGCGAAGAGCCCGGAACCCATGAACGCCCACTACCGTCATGGTCGGGCTTGTCCCGACCATCCACGTCTTCGCTGGTCGAGGGTTGTGTTCAAGGCGTGGGTGCTCGCCACAAGGGCGAGCATGACGAACTGGAACGACGTCGTGTTCATGGGTTCCGGGCTCGCTGCTGCGCAGCGCCCCGGAATGACGGCGTGGCTCCGCGATCAGCCGCTCACACCGACAGATACTGCGCCCTCACCGCCTCGTCGGCCTTGAGCTCGTCCATCGTGCCGGTGAAGCGGATCAAGCCCTTCTCGATGATGGTGGCGCGGTCAGCGACCGAGCCGGCGAAGTGCAGGTTCTGCTCGGAGATCAGCACCGAGAGCCCTTCGCTTTTCAGCGCCAGGATGGTCTTGGCCATCTCCTCGACGATCACCGGCGCGAGGCCTTCCGAAGGCTCGTCGAGCAGGACGAGCTTGGGATTGCCCATCAGCGTGCGGGCGATCGTCAGCATCTGCTGTTCGCCGCCCGACATCGCCCCGCCTGGCCGATCGCGCATGCGGCCGAGATTGGGAAAGAGCTGGAACAGGCGCTCCGGCGTCCAGTGCGGCGCGCCCTCGCGCTTCGGTCGTTGCGCCACGGAGAGGTTCTCCATCACGCTGAGCTCAGAGAAGACGCGGCGCTCCTCCGGCACATAGCCGATGCCGAGGCGGGCGATCTCGAACGGCTCGCGGCCGACGATGGTGTGCCCCTCGAAGGTGACGCGGCCGGCCTGCGGCGGCACCAGCCCCATCACCGCCTTCATCGTCGTCGACTTGCCGGCGCCGTTGCGGCCCATCAGCGCCAGCACCTCGCCGCGCCCCATCGAGAAGCCGACGCCGTGCAGGATATGGGCGCGGCCGTAATAGGCGTTGAGGCCTTCGATCTCCAGCATCAGTGGCCTCCCGAGGTCGCGCCGGAGCCGAGATAGACGGCGCGCACGGCCGGATCGTTGCGGACCTCCTCGGCCCGGCCCTTGGCGATCAGCTTGCCGCGGTCGAGCACCAGGATCGCGTCGGAATGGGCGAAGACCACGTCCATGTCGTGCTCGGTGAACAGCACGGCGATGCCGCGCTCCCGGGCGATCTCGGCGGTCAGCGCCATCAGCGCGATGCGCTCGCGCGGCGCCATGCCGGCGGTCGGCTCGTCCATCAGCAGGAGCTTGGGCTTATTGGCGATTGCCACAGCAAGCTCGACCCGCTTCAGGTCGCCATAGGCGAGCACGCCGCAGGCGCGCTCGGCCTGGTCGAGCATGCCGACCTGCTTCAGCAGCGCGTCGGCCTCTGCGAGATGGCGGTCCTTGGCGCGGCCGAAGAGCGTCCAGGTCTCGCCGGCATGCGAGATCAGCGCCATCTGCACGTTCTCGCGCACGCTCATCGAGGCGAAGGTCGCCGTGATCTGGAAGGTGCGCCCGACCCCGAGCCGCCAGACCTCGCGCGGCTTGAGGCCGGTGATCGTCCTGCCGTCGAAGATCACCTCGCCGCGGTCGGACGGGAGCTGGCCGTTCAGCATGTTGAAGCAGGTGGTCTTGCCGGCGCCGTTGGGGCCGATCAGCGCCAAGAGCTTGCCGGCCTCGACCGAGAAGCTGACATCGTCGACGGCGCGCACGCCGCCGAAGGACTTTCCGAGATTGCGAACTTCGAGGACCGGGGTCATCGGGCGGGCTCCGGCGTGGCGACGACGGGAGGAGCGGGCTTCGCCTCGCGGCGTCGTTCGGCGAAGGCCAGCGCCGTACCGACCAGCCCGCGCGGGAACAGGATGACGAGCAGGACGATCGAAGCGCCCATGAAGAAGCGCCAGTACATCGTCGCCTTCATCAGCTGCTCCTGCAGGCCCATGAAAGCGAAGGCGCCGACGATCGGACCCGACACCGTCTGGACGCCGCCGAGCAACACCATCAGGAGCCCGTCGACCGAGCGCGGGATCGCCATATAGGTCGGGAAGACCGAGCCCTTGAAGAAGGCGAACAGGGCGCCGGCGATGCCGGCGGCGAAGGCGGCGATGATGAAGGCGATCCACTGGATGCGCATCACCGGCAGGCCGATCGCTTCGGCCCGCAGCGGGCTGTCGCGCCCGGCCCGCAGTGCATAGCCGAATGGCGCGAAGACGACGACACGCAGAGCGAGGATCGCCGCGACGCAGACCGCCAGGGCGAGATAGTAGTAGACCAGCTTAGAGCTCGCCCAGGCCGCCGGCCAGACGCCGAGAATGCCGTTGTCGCCGCCGGTGACGTCGACCCATTGGAAGGCGGTCGCCCAGGCGATCTGGGCGAAGGCGAGCGTCAGCATAGCCAGATAGACGCCGGACAGTCGCACGCAGAACCAGCCGAAGACGAAGCCGGCGATGCCGGCGAGAAAGGGCGCGAAAGCGAGCGCCGGCAGCATCGGCATGCCCAGCCATTTTACCGCCAGCGCCGCGCCATAGGCGCCGAGGCCGAAATAGGCGGCGTGGCCGAAGGAGGCCATGCCGCCAGGCCCCATCATGAAGTGCAGCGATGCCGCAAAGAGCGCGAAGATCGAGAGCTCGGTCAGCGTCAGGAGCCAATGATCGGCAACGATGAAGGGGGCAAACAGCAGCACGGCGAGCGCCGCGAGACCGATCAGCTTGACGTTCGCGCTGGCCGGCAGCAGCAGAGGCTCGACCGGGCCGTGGGCATGGGCGCTGCCGACCGGGCGCTTGCCCATCAGCCCATAGGGCTTGATCACGAGAACGACGGCCATCACCAGGAAGACCAGCACCAGCGTGATCTTCGGGAAGGCCAGGATGCCGAAGGCGTGGATGATGCCGATCAGCACGGCGGCGAGATAGGCGCCGGTGACGCTGCCGAGCCCTCCGACGACCACGACGACGAAGGCCTCCGAAATCATCGACAGGTCCATGTGCAGGTTCACCGCCTCGCGCGGGAGCTGCAGCGCGCCACCGAGGGCGGCAAGGCCGGCACCGAAGGCGAAGACCGAAGTGAAGAGCAGGCGCTGGTTGACGCCGAGCGCACCGACCATCTCGCGGTCCTGCGTCGCGGCGCGCACCAAAGTGCCCCAGCGCGTCTTCTGGAACAGGAACCAGAGCAGGCCGAGCATCAGCGGCCCGACCACGATCAGGAATAGCTCGTAGGTCGGGAAGCGGCTGCCCATCAGCACGACGAAGCTCTTGAACCCGGGCGCGCGCGGGCCGAGCTTGTCCTCCGGCCCCCAGATGCCGAGCGCGATGTCCTGCACCATCAGCACGAGGCCGAAGGTGGCGAGCAGCTGGAACAGCTCGGGCGCCTGATAGATCCGGCGCAGGATCACGATCTCGACGATGGCCCCGAGCGCCGCGACGATCAGCGCCGCCACCAGCACCCCGCCCCAGAAGCCGAGCACGTCGGCAGGACCGAAGCGGGTGACCAGCGTGAAGGCGAGATAGGCGCCCAGCATGTAGAAGGAGCCGTGCGCGAAGTTCACGATCCGCGTCACGCCGAAGATGATCGACAGCCCGCAGGCGACGAGGAAGAGCGACGAGGCCGAGGCCAGGCCGTTGAGCGTCTGCGCGAAGATCAGATCGATCATGCCGGATTCCATCGAAACAGGCGAAAAAGGGCGCAATTCTCCCACGGCCGCAGCGTTCAGCCGCGGCCGTGTCAGCCATAGTCTAGATCAGGTCGAAGCCTGGCGCTTCAGCCCGCCGGGCGAAGCGTCTTCACCTCTGCATCGGACGGCAGGTATTTGGCGCCGTCGGCATAGCGCCAGTCGACCATCACGCCCTTGCCGTCCTTGACCGCGGTCTTGCCGACATAGGCGCCGAGCGTCGCCTGGTGGTCGGAGGCGCGGAACTCGACCGGGCCGAAGGCCGACGAGAATTTCAGCCCCTTCAGCGCATCGACCAGCTTCTCGGTGTCGGTCGTGCCCGCCTTGGCGAGGCCCGCCGCGATGGCGTTCATGGTGTCATAGCCGACCACGGAGCCAAGGCGCGGATAGTCGTTGTACTTCGCCTTGTAGGCATCGCGGAACTTGACGTGCTCGGGCGTCTGGATCTCGGCATGCGGATAGCCGGTGACGATCCAGCCGACCGGCGTCTCGGCGCCGAGCGGGTCGAGATACTCCGGCTCGCCGGTCAACATCGAGACCACGGTGCGCCCTTCGAAGAGTCCGCGGGTGTTACCCTGGCGGACGAAGTTCGAGAGGTCGGCGGCGAAGGTGACGTTGAAGATCGCATCGGGCTTGGCCGCCTCGAGCGCCTGCACGGTCGCGCCGGCATCGATGCGGCCGAGCGCCGGGAACTGCTCGGCGACGAACTCGACGTCGGGCTTGGCCTTCTTCAGCAGCTCCTTGAACCACTTCACCGCCGACTGGCCGTATTCGTAGTTCGGCGCCACGGTCGCCCATTTCTTAGCCGGGAGCTTGGCCGCTTCCTCCACCAGCATCGCCGCCTGCATGTAGGTCGAGGGCCGCAGGCGGAAGGTGTAGCGGTTGCCCTTGGCCCAGACGATCGCGTCCGAAAGCGGCTCGGAGGCGACGTAGAGCCGCTTGTTCTGCAGGGCATAGTCGGCGATGGCGAGGCCGACATTGGAGAGGAAGCCGCCCGAGAGCAGGTCGACCTTCTCGGCGTTGATGAGTTCGCCGGCGAGGCGCACCGAATCCTCGGGCTTGCCGGCATCGTCGCGGAACAGCGTCTCGACCTTGCGGCCGAGCACGCCGCCGGCGGCGTTGACCTGCTCCAGCGCCAGCTCCCAGCCCTGGCGATAGGGCTTCAGGAAGGCCGGCTGCGAGGTGTAGCTGTTGATCTCGCCGATCTTGATTGGCGCGCTTTGGGCGCGCAACAGCGACGGCGTGGCCAGCGTGACGGCGCCGAGCGCAGCTCCGCTGACGAATTGGCGACGGTCCATTCGATGGCTCTCCCGTTGATCGCTCGACTTACGCATTCACAGCCCCTCGCTGCGCGATTCCCTACCGTAGGCTGGCCGGACGCGGGGCGCCAAGCCGAGGTGGAAATTCGTTTGTATGCGTATGAATTGTCAGCCGCGGATTTTTGTTTGTCAATCATTCAAAATTAGGCGCGGCCTGTCGCATCCGGCGGCAGCGCGAAGACGGAAGAATCCGTCAGGCGGACTGCTTTACGCCCTGCCGGGCCGCCAGCGTCGCCTCGATCGCCTCGACCACGCCGACGAGCTCGGCGATGCTGTCGATGACATAGTCGGCGCCGGCTGCACGCAGGCGCGCCGCCGCCTCGCCGCGCAGCTTCTGCTGCTCAAGCAGGGGCAATTCGTTCCACTCGGCCAAAGAGAGACCGACGCAATTGCCGGAGACGGCCAGGCCGACCGTCCAGGTGCCGGCAGCGGCGCCTTCGGCGATGCCGGGCTCGGTGTCGTCGACCTTGATCACGCTGGAGGGCGGATAGACGCCGAGATCGGCGAAGCAGCGATACATCATCAGCGGGCTCGGGCGGCCCTCGGCGAGATCGCCGGCGCAGACGAGGTTGTCGGGCTCATAACCCTGCGCCGCCGCGACCGGCAGCAGCCGCTCCATGATCTCGCGGGTATAGCCGGTGGTCGAGCCGATCTTCAGCCCGCGTCGGCGCAAATTGGCGATGTTGTCGGCCGCGCCGGGAATGAGGTCGGCATAGTCGGTGACGACCGCGGCGTTCAGCGGCACGAATTGTTCGTAGACCGCATCGATCGCGGCCTCACCCGGTGCCTCGCCATGGGCGGTACGCCAGGCCTGCGCGATCGCCGGCACGGCCATCAGCGCTGCGATATGGGCGCGCTTCGGCAGGCCCATCGGGCCGCGCGCCTGGGGAATCGTGATCGTGACGCCGAAGCGGGCGAAGACCTCGACGAAGGCGCCCATCGGGGCGCGCGAGCCGAAGTCGACGACGGTGCCGGCCCAGTCGAGCACCACAGCCTTGACGGCGTGGAAGGGAAGCAAGGACTGCGCGCTCATCCGAACATCTCCGCAATGGTCTCCTCGCCGATGGCGAAGGAGGTGGACGCTCCCGTCCCCGAGGTGACGATGACGAGGCTGACGCGATCGGAGACCGTTTCGCGCAGCATCGGCCGGTCGGGCAGGCTGGCATAGGTGCCGAGCCAGCGCGCCTCGACCGGCGGGCGCGCGCCGAACACCGCCTCGTACTCGTCGAGGATCAGTTCGTCGACGTCGGTGTCGCCGAACGGGTCCGGCGTCGCGGCATAGTGATGGGAATCGCCAACGACGCGCGTGCCGTCGGCCGAGGCGACGGTGATCAGGTGGATGCCGTTGGCGAGCTGCTCGGGCTGCTCGCGCTCAAGCCGGGCGCGCAACGCTGTGGCCTCCGGCAATTCGGCATAACCGAGATAGCGCACCAGCGAGAGGTCCGACATCACGGCGCAAGGCAAATCGGGGCCGGTGGCCGCGGTCCGGACCCGCAGCATCTGCAGCTTGCAGCGTGTCAGCTCGGGATAGGCGGCCTTGAGCTCGTCGGCATAGAGGCCGGTGAAATCGTCGCCAGGGCAGATGATCGCGGCATCGGCCCGAAAGGTGCCGGCCGAGGTCTCGATCACCGGCAGCGCGACGCCGTGAACTGTGGTCCGGCGCAGGATCGTGACACCCCAGTCGCGTTCGAGATGGGCGGCGAGCAGCGGGATCGCCTCGCGCGATTCGACGCGCAGATCATGCGGACTCCACAGCGCCACCTCCTGGCCGGCGAGGAAGGGGAAGCGCTCGCCGAGCGCAGAGCCGGTAACGAGTTCGCAACCCTCGCCCATCTCGGTCTTCAGGAAGGCTTCGAGCACTGCCGTCGCTTCTGGCCGGCGCGAAGTCGTGCACAGTCCGGGATGGGCGATAGCGATGCCAGCCTTGGGCGCGATCTCGGCCCAGACATCGCGCGAGCGCTTCGCCCGCCGCCAGGTCTCGCCGGCCTGCTGGCCGGTCACGGTGATGAAGCCGAAATTGCGGATCGAGGCGCCGTTCGCCTGCGCGTCGCGGTCGATCACCACGACCTTCAGCCCGCGCCGCGCCGCCGCGAGCGCATGGGCAAGGCCGACAATGCCGGCGCCGACGATGGCGAGATCGAAACTGCGCTCCAACGTTATTCCTCCCGGCGCATTGCGATTCGCGCCCTTGCCCATCGGGGCGACTTAAGGTGCGCTCAATGCAGAACTGTGACGAAGCGCGGTTCGCAGCCGGCTCACTGCACGTCAGGCGTGCAGCAAGGTGTGCTCAGGAGCGACCACCGTCGACCGAAAGGATCTGGCCTGTGATCCAGCCTGCCTGCTCGGAGAGGAAGAACAGGCTGGCATGGGCGATGTCCTCGGGCGTACCGAGCTTTCGGGTATGGATGCCCTCGATCAGCCGCTTCTGGCCGTCCGGCCCATAGGATTCCCATTGCCGCTCGGTCGCCGGATTGGAGCGAACGAAGCCGGGCGCGACCGAATTCACGGTGATGCCATGCGGGCCGAACTCCCAGGCGAGCTGCCTGGTCAAGCCGACCAAAGCGTGTTTGGCGCTGGCATAGGCCTGGATGCCGGTCAGGCTCGGCCGCAGGCCGGCGCCCGAGGAGATATTGACGATGCGCCCGTAGCCGGCCTGCTTCATCGCCGGGGCGGCCGCCTGCGACAGGAAGAAGGCGGCATCGACATTGGCGGCGAAGACGGCGCGCCAGTCGCTCTCGGAGATCTCCTCGATCGGCCGGCCGACCTGTCCGCGCACACCGCCGGCGGCATTGACCAGGAGATCGAGCCGGCCCTCGGCGGCGAGGATCGCGTCGACCAGCTCCCGCGTCGCCTCCGGGCTGCCGAGATCGACGACATGGGCGCTCGCGCCGAGCGCCTTTGCGCTGTTGGCGACGCCGTCTGCATCGAGATCGGCGAGATGGACGCGGGCGCCGGTCTCGGCCAGTGCTGCGGCGATGGCGCGGCCGATCCCCTGCGCGGCGCCGGTGACGAGGGCTACGCGGTTGTCGAAGCGGATCTGCATTGCTCGATCAATACCTTCAGCGTGTCTGATGACATCGGGCGGCGTCCGTCCTCGATGTCGCGGATCAGGGCGACCAGCAGCTCCAATGCCGGCGTGGCGACACCGACCTCGCGGCCGAGCGTCGAGATGATGCCGATCTGCGGCTGGCCTTCCGTCTTGCGCTTGCGCACGGCAAGATCACGCCAGATGCCGGAATGAGTCTTGGCCGTCTTGGAGGTGTAGTCGGCGAGCCAAGCGATGGTGTCGACCTGTGGTCCTTCGGGTGCGCCCGGCGCGAAGACCAACGGATCAAAACTGCCGAAGCCGAGTGATTTCACCCCGCGTGCCGCCGCGACCGCACCGACCTCGCGCCCGAGCGCGAGCCAGACCGGCAAGCGCTCCGGATCGGCGAAATTTGCCGACATCGAGTCATTGGTCAGGGCTGTCCCGAACAGCATCGCGCCGTACGCGAGCTTGCCCCAGAGATAGCCGTAGATGTTGTCGGTCAGGATGGCATCCGGCTCGAACAATGCGAGCAGCCGGTGCATCTCGCGCACGCGCGGGGTCTCGACACCATCGAGCTCGCCGACGACCACGGCACCGCGATTGCCGTAGAGGATCTCGCCCGGCCCGTGCCAGTCGGCGCCGAAATTGACGAAGCAGCCCATGGTCCGCTGCTCGCCGACAGCCTTGGCGATGACGATCTCGTTGAGCCCGTTCTGGGCTGAGAGCACGAAGCCATCGGCGGTGAGATGCGGCTTCAGGGCAGCGAGTGCGGCTTCCGTCGCGCCGGCCTTCACCGCCAGCACGATGCGCGAATAGCTGCCGGTCAGTTCGTCCGGCGTCACCGCCGGAACGACCTGGCGGAACTCCTCGACCGGGCCGGTGATCGAGAGCCCCGATGTCCGGCAGGCCTCGACATGCTCGGGCACGATGTCGACCATCAGTACCGGCACGCCAGCCCTTGCCCAATAGGCGCCGAGCGTGCCGCCGATCGCGCCGGCGCCCCAGATCAGGATGGGTTCGCTGCTCATGCCTGCCCCATCACCTCGATATCGGCATGGGTCGCGACATGAACGAGCCCGTCCGGCGTCACCCAGCCACGATACATGCCCTCGGAATTATAAGGCGCGACGATCGCACCATCGACGCCAACGGCGACGAGGCCCGCCCCGATCCTATGCGTCGTCAACTCGGCGATGGCGCGATCGGCCGCCTCCTTCAGGGAGAGGCCGGCATAGCCGATCAGCGACGCGATCTCGTGGCCGATGCAATAGCGGATGAAGAACTCGCCCTTGCCGGTGCCCGATACGGCGCAGCGCCCGTCGCGGGCATAGGTGCCGGCGCCGATGATCGGGGAATCGCCGACGCGCCCTGGCGGCTTGTTGGTGTAGCCGCCGGTCGAGGTCGCGGCGGCGAGATGGCCGTTGGCGTCGAGCGCGACGGCACCGACGGTACCGTGCTTCTCGGCCTCGCTCGCCTCGTCGGCCGTACCGACGAGCTCGCGGATCTTCATCGAGGCGAGGTTCTTGCGTCGCCTTTCGGTCGAGAAATACTCGTTCTCGACGATGTCGAGCCCCTCGGCCTGGGCGAAGGCGTCGCCGGCCGGACCGGTCAGCAGCAGCGGGTCGCCGCGGTGCATCAGCGCCTTGGCGGCGCTGACCGGATTGCGGATGCGCTTGACCGCGCAGAGCGCGCCGGCGGCCAGCGTCGAGCCGTCCATGATCGAGGCATCGAGCTCATGCTCGCCATCGGCATTGAAGGCAGCGCCATGGCCGGCGTTGAAATGGACCGAATCCTCCATCACCAGCACGGCGGCCTCGACCGCGTCGACCGCGCCGCCGCCCTTGGTCAGGATCGCCCAGCCGGCCCGCAGCGACTTGGCAAGATGGGCCTTGGCCTCGGCCCATTCGGCGTCGGACATCTCGGCCTTGGGCAAGGTGCCGCAGCCGCCGTGGATGGCGAGGGCGATGGTCATGATGAAATCCTCGACATGAATCCTTCTCCCCTCGGGGGAGAAGGTGTCTGCGAAGCAGACGGATGAGGGCCGCACGACTGGGTGAGCGGAAGACAGGCTGCACCCGTTCTTCCCTCATCCGTCAGCGCTTCGCGCTGCCACCTTCTCCCCCGAGGGGAGAAGGAAGAACAGGCCTCACTTCGCCGGCTTGATGTCCATCGCCAGCGTGTCCTCGTCGACGCGCGGACGGATCGTCACCTTGGCCTTCTGCATCGCCCAGGCCGAGCCGACGGCGAGGATCGGCAGCCGCGGCCGGTCCTTGGCGACAATGGCATTGGCCTGCGCCAGGAGGTCGTTGCGCTTGGCCTCGTCCATCTCGATCGCGGCGTCCTCGATCAACTTGTCGAGATCGGCGTTCTTGTAGCCGAGCACGTTGAAGGCGCCGAGCTTCTTGGCCGGATCGTTCGAATGCACCACCGAGGAAAGCGTGTAGTTCGCCTCGCCGGTCAGCGTGCCCCAGCCCGACATCGACAGCGAGAACTCGCCGCGCAGGCGCGCCGGGAAGAAGACAGCGCCCGGCTGGGCGTTGGCATTCACGTCGATCCCGATGCGCGCCAGCATCTGCGCGATCGAGGTGCCGACCTGGCGGTCGCCCGGCAGGCGATCGTTGGTAAAGGAGAAGGAGACCTTGAAGCCATTGGGATAGCCGGCCTCTTCCATCAGCTTCTTCGCCTTGGCGAGATCGGGCTTCAGCGGCGGCAGGCTCTTGTTGTAGCCGGCGATATCGGGTGTCACCAGCTGGCTGACGGCCGAGCCGAGCCCTTCCATCGCGATCTCCACCAGCGCCGGCCGGTCGATGGCGAGGTCGATCGCCTCGCGCACCTTGACGTCCTGCAGCGGATTCTTCGGCAGCGGCGAGCCGTCCTTGGCGCTGACCTGCGGGGACTTGTCCCGCATGTCGAGCTCCATGTTGAAGACATAGACCGTGTCGATGGTGGTGACCGAGAGCTTGGTGTCGCGCTTCAGCGTCGGCACGTCCGAGGCCGGGGCACGCACGATGATGTCGACCTGGCCGGCCTTGAGCTGGGCGACACGGGCGGCGTCGTTCGGCAATTCCTTGCGCAGTACGCGCTGCCACGGCTCCTTCTCGCCCCAGTAGCCGTCGAAGCGCTCGAGCACGAGCTGGTCCTTTGGCGTCCACGACACGAACTTGTAGGGGCCGGTGCCGATCGCCGCCTTGCCGGTGTTGAAGGCGTCGTTGGCATTGTCCTTGGTCAGCCCGGCCGCCGCCTTGTGCGAGACGATGAACAGGCGGATGAAATCATTGGGCAGGTTCGGCGCCGGTCCGTCGGTGACGATGTGGACGGTGAGCGGATCGACGATCTTCACCTCCTTGACGCGCCGGACATAGATCGTCGTTGGGTTGGGGCCGGCGACGACAGGGATGCGCTCGATCGAGAACTTGACGTCCTCGGCGGTGAAGTCGGAGCCGTCATGGAACTTGACGCCGGGGCGCAGCTTGAACTCCCAGACGCTCGGCTCGATCGCCTTCCAGCTCGTGGCGAGGCGCGGCTCGATCTGCAGCTTGTCGCCCGACCAGGTCAGGGTGTCGAAGACATGCTTCAGCGCCTCGGCATGGGTGCCGGTCGCGGTGAAATGCGGGTCGATCGATTCAGGTCCGGCGCGGACGCCGATCGTCAGGGTCTGCGCCAGGGCGGCGCCGGAGAGCGGCAGTCCGATCAGGGCGGCGAGTGCGGCGGTCCGCCAGAGCGGGGACCGGTGCGACAAGGGCTTGGTCATATTGAGGTCCCTTCGGGTTCGAGATCGGCAGGCCAGGTCGGGGAGGCGATCACCATCTTGTCCATCAGCTCGCAGAGCTGCTTCTGCTCGGCCTCGGTGAGTGCGGAGAGCATCGCGGTCTGCTGGTCCACCATCATCGGCATGGTCTCGTCGAAGATGGCGCGTCCGGCCGGGGTCAGCGCCAGCACATAGCTGCGCAGATCGTCCGGATCGGTCTCGCGCTTGAGCAGCCGCCGCTGCAGCAGCTTCTGGATTGCGCGCGAGAGCGTGTTCTTCGGCAGGCCGGAGGAGGAGACGATGTTCTTGGCCGCGACGCCGCCCCTGAGCCCGACGGCGTAAAGCGCAACGAATTCCGGCCGCACTAGGCCGTAGCGCGTCTCGATCCAGCGATAGACCGGGTCGTTGAAGCGGAAGGCGATGAAATTGAGCCGGAAGGACAGCCAACAGGGGTTGTCCCAGAGCTTGGTGACAGTCAGCGGATCGAGCTCGCGCAGCGCCGCCTCCCGGTCGCGATCGAGTTTGGACAAGGAAGTCGGGGCGCGTGCCATCTCGGACATCCCATTTAGTTCCATATGGAACTTGACGGTCTCTTATACCGCTGTCAAGGATGACGCGGTCTCGCCGAAACGCAAGGATCAGCACCGTGCTCGTCGCCCGGATGAACTGGATGCAGATCGAAGAGCAGGCGAAGCGCGACGATCGCTGCGTGCTGCCGCTCGGCTGCGTCGAGCAGCATGCCTATCTGAGCCTCGCCACCGACGCGATTCTGTCCGAGCGCGTCGCCGCCGAGGCGGCCGAGCCGCTCGGCATTCCGGTCTTCCCGGTGCAGGCCTATGGCATGACGCCGGGCTTCACCGCCTATCCTGGCACGATCTCGCTCAGGATGACCACTTATATCGCCTTGATCGAGGATCTGCTCGAAGGCGTCTACCGCTCCGGTTTCCGCCGCATCGTCCTGGTCAACGGCCATGGTGGCAATTCACCGGTGATGACGGCGGTGATCGAGTGGATGGGCAAGCGTCCCGACGCCAGCGTCAAGATGCACAATTGGTGGGCCGGCCCGCGCTTCCAGGCGGCGGTGAAGGCGGTCGATCCGGCCGCCTCGCATGCCTCCTGGATGGAGAACTTCCCCTGGACTCGCCTCGAGGGCGTGACCCTGCCGGATGCGGCAAAACCGCCCTTCAACGCTGCGCTTTATCACGCTGCCAATCCGCAGCGGAAACGCGAGATCCTCGGCGACGGCAATTTCCACGGCCGCTATCAGCGTCCGGACGAGGAGATGCTGGCGCTCTGGGCGGTCGGGGTCGAGGAGACGCGCGCCGCCATGGTCGAGACCTGGCCGTGAATTTCTCAATGGGACGGCATGGATGCTGACCCACATCGCCGAACGCATCCTGCAAGCCCTCGTCGTCATGCTGGTCATGTCGGCGCTGGTCTTCATCGGCGTTTATGCGATCGGCAACCCGATCGACGTGCTGATCGGCCCCGATGTCAGCCAGGACATCAGGCTCGAAACCATTGCCCGCTACGGGCTCGATAGACCGCTCTGGGAGCAGTATTTCACCTTCCTCGGCCGCGTCCTGCACGGCGATTTCGGCCGCTCCTTCGTCTTCGGGATGCCGGTGCTCCAGCTCATCCTGTCGCGCCTGCCGGCGACGCTGGAACTGACCCTCGCGGCCGTGCTGAGCGCGGCGCTGATCGGCATTCCCGCTGGCATCTATGCCGGCTACCGGCCGGAGAGCGTCCTCTCCAAGGCAATCATGGCGCTCTCGATCCTCGGCTTCTCGGTGCCGACCTTCTGGATCGGCCTCGTCCTGATCATGACCTTCGCCGTCGAGCTGCAATGGCTTCCGGCGGGCGGGCGCGGCGAGACCGCTTCGCTTTTCGGCGTCGAATGGAGCTTCCTGACGCTCAACGGGCTCTCGCACCTCTTTCTGCCGGCGCTGAACCTCGCCTTCTTCAAGCTCGCTCTGATGACGCGCCTGGCGCGGGCCGGCACGCGCGAGATCATGCTGACCGACACGGTGAAATTCGCCCGCGCCGCAGGGATCTCGGAAGGCGTCATCCTGCGCCGGCATGTGCTGCGCCTGATCTCGATCCCGCTCGTTACCGTCTTCGGGCTCGAATTCGCCTCGACGCTCGCCTTCGCGGTGGTGACCGAGACGATCTTCTCCTGGCCTGGCATCGGCAAGCTGATCATCGACTCGATCCAGTCGCTCGACCGGCCAGTGATGGTCGCCTATCTGATGCTGGTCGCCTTCGTCTTCATCATGATCAACTTCCTGGTCGACCTGACCTATTTCGCGCTCGACCCGCGCTTGCGGAAGGGACGGGCATGATGCGGACGGAAACGCCGATCGCCCGCTTCTGGAGCGAGTTCCGCGAGAGCCGGGTTGCGGTCGCGGCGCTTGTCGTCGTCGTCCTGATGATCGGCGTTGCCCTGCTCGCCCCGCTGATCGCGCCGCAGAATCCTTACGACCTCGCCAATCTCGTCCTGTCCGATGCCCGCCGCCCGCCGGGCTATGTCGGCTCCAGCGGCTACACCCATTGGCTCGGTACCGACGCGCAGGGGCGTGACCTCCTCTCCGCCATTCTCTACGGCCTGCGCATCTCCCTGCAGATGGGGCTGGTCGCCGGCGCTATCGCCTTCGCCATCGGTGTCACGCTCGGCATTTCCGCCGCCTATGTCGGCGGGCGGCGTGAGGCCTTCATCATGCGCGTCATCGACCTGCAGCTCGCCTTCCCGGCGATCCTGCTCGCTTTGGTGATCTCGGCCCTGCTCGGCCAGGGCAAGGCGCAGCTGATCGCCGCGCTGGTCGCGGCGCAATACGCCTATTTCGCCCGCACCGCCCATGGCGCGGCCTCGGCCGAGCGCGGCAAGGACTATGTCGAGGCAGCGCTCTCGACGCCGCTGCCGGCGCGGCAGGTGATCTGGCGCCATATCCTGCCGAACTGCCTGCCACCCCTGATCGTGGTCGCGACCGTGCAGGTTGCCAGCGCCATCGCGCTCGAGGCGACGCTCTCCTTCCTCGGCGTCGGCCTGCCGGTGACCGAGCCCTCGCTGGGATCGCTGATCGCCAACGGCTTCCAGTACATGCTGTCGGGCCGCTACTGGATCTCGATCTATCCGGGCCTCGCTTTGATCCTGCTGATCGTCGCGATCAACCTGGTCGGCGACCAGATCCGCGACCAGGTCAATCCGAGGCTGAAGCGATGAAGGCTGGCGTGGCCGCAGCGCCGCTGCTCGAGATCACCGACCTCACCACGCAGTTCTTCACCCGCGCCGGCGTCGTGAAAGCGGTAGACGGCGTCTCTTTCTCGCTGCGTCGCGGCGAGGTGATGGGGCTCGTCGGCGAATCCGGCTCTGGCAAGAGCGTCACCGGCTTCTCGATCATCGGCCTGATCGACCCACCTGGCCGCGTCGCCAGCGGCTCGGTCAAGCTGGACGGTCGCGAGCTGGTCGGCCTCCCGCCGGACGAGTTGCGCAAGCTGCGCGGCCGTGTCGTCTCGATGGTCTTCCAGGATCCGCTGATGACGCTGAACCCGGTTCTGACCATCGGCGAGCAGATCAGGCTGGCGCTGGAGGCGCATGAGACGGTTTCGAGTGCCGAGGCGCGCCGGCGCGCCATTGCCGGCCTCGCGCAAGTCCGCATCCCGCGGCCCGAGGACACGGTCGACTATTACCCACACCAGCTCTCGGGCGGCATGCGCCAACGCGTCGCCATAGCGATCGCGCTCCTACACCACCCAAAGCTCATCATCTGCGACGAGCCGACGACCGCGCTCGACGTCTCGATCCAGGCAGAGATACTCGTCGAGATGAAGGAACTCGTCGCCGAGCTCGGGACGGCGCTGATCTGGATCAGCCATGACCTCGCCACGGTCGCCTCGATCGCCCAGCACGTCGCGGTGATGCGGCTCGGCAAGATCGTCGAGGCGGGCCCGACGCTCGACGTACTGACGCGCCCGCAGCACGCCTATACCCGCGCCCTGCTCGATGCGCTGCCCTCGCGCGCCAAACCCGGCGAATTCCTGCTGCGCGGAGGCGGCGTGCCCGATGCTTCCCCGCCCGCCCGCAAGCCGGCAGCAGCCGCTGCAGCGCCGGTGCTCGGCGCGCCCTATTTCGTCGCTGATCGCGTCAGCAAGCGTTTCGAGACCCGGCCCGGCGCGCTGCGCGGGCTCGGCGTGAAACTTGGCCTGGTGCAGCCGCTTCCCGCCGTGATGGCCGTCGACGAGGTCACCTTGACCGTGCCGCGCGGCGAGGCACTCGGGCTGGTCGGCGAATCCGGCTCGGGCAAGTCCACGCTCGGGCGCATGGCCGCCGGCATCTATGCGCCGTCATCGGGCACGGTCCGCTTCGAAGGCTGGCCAGTGATGAGCGAGGGGCAGGAGCCGCGCAAGCTCACCACCCGCATCCAGACCATCTTCCAGGACCCGTTCGCCTCGCTCGATCCGCGCATGCGCATCGGCGACGGCATCGCCGAGGGCCCGCTCGCCCATGGATTGGTCGGCAAGGCCGGCGCTCGCGACTATGTCCGCGACTGGCTTGCGGCTGTCGGGCTCGATCCGGCTTTCGCCGATCGCTATCCGCATCAATTCTCCGGCGGGCAGCGCCAGCGCGTCGCCATCGCCCGCGCGCTCGCCATGCAGCCCGACCTCGTCGTCTGCGACGAGCCGGTCGCCTCGCTCGACGTCTCGATCCAGGCGCAGATCATCAACCTGCTGATGCGCTTGCGGGCCGAGCTCGGCCTGACCCTGATCTTCATCTCGCACGACCTCTCGGTGGTCCGGCATCTCTGCGACCGGGTCGCGGTGATGTACCGCGGCCGCATCGTCGAGGAGGGGTCGGCGGCCGAGGTCTACGACAACCCACAGCATAACTACACCAAGCGGCTGCTCGCGGCCGTGCCGATGCTGCCCGAAGCGGCGGCGTGAGCGAGGACAGGAGGAACGCCATGACCGAATTGAAGCCGTGGCAATGGCCGGAGGAGACCTGGCGCGGCAAGGTCGAGCAGGTCCGTGCCGGTCGCAATCTCAAGCCCAAGGCCTGGCCCGGCGGGGCGCGTTGCGCCGTGGCGCTCTCCTTCGATGTCGACCACGAGACCAACGAATTGCGCGACGGCGGCAAGTCGGTTGGTCGGCTCTCCTGGGGCCAGTACGGCAACCGTGTCGGCATGCCGCGCATCCTCTCCATGCTGGCGCGCGAGGAGATCAAAGCGAGCTTCTTCGTGCCGGCCGTGACCGCGCTGCTCTATCCCGACGAGCAGCGCCGCGTCGTCGCGGAAGGCCACGAGATCGGCCTGCATGGCTGGATCCACGAGGTCAACACCGCCGTGCCGCCCGAGCAGGAGCGCGAACTGCATCTGCGCTCGGCCGACACGCTGGAAAAGGTCACGGGTGTCCGGCCCGTCGGCATGCGTACGCCGTCCTGGGATTTTTCCGAGGTGACGCTCGCCATCGAGCGGGAGCTTGGCCTGATCTACGATTCCTCGCTCTTCGCCGATGACGATCCCTACGAGCTAATCGAGAAGGGCGAGCCGACCGGCATGGTCGAATTGCCGGTCGAGTGGATTCGCGACGATGCGGTCTATTTCAACATGAACCGCTTCCAGGCGCTGCGGCCCTATACGGCGCCCGAGGCGGTGTTCGACATCTTCAAGCGCGAATTCGACGGCGCCTACGCCGAAGGCGGGCTCTTCCTGCTCACCATGCATCCGCACATCATCACTTATCGCTCGCGCTTCTGGATTCTCGAGGAACTGGTGCGCCACGCCAAGGCGAAGGGCGACGTCTGGTTCGCGACGCATGCCGAGATCGCGGCCTATGTGAAGGCGCAGGCGGGGCTCTGACAGACACAAAATATCGGCCGGTTGCCGCTGGGTCAGCGGAACCGTGCCCGATTTCGGCCGTTTTCGGTTCATTCGGAATTCAGGGCGCGGGGGCGTTCATCTCCGGAAGAACAACTGGAAACGGATGTCATGATGCGCACGAAAAACCTGCTCCTGCTCGGCACCCTCATCCCCGCCATCACACTGTCGCAGGGCAGTTTCGCCGCTCCATCGCTCCAGCTTGCCCAGGCTCAGTCGGGCGATGACGAGCGGCCTGATCCGCGCCGCCAGCGCCCTGGCGGGCAGGAGCGTCCCGCCCCCGGCGGACAGGAACGCCCCGGCGCTCGCCCTGCACCGGGTCAGCCGCCGGCGGCCCGCCCCGCTGTGCCGGAACGTCCGTCCGGGGTGGCCCCGAGCGCCCCGCGTCCGCCATCCGCGCCGCAAGCGGCGCCTCCGGCCGGCCGGGCCGAGCCCGAGCAGCCGCGCCGTCCCGCGCCGCCTCCGGTCCCCGCGCCGGGTCAAGTCGCGCCGCCCGCTCCGCAGGGCGCCCCGCGCGTTCCCTCGGTCGCGCCGACCACACCGCCGCGTCCCGCTCCGGGCCAGATCGCCCCGCAGCCGGCGCCCGCCCGGCCGGCCGCGCCATCGGCCCAGCCTCCCGCGCCGGGAGCGCCGGCGGGTGACGGCACTCAGCGCCGCCCTGCGTCGCCGCAGACGGCCCCGACCATGCCGCCCGCAGCTACTCCGTCGTCGCCGGCCGCGCCTGCGCGCCCCGCGCCGGGCCAGCTCGCTCCCAGTGGTAGCACTCAGCCGCAGCCCGGCCAGCCCGCGCCCGGCGCCGGCCGGCCGCCGGGAGTTCCGCCGCAGCCCGGAGCGGCTCCGTCACAACCCACCCCGCCGCAACCATCGCCGGGGCCGGCCCGCCAGCCCGGCCAAGCGGCTCCGGGCCAGCCCGCGCCGGGACAGATGGTTCCCGCCCCAGGGGCTGCGCCGAGGGCCGGCCAGCCTCAGCCGGGACAGCCTTCAGCCGTACCGCCGGTCGGCCGCACCCCGGTAGCCCCGGCGCAGCCCGGCACTGTACCTTCGCAGCCTGGCACTGCTGCACCCACGCAGACGGCTCCGTCCCAACCACCGGCCGGACCCGGCCGCCAGCCCGGCCAGGCCGCTCCGGCTCAGGCCGTGCCTGGACAGGCCGTTCCCGGCCAGCCGCCTGTCGCCCCGAATGCCGCAAGTGCGCCGAGCGTTCCTGCCCAGCCGGGAACGGTGCCGTCGCAAGCGGCGCCCGGCGTCGGCCAGCCCGGCGCGCCCTTGCGGCCGGGCGTTGCTCCCGGACAGGTGCAGCCTCCCCAAGGTCAGGCGCCGGCCGGCCAACCCGCGCCTGACCGGCAGGGCCGCCGCGGCGGCATCGGCCTTGGCGGCGCGGCTGCGATCGGACTCGGCGCCGCCGCGATCGGCGGCATCATGGCGACGCAAGGCGCGACGCGGCTCGATGATGTCCGCGGCCGGCGCGAGGAGCGCCGCGAGGGCGATGTCACCATCATCCGCGAGCCCGGCCGCACCATCATCCGCGGCGACGACGACCGCGCCGTCATCCGCTACGACGAGACCCAGCGCTTCCGCGATCTCGGCCTCGACACCCGCAGCGAGCGCCGCGGCGAGGAGAATGTGACGATCTATAATCGCCCCGATGGCACGCAGATCGTCACGGTGACCGACACCGAAGGCCGGCTGCTGCGTCGGTCGCGGCGCGAACGCGACGGCGCCGAGTTCGTGATGATCGACAACGTTCGCCGTGACGGGCCGCAAGCCCGCTTCGCCGAGGAGGTGGTGGTGCTGCCGCCGCCAGAGCTGCGCATCCCGCGCGAACGCTACATCGTCGATGCCGAGCGCGCCGACGAGCGGCTGATCTACGAGACGATCACCGCCCCGCCGGTCGCGCCGGTGCCGCGCCGCTACACGCTCGACGAGGTCCGCTACTCGCCCGATCTGCGCGCTCATATGCGCAGCGTCGACGTCGACACGATCAATTTCGACTCCGGTTCCTGGACCATCACGCAGGATCAAGCCGGGCGCCTGCGGGTGATCGCGCAAGCAGTGCGCCAGGCAGTCGAGCACGCGCCGAACGAGGTCTTCATGGTCGAGGGCCATACCGACGCGGTCGGATCGGATGTCGACAATCTCTCGCTGTCGGATCGGCGGGCGCAGTCGGTCGCCGAGATCCTGACCCGCGACTTCGGTGTTCCCGCCGAGAACCTGACGACGCAGGGCTATGGCGAGCAGTACCCGAAGGTCCAGACGCAAGGCGATTCGCGTGAGAACCGCCGCGTGACCCTGCGCCGGATCACGCCGTTGCTGACTGGCCAGAACCAGCAGTGAGATGAAGAGCGGCGGCGTGCGAGCCGCCCCGCCTTTCTCGTCGGGCCATGGAACAATCCCGGCCTGCCTGGCGTTCCTTCTTGGGGCAGGCTGGTCTTGCGCCTGCCCGACTGGAGCAATGCCATGCGCAAGAACCCATGGGTCCTCCTCGGACTGATCGCCGCCGGGCTGATCGTGGCGGACGCCGCCGCCGCGCAGTCCTCCCCGCCGCAACTCCAGCGTCAGCGCGCCCCCGGTGTGCCGATCGCGCCGAATGCGAGCGAGGTGCAGAAGCTCGAGCTACGCTCCGATCGCGTCGAGGCAAGGCGCGAGCGTGAGCGGCTGGCGCGAGACCGTTCGGGGCCGCCGGAGCCGAACCGCGAGATTCCGATGCCGAAGCCGGTGCCGTCGATCATCGCGCCTTGATCGGAGCTGGCCTTAAAGGTCGCCATTCCGGATTCAGATTCGGGTAAGGCTCGCCACCTATGGTCGTGGCGAGGAGCCTGCCATGAGCGAAATGTCGGTCGCGATCGCGCAAAGCCTGGTCAGCATGAAGTCGGCTGCGACGCAGCAGGCGCTGCAGCTCGAAATGGTCAAGCAGAACGCCGATTCGGATCAAGCTCTGGTCGCCATGCTCCAGCAGGCTGCCGAGCAGCAACAGGCGACGCTCCCCGCCGGCCAGGGCGGCAATCTCGACATCACTGCCTGATTTTCCGACGTCTCCACGTGTAATGCTCACCGCGCATGGCCGCGCGGCGCAAAGCCGTGGTCCTTTGCCAGTTGCGCAGAGATCGGGACAGTTCTAACCTCCGCCTCGTTCCGAGGGGTGCTCGCAAGAGCTGAGATGGCCTGATGGCCGAACCCATCGAACCTGATCCGGGTCATACCGGCGGAGGGACTGGAACGCGGCTGCGCCACAAGTGCATCCGCAGACAGCGACTGGACCGTCAGACGCCCCGGATCTCCTGAACCTGAGAGGGAGGAGATCCTAAGATGAATGCCCACACCAAACCCCAGAAGAACAGCGTCAAGGCCGCGCCGCAGTCGGTGACAACCGGCCCGATCATCGGTTCGCGCAAGATCTATGTCGCGCCACCCGGACATCCCGAGATGCGGGTGCCCTTCCGCGAAGTGCTGCTCACCACGGATTCCGAGCCGCCGGTGCGGATCTACGACCCCTCCGGCCCTTTCACCGAGACCGACGTCTCGATTGATCTCAATGCCGGCCTGCCGCAGCCGCGCCGCGCCTGGCTCGATGCCCGCGGTTTCCAGACCGTGCCCGGCCGCGCTGTCACCGCCGCCGATAACGGCCATATCAGCGAAGCTCAACTCGTGCCGGCCTGCCCGGCGCAGCGCCCGATCCTCGAGGCGAAATCCGGCCAGATGGCGACGCAATACGAGTTCGCCCGAGCCGGCATCATCACCCCCGAGATGATCTATGTCGCGCATCGCGAGAATCTCGGCCGCGCCGCCATGCTGGAGGGCGCCAAGGAACGCCATGCCGATGGAGAGAGCTTCGGCGCCTCGGTGCCGGAATTCGTCACGCCGGAATTCGTCCGCGACGAGATCGCCCGTGGCCGCGCCATCATCCCGGCCAACATCAACCATCCCGAGCTTGAGCCGATGGCGATCGGCCGCAATTTCCTGGTCAAGATCAACGCCAATATCGGCAATTCGGCCGTGACCTCCGGCGCCGCCGAGGAGGTCGAGAAGCTGGTCTGGGCGATCCGTTGGGGTGCCGACACGGTGATGGACCTCTCCACCGGCCGCAACATCCACAACATCCGCTCCTGGATCCTGCGCAACTCGCCGGTGCCGATCGGCACAGTGCCGATCTACCAGGCGCTGGAGAAGGTCGGCGGCGATCCGATCAAGCTCGACTGGGAGGTCTTCAAGGACACGTTGATCGAGCAGGCCGAGCAGGGTGTCGACTACTTCACCATCCATGCCGGCGTGAGACTGCCTTACGTTCCACTCACTGCATCTCGGGTCACCGGCATCGTCTCGCGCGGCGGCTCGATCATGGCGCGCTGGTGCCTGGCGCATCACAAGGAGAGCTTCCTCTACGAGCGCTTCGACGAGATCTGCGAGATCATGCGCAAATACGACGTCTCGTTCTCGCTCGGGGACGGCCTGCGGCCCGGCTCGATCGCGGACGCCAATGACCGCGCCCAGTTCGCCGAGCTGGAGACCTTGGGCGAGCTCACCAAGGTCGCCTGGGACAAGGGCTGCCAAGTGATGATCGAGGGCCCCGGCCATGTGCCGATGCACAAGATCAAGGAGAACATGGACAAGCAGCTGCGCGAATGCGGCGAAGCACCGTTCTACACGCTCGGACCGCTGACCACCGACATCGCGCCGGGATACGACCACATCACCTCCGGCATCGGTGCGGCGATGATCGGTTGGTTCGGCTGCGCCATGCTCTGCTACGTCACGCCAAAGGAGCATCTCGGCCTGCCTGATCGCGACGACGTCAAGACCGGCGTCATCACCTACCGGATCGCCGCCCATGCCGCCGATCTCGCCAAGGGCCATCCGGCCGCGAAGATTCGAGACGACGCGGTTTCGCGTGCCCGCTTCGACTTCCGCTGGGAGGACCAGTTCAACCTGGCGCTCGACCCGGACACGGCGCGCGCCTTCCATGACGAGACGCTGCCGAAGGACGCCCACAAGGTCGCGCATTTCTGCTCGATGTGCGGCCCCAAATTCTGCTCGATGAAGATCACCCAGGACCTGCGCGCCGAAGTGCTGGCGATGGGCGACAACGAGCGCGCCGCGCTGGAAGCGATGGCCTCGCAGGGGATGGCGGCGAAGTCAGAGGAGTTCCTCAAAAAGGGGGGCAATCTCTATCTGCCGGCGGCGGAGTAGAGGCCATGCGCGTCGCTGTGATCGGGGCCGGCGTCGCCGGCCTCGTGACGGCGCTCGAGCTGGCCGAGCGGGGCATCGCGGTCGAAGTGTTCGAACGTAGTGCAGCGCTCGGCCAGCAGGCCTGCTCCTGGGCCGCGGGCGGCATGCTCGCGCCCTGGTGCGAGCGCGAGAGCGCCGAGGAGGCTGTCGTGATCCTGGGCCGGCAGGCGCTCGACTGGTGGCCGCGCCATTATCCCGGCACGCGCGTCCACGGCACGCTCGTGCTCGCCCCGGTCCGCGATGCCGGCGAGCTGACGCGTTTTTCAGCGCGCACGAGCGGCTTCGAGCGGCTCGATGCCGACGGCGTCGCCGCGCTGGCGCCCGACCTCGCCGGCCGCTTCCGGCAAGGCCTGTTCTTCGAGCAGGAGGCTCACCTCGATCCGCGCCTGGCCATTGCGGCGTTGGCTGAGGCGCTTCGGGCGGCCGGCGTGCCGATCCATTATGGCGTCGAGGCTAACGAGACGGCGCTCGATGCCGATCGCATCGTCGATTGCCGAGGCCTTGCCGCCCGCGACCAGATCGGCGAGTTGCGCGGCGTGCGTGGCGAGATGCTGGTGCTGCGTACCGACGAGATCAGCCTCAGCCGCCCGGTGCGGCTGCTGCATCCGCGCATTCCGCTCTATGTCGTGCCGCGCTCCAACGGGCATTTCATGATCGGCGCGACGATGATCGAGAGCGATGATCGCAGCCGTGTCAGCGCTCGCTCGGCGATCGAGCTCTTGAGCGCCGCCTATGCGCTGCACCCGGCCTTCGGCGAGGCAGAGATCGTCGAGCTGCGCGCCGATGTCCGCCCGGCCTTTCCCGATAATCTGCCCCGCATCGTCGAGGATGGCCGGGTTCTGCGTTTCAACGGCCTTTTCCGCCACGGCTTCCTGCTCTCGCCGGCCTTGGCTCGGCAGGTCGCCGATCGTCTCCTCGCACCCCAGGAGCTGTCCCATGCAGATCATCGTCAACGGCGACACGCGTGAGGTCGCCGCCCCGGTCCTGGCCGAGACGCTGGCCGAATTGGGCTATGCCGGCGCGGTCGTCGCCACGGCCGTGAACGAGGCTTTCGTCTCCGCCGCCGCGCGGGCGCAGACGATCCTCACCGAGGGCGATCGGCTCGAGATCCTCGCGCCGATGCAGGGAGGCTAAGGCGATGGATTTCTATGGCTTCGCCCCGCGCTCGCGCCTCTTCCTCGGCACGGCGCAATATCCCTCACCGGCCGTGCTGCAGCGGGCGGTCGAAGTGGCCGGCGTCGATGTCGTCACGGTCTCGCTGCGCCGCGAGGCCGGCCGGCTCGGCGGCGGCCAGGATTTCTGGGCGCTGATCCGGGGCCTTGGCGTCAAAGTGCTGCCGAATACGGCCGGCTGCCATTCGGTCAAGGAAGCGGTGACGACGGCGCAGATGGCGCGCGAGGTCTTCGGCACACCCTGGATCAAGCTGGAGGTAATCGGCGAGGCCGATACGCTTCAGCCCGATGTGTTCGGCCTCACCGAGGCGGCGCGCATCCTCTGCGCCGAGGGCTTCGAGGTCTTTCCCTATATGACCGAGGACCTTGTCGTCGCCGAGCGGCTGGTCGAGGCCGGCTGCCGGGTGCTAATGCCCTGGGGCGCGCCGATCGGCACAGGCAAGGGCCTGAACAACCCTTACGGCCTGCGGGCTCTGCGGGCGCATTTCCCCGATATCCCGCTCGTCGTCGATGCTGGCATCGGCCTGCCCTCACATGCGGCCGCGGCGATGGAGCTCGGCTATGACGCCGTCCTCCTGAACACCGCGGTGGCGAAAGCCGGCGATCCCGCTGCGATGGCGGCCGCTTTCGCCCGGGCGGTCGAAGCCGGGCGCCTCGCCTTCGAAGCCGGGCCGATGGAGCCGCGCGACATGGCCGCACCGTCGACCCCGGTGCTCGGCCGGGCCCTGCTCGGCTGACGAGGGAGAGAACCATGACCGATCGCTATGCCCGCCAGATCGTGCTGCCGGAGGTCGGCCCCGAAGGGCAGGCGCGGCTGGCCCGCGCCAGGGTCCTCGTCGTCGGGGCCGGCGGGCTGGGCTGTCCGGTATCGTCCTATCTCGTCGGCGCCGGCATCGGCCGGGTGCTGCTGGTCGATCCCGACCGGGTCGAGGAAAGCAATCTGCATCGTCAGCCGCTCTACCGGATGGGCGATGTCGGGCGGTTGAAGGTCGAGGCGGCGCGGGCAGCGCTCGTTGCCTATAATCCCGGCGTAGAGGTCGAGGCGGTGGCGCTCAGGCTCGCGCCAGACAATGTCGCGGAGCTGGTGGCGCGAGCCGATATCGTCGTCGACGCCGCCGACAGTTTTGCCGCGACCTATGTTCTGAGCGATGCCTGCCATGACGCCGGCAAGCCGCTGGTCAGCGCATCGATCGTCGGCCTTGCCGGCTATGTCGGCGCCTTCTGCGGCGGCGGGCCGAGCTATCGCGCGGTCTTCCCCGAAATGCCGGCGCGCGCCGGCGATTGCGCCACGGCCGGCGTGCTCGGTCCGGCGGTCGCCACACTCGGCCTGCTCCAGGCGCAAATGACGTTGCTGCTGGCACTGGGCCTGGAGCCATCGCCGCTCGGCCGGCTGATAAGCTTCGACGCGCGTCGCCTCGCCTTCGGCGGTTTTTCCTTTGCCGGAGCCCCGGAACCGCTTGCAGGTTCTTTTCCCTTCATCGCGTCCTCGCAACTCGCCGCCAGCGATATCGTGGTCGAGCTGCGCGGGCTCGAGGAGGCACCGATCGCGGCTTCTCCGGACGCCATCAGACTCACGGTCGAGGAGATCGATCGCTTGTCGCTGGATGACGCTGACGGCCGGCGCATCGTGCTCTGCTGTCGCAGTGGTATCAGGGCGGCGCGTGCCGCCGGCCGGCTCAGCGCACGTGGGGCCACCGACCTTGCGCTGATGGCGCTGGGCTAGACCCGTTCCCATATCCCTTGGTGAAACCGACGGAAGCGAGATGACGAGCACCACCTTGAAGGCGTCGATGCGGACTTTGGGGCCTGAGGAGGTCGCCGATGTTCTCGCCCGTGTGGCGCAGACCCGTCCACGGGTGCAATGCCTCACCAACACCGTGGCGCAGAACATCACCGCCAATATGCTGCTGGCCTTCGGCGCGATCCCCTCGATGGCGATCCATGTCGACGAGGTCGCGGCGATGGCGGAGGGCGCCGGCGCGATCCTGATCAATATCGGCACGATCAATGCTGAGAGCGAGCTCGCCATCCCCAAGCTGCTCGAAGTGGCGCGCGATCGCGGCAAGCCTGTCGTCTTCGACCCGGTCTTCGTCGAGCTCTCACCGCTGCGCCGACATATCGCCGGACAGGTGCTGCGCCTGCCGGACATTCTCGTGCGCGGCAACGCCACCGAGATGGCGGCGCTTTCCTTCGATCTCGCGGCTGCGGAGGGCGTCACCCGGGTCACCACCGGCAAGGTCGACCGCATCGAGAGCGGCACGGCGAACTTCTCCGTCGCGCATGGCCACCCGCTGATGACGAAGGTCACCGGCATCGGCTGCGCCGCCGGCGCGTTGATCGCGGCCTGCTGTGCCGTCGAGGCCGACAAGGCAGTCGCGGCGGCGGCGGCCTTGACCGCATATGGCATTGCCGGCGAAATCGCTGCCGAACGTTGCCGCGGGCCGGGCAGCTTCGAAGTCGAGTTGATCGACGCGGTCGCAGCGATGGATGCGGCGACGCTAGCTGCACGAATGGAAACCGGACGATGAGCGTCGACATCACCCTCTACGGCATCGTCGATCCTCAGATCGCCAATGGCCGTTCCATGGCCGACATGGCGCGCGCGGCGGTCGAGGGCGGCGCGACATTGATCCAGTTGCGCGCCAAGACCGAGACGACGCGCGAAATGGTGCGCGAGGCGCGCGCCATCCGCTCGGCCCTGCACGGCACCAATGTACCGCTGCTGATCAACGACCGCGTCGACGTCGCACTCGCCTCCGGCGCCGACGGCGTCCATCTCGGCGCCGACGACATGAAGCTGGTCGATGCCCGCCGCCTGCTCGGGCCGCGCGCCATCATCGGCGCGACGCTGAAGCATGCGGGGGAGCTGCCCGAACTCGCTTCCGCGAAGATCGACTATGCCTGCATCGGCGGTGTCTTCCCGACAGCGCACAAGGATAATACCGACGCGCCGCTCGGGCTGGACGGGCTTTTGAGCCTACGCCAGGCGGCCGCGCGCGTCCTCGGTGCCTTGCCGGTCGGCGCCATCGCCGGCATCACCGCCGCCAATGCGGGCTCGGTCATTGCGGCGGGAGCCGATGGCGTTGCCGTGATCGGCGCGCTGTTCGGTGGTGACGACATCGCAGCTGCGGCGCGAGACCTCCGGCTTTCGGTCGAGACCGCCCTGTCGCAGCGGGTTGCCGCGAGCGCCTGATCAGGGCTTTACGTACAGGTCCCAGCAAGGCGCCAGCGCGACCTTGTTGCGGCCCTCGAGCGCCCGGGCGAAGTGCTTGAGGATCGCCGCGCGGATCGAGGTCAGCGGACATTTTGGCGCCAGGATCGCATCAGTCTGGCGCAAGCTCTCGATCATTTCCGTATCGAGCTTCGGATTGCTCCGGGTCGGATCGATGCCGATCGGGAGATGGCGCGGCGGCCGACGGTCGAGGAGGTAATTGAGCACATCGACGAAATCGAGCGTAAAGATGCCGTTGAACATGCGCTGGTTGGCATGCTCCCAGGCTTCGATTGCGACGATGGCCTGCTCGATCTCGAGCAGCCAGATCGCGTGGTGGTCGATCTCGGAGTAAAGGGTCAGCGAGGGCTGCTGGCCCGTCGCGGCGAGATCAGCATAGGCCGATTGATGGCTGGCGTAATGCTGCAGCATGATCGGCGCCCGCTCCGCGATATCGGGCTTGACGCTGACCCGTCCGAGCTTGCCGACATCGTCGACTTCAAGTGGGAGATAGGTCGGCGCACCGAGCGTGGCGCGGGCGCTGCGTTCGATGAAGTTCACGGCCGAGGGCGCCGCAATGACGCAGATCAGAAGCAGCACGGCGCGCCGCAGGCTGTCGTTGCGCCGGCGCCAGTCGAGCAGGAGGGCGAGCAGGATCGGCCAGAGCCCGATGAATTCGAGGCTGCCGGTGTTCTGCGTCTCGAAGAAGGTGAGCGCCAGCAAAGCAATGGCGAGCCAGCCCGCCGGTGAGATCGCGAACTCCCGCAGCCAGGCCGCCAGGCCCGCCAACCGCGTCCGCCAGGCGGCATAGGCGAGCAGGCAGATGAGGACGAGCGTTGGCCCGATCACCTCGAACTTGAATGAGGCGACCGTCAGGAAGCGCGGCAGCAGTGCGTCGGTGTTGAGCTTGAGCAGGGTCAGGATGTCGTCGATATAGGCTCGGGTCAGCCCGCCGGTCGCAAGATCGATGAAAGCGAGGGCCCCGATCGTTGCGGCGGCGGCAAGGCAGGCATCGCGAAGGCGCATCCGCCCGGTCAGGACGGCATAGCCGACAAACATCGCCCCGGCGACGGCGCCGGTGACCTTGACCAGGAACAGCGTCAGCATCAGCGCCGCGACGAGCCAGATCGTCAGCGACCGATTGCGCGCGAACATCAGCACGGCGACGAGGACATAGAGCAGCAGCGCGACATGCCGGTTGTAATGGCCGTAGCCGTCGAAGCCCGGCAGCGGATAGACCTCGTGCAGGTTGATCGGCAGCGAGGCGAAAAGCAGGAAGGGCAGCAGCAGCGCCAGCGCGAGCCCGCGTGAGGATCGTGCGACATGGAAGACGAGGATCGCCAGCAGCGGCAGCGTGATCGGCAGCAGACCCCAGTTCGCGGTCAGCAACGGATGGGCGTTCGGGAACAGCCGGTCGAGACCCGCGACGAGATAATAGCCGAGCGGGCCGACCGGGGCGAAGAAGTCGATGTTGGGGACTTGGCCCTCGCGAATGCGCTGGGCGGCGTCGAAATAGACCGCCGTGTCCCAGTAATACGACCCGAGCGGCAGGCGCAGCGGCAGCAGGAGGCCGACGAAGACGAAGGCAACGAAGGCCGCGAGCCAGATCGCGGGACTGGCCCAAAGGCGCGTGGCGACGAGCGCCTTCGCGGCTCCCGTGGCGACCGGCTGGTCCGTACTCGCGCTCATGGTCGTTCCACCGTCACGCACGGCAAGGTAGCGACAAAATCTTACCACGCTCCTTCCCGACAAGATGAAAAGCGGGTTTACCTCCAACAGGCTGGCTGTTTCCGGGGTTTGCGAGGTCATTCGGTGGCAAGACAGTTCGCACGCTCGCCGCTACTCCGGACCATGCTCCTTGGCTTTGCCTTGGTGTTGGCCGTAACGACTCCCGTCGTGGCGCAGGACCGCGCCTTTGCGGATGCCGTTCGCTACGTGCACGACAAGGTCACCGCGTGCTGGAACGTTCCGCCGGCAGCAGCGCCGACGGGCACGATCGTGCGTATTCGGTTCGAGCTCGACCGCGATGGTGGGTTGATTGGTGCGCCGGTCGTACTCGATCAGCCCTTGAAGGCGGGTGTGGCGCTTCTGGCCGAGAGCGCAAGGCGGGCGGTCATCCGCTGCGCGCCCTATGACGGGCTGAAGCGGCACGGTGCGCTCTATCCGCGCTGGCGCGAGATCGTCCTGAACTTTCGCCAACCGGATTGAGCCGGCTCAGGAGCCTGCGATCTCCGCGAAGTGTCTCGGCAGTGTGAAGCCGTGACCGAGCGGATCGTCGGCCTCGATGACGAAGTTTCCTTCGCCGGAAAGATGACTGCGGCCACCGACCTCGACCTTAACCGCACCCGCGGCCGGAAAGTCGACTGGGCCGATCACCCTTCCGGTGAAGGTGCCGCCGGTGATGCTGCGGATCCTGCGGCTCTGGCCGGCAGGGATCAGCCCCTTGGCATGATCGAGCGCCATCCGGGCGGTGACGCCCGATCCGGTCGGCGAACGATCGATCTGGCGCTCGGCGAAGACGCAGAGATTGAAGCTGTCCTGATCCGGCCCGGCCTCGTCGGTGACGATCGTGCCATAGAGGAAGCCGAGATCCGGCTCGGTCGGGTGCGTGATGTTGAGCGTCGCGCGGACCTGGTCGGTCAGCGCGCCTGCCGCCGCGACGATCTCCTCCACCGGTGTCTGCATCAGGTCGAGCCCGAAGCGAGCGGCCGGCAGGATGCAATAATAGGCGCCGCCATAGGCGATGTCGGTGCTGACATCGCCATAGCCGGGCACCGGGACAACGAGATCGCGTGCCTCGACGAAGGCCGGCACGCTCTCGAAGCTGACGTCGCCGACCTTGCCATCCTCGACCTCGCAGGCAAGGCGCAGCAGGCCGCAGGGAGCCTCGATGGCAAAGCGGGTCACCGGTTCGACGGCCTTCACCAATCCCTGCTCGATCACATAGCGGCCAAGCGCGATGGTCGCGTGGCCGCACATGGTCGAATAGCCCTCGTTGTGCGTGAACAGCACGCCGAAGGCCGCTTCCGGATGGCTCGCCGCGACCGGGATGACGCCATACATGCCGTCATGTCCGCGCGGCTCCAGCATCATTGCGCGACGCAAATGATCGTAGCGCTCGCGGGCCTGCCGGCGCTTGTCGAGGATCGCCGCGCCAGTGAGCGTGGGATACCCACCGGTGACGATACGCACCGGCTCACCGCAGGTGTGGTAGTCGATGTAGGCGAGCCGCGTCACAGCAGCCCGCGCTTGGCGAGGTTGCGCATCAGATGCGAGGCGCCGAAGCGCCAGGGCTCGCACTCGTCGGTGCGGCGCATCCGGTTCACCAGCGCGCCGAGCTCGGGGGCAGCGATCGTGACGATGTCGCCGTATTTGTGGGTGAAGCCACCGCCAACCGAGTCGCGATCCTTGATCGGCGCGAACATGGTGCCGAGATAGAGCACCGCCCCGTCCGGATATTGGTGGTGCGGGCCGAGCATCTGCGCGGCGAGATCGGCCGGGTCGCGGCTGATCATGGCGATCGAGGACGAGCCTTCCAGCGTGAAGCCATCCTCGCCCTCGACGGTGAGGCTCACTGTCGTCCTGCGGACATGGTCGAGCGAGAAGTCGCCGTCGAAGAAGCGGATAAACGGGCCGATCGCGGCGGCCGCATTGTTGTCCTTGGCCTTGCCCAGAAGCAGCGCCGAGCGGCCCTCGAAATCGCGCAGATTGACGTCGTTGCCGAGGCTGGCGCCGACAATACGGCCATCCGAGGCGACGACGAGCACGATCTCCGGCTCGGGATTGTTCCAGCTCGAACCCGGATGCAGGCCGGCATCGGCGCCGGTGCCGACCGCCGACATCGGCGGCGCCTTGGTGAAGATCTCGGCGTCCGGCCCGATGCCGACCTCGAGATACTGGCTCCAGCTGTTCTGGGCGATCAGCACCTCCTTCAGCTTCATCGCTTCGGGCGAGCCGGGCTTGAGCTTGGAGAGATCGTCGCCGATGAGCTTGCCGATCTCGGCACGGATCTCGGCGGCGGCCGCCGGGTTGCCGCGGGCCTTCTCCTCGATGACGCGCTCGAGCATCGAGACGGCGAAGGTGACGCCGGCGGCCTTGACCGCCTGCAGGTCGACCGGAGCGAGCAGCCAGGGCTTGCCGTCATTGCGGGCGGTCACCGAACTGTTGGCGAGAAGATCGGCAAGCGAGCCCAAGCTTTCGCCGTCTGCTGCGCGCAAAGCTACTGCCGGATCGGCCGTCTCGCAGAGATCGCGCATGGTTGGGAAGGTCGCGGTGACGTCGATGACCTCGTCGCCCTTCAGCTTAACCACCGACGGCCCGGCGAGATCCGGCCGCCAGATCCGGCCCGCCAGCGCGGCGCGGCCGGCATCGGCCGGCAATGTGTTGGCGGGCGTGAGCGAGAGCGAGGGCATGGCTGATCCGACTGTGTGCAGTGTACAGAAAGGGCGGGAAGAACAGCCGCTTCCGCGGAAAATCGCAAGTGCGCGGATGCGCGTCCACAGCGGGGCGGAAATGTCATCGTTTTGTCATTGAACTGTCGCCCCGGCTTCATGCTAGCTTGCGCACCAACGACAAGAACGCCCGCGCATATCGGGGGCTTAGAGGGAGCTGATCATGACCTTCAAATTGAAGACCCTGACCGCGGTCGGCGCGTTCGCGCTCGCCGCTGCTTCGCCGGCTCTGGCGCAGACCGAAATCCAGTGGTGGCACGCCATGACCGGCGCCAACAACGACGTCGTCGTCAAGCTGGCCGAGGAGTTCAACGCCTCGCAGAAGGACTACAAGGTCGTCGTCGCCTATAAGGGTTCCTACCCCGACACGCTGAACGCCGGCATCGCCGCCTTCCGTGCCGGTAATGCGCCGCACATCATGCAGGTCTTCGAAGTCGGCACCGCGACGATGATGTCGGCTAAGGGTGCGATCAAGCCTGTCGCCGACGTGATGAAGGACGCCGGCGAAAGCTTCGACCCGAAGAGCTATCTGCCAGCGATCACCGGCTACTATTCGACGACGAAGGGCGAGATGCTCTCCTTCCCGTTCAACTCGTCCTCGATGGTGATGTGGTACAACAAGGACGCGCTGAAGAAGGCCGGCCTGCCGGAAGCCCCGCCGAAGACCTGGCCGGAAGTCTTCGAGGCCGCCAAGAAGCTGAAGGCCGCCGGCTTCGACAAGTGCGGCTTCTCGACCGCCTGGACGACCTGGGCGAACATCGAGCAGCTCGGCGCCTGGCACAACGTGCCGGTCGGCACCAAGGCCAACGGCTTCGACGGCTTCGACACCGAGTTCCGCATCAATAGCGATCTCTTCGTCAAGCACCTGACCAATCTCGCCAACCTGCAGAAGGAAGGCGTGTTCTCCTATTCCGGCCGCACCAACACCGGCGAGGGCCGCTTCACGTCGGGCGAATGCCCGCTCTTCCTGACCTCCTCGGCCTTCTTCGGCAACGTCAAGGCCAACGCCAAGTTCGACTGGTCGAACGCGCCGATGCCCTATTATCCGGATGTCGCCGGCGCGCCGCAGAACTCGATCATCGGCGGCGCCTCGCTCTGGGTCATGGGCGGCAAGAAGGCCGACGAGTACAAGGGCGTCGCCAAGTTCTTCACCTTCCTCTCGGATGTCGACCGGCAGGTGAAGCTGCACACCGAGTCGGGCTATCTGCCGATCACCAAGGCGGCCTATGAGAAGGTCAAGGCTTCGGGCTTCTACAAGCAGAACCCCTATCTCGAGACCCCGCTGCTCGAGCTCAACAACAAGGAGCCGACCGATAACTCGCGCGGCGTCCGCTTCGGCGGCCTGGTCCAGATCCGCGACATCTGGTCGGAGGAGATCGAGGCTGCGCTGAACGGCCAGAAGACGCCGAAGGCGGCGCTCGACGCGGCCAATGACCGCGGCAACCAGGCGCTGCGCCAGTTCGAGCGCACCGCCAAGTAAAGAGACGATCGAGGGCCGGGACGTTTCGTCCCGGCCTTTCTTTCCCGCCGGGCTGGCCGATGCAGAAATATGCTCACTTCAAGGGGCTGACGATCCCGCTGCTGCTGCTCCTGCCGCAGCTTGCGATCACGGTCGTCTTCTTCTACTGGCCGGCGAGCCAGGCCGTCTGGCAGAGCTTCCTGCTGCAGGACGCCTTCGGCATCTCGACCGAGTTCGTCTGGTTCGAGAACTATCGCGACCTGTTCTCGAAGCCGGAATATTACAAGGCGCTGATCAACACCGGCATCTTCTCGGTCTTCGTCGCGCTGCTCTCGCTCTCGCTGGCGCTGCTCTTTGCGGTGATGGCCGACCGGCAGATCCGCGGCGCCGAGATCTACAAGACGCTGCTGATCTGGCCTTATGCGGTCGCGCCCGCCATCGCCGGGGTGCTCTGGATCTTCATGTTCGATCCCTCGCTCGGCATGCTGGCACGCGGGCTGCAATCGCTCGGCGTCGCCTGGAACCCACGCCTCAACGGCAATGACGCGATGACGCTGGTCATCCTTGCCGCGACCTGGAAGCAGATCTCCTACAATTTCCTGTTCTTCCTCGCCGGCCTGCAGTCGATCCCGAAGAGCGTGATCGAGGCGGCGGTGATCGATGGCGCCCGGCCGATGCGGCGCTTCTGGACCATCGTCTTCCCGCTGCTCTCTCCGACGACCTTCTTCCTGCTCGTCGTCAACCTCGTCTATGTCTTCTTCGACACCTTCGGCATCATCGACACCATCAGCGGCGGCGGGCCTTCGGGCGCGACCGAGACGCTGGTCTACAAGGTTTATTCCGACGGCAAGGGCGGCACCAATCTCGGCGGCTCGGCGGCGCAATCGGTGATCCTGCTGATCATGGTGATCGGCATGACCGCCTTCCAGTTCCGCTTCATCGAGCGGAAGGTGAACTACTGATGGGCTCCGTACTCTGGCAGGAGCTCACCGCCGAGGAGTTGCGCGAGAAGGCGGCGAAAGATGCCGTCGTCGTGCTGCCGGTCGCCTCGATGGAGCAGCACGGCCCGCATCTGCCGGTTGGCGTCGACACCATCCTGTGCGGCGGCGTCTGCAAGCTGGCAGCCGAGCGCGCCGACGATGTCGAGGTCGTCGTCGCGCCGACCTTGTGGTGCGGCATGGCCGAGCACCATATGGCCTTCGGCGGCACCTTCACCTTCGACATCCCGACCTATCGCGCCGTCCTCCTCGCTTTGCTGAAGAGCATCGAGCGCCACGGCTTCCACCGCGTGGTTATCGTCAACGGCCATGGCGGCAACATCGCCGCGCTCGCCGCCTTCCTGCCGGACTTTGCCCGCGAGACCTCGCTCTCGATCCGCGCCACCACCTATTTCCTGCTGGCGCAGGAGGCGATGGCGCCCTTCATGGACGACCAGGTCAGCGTGCTGCATGCCTGCGAGGTCGAGACCTCGATGATGATGGTGCTGGCGCCGGAGACTGTCCGCAGCGAGCGACTCGCCGAGGCGTTCGGCATGCTGGATGCCGACCTGACGGCGCTGACCCGCCCGACCGTCGGCCGTTACCAGCCCTTCCGCGAGATGACGCAGACCGGCGTGATCGGCGATGCCCGCAAGGCGACGCCGGCGAAGGGCACCGCCTTCCTCGACGCGGCGGCGGATGCGCTGGCGAAGCTTTTGAATGACCGCGGAGGACAGGGCTGATGGTCGAGGACCGCCGTCTTGGCGACGCGATCGCCTATGTGATCCTGACGATCGGCGTGCTCATCTGCGCCTTTCCGGTCTGGCTGACCTTCGTCGCCTCGACCTGGGACAACGCCACCATCATCAACGGGCAATTGCCGCTCTATCCCGGCCCGCACTTCTTCGAGAACTACTACCGCATCCTCTTCGTCGGCACCTCCGGCTCGACCCGCGAACCGGTGGCGAGCATGATGTTCAACTCCTTCGTGATGGCGATGACGATCGCGCTCGGCAAGATCTTCATCTCGGTGCTCTCGGCCTACGCCATCGTCTATTACCGCTTCCCGTTCCGGATGGCGGCGTTCTGGATCATCTTCGTCACGCTGATGCTGCCGGTCGAGGTTCGCATCTTCCCGACCTTCAAGGTCGTCTCCGATCTCGGCATGCTCGACAGCTATCAGGGCCTCGCCGTGCCGCTGATCGCTTCAGCCACCGGCACGCTGCTGTTCCGGCAGTTCTTCATGACCATCCCGGACGAGCTGCTGGAGGCGTCGAAGATCGATGGCGCCGGCCCGTTCAAGTTCTTCAAGGACACGGTGCTGCCGCTGTCGCTGACCACGATCGCGGCGCTGTTCGTCATCCAGTTCATCTATGGCTGGAACCAGTATCTCTGGCCGCTGCTGATCACGACCAAGGACTCGATGCAGACCATCGTGATCGGCATCCGCAAGATGATCACCACCTCCGACGCCCTGACCGAATGGCAGATGGCCATGGCGACCGCCATGCTCGCCATGTTGCCGCCGGTCCTCGTCGTCATCGCCATGCAGAGGCTCTTCGTGAAGGGCCTCGTCGAGACAGAGAAGTAGCCCGCTTATGGCTCAGGTCACGCTCAACAACGTCAAGAAGATCTATGCCGGCGGCGTCGAGGCGGTGAAGGGCGTCTCCTTCGACATCCCCGATGGCGGCTTCTGCGTCCTCGTCGGCCCCTCCGGCTGCGGCAAGTCGACCCTCCTGCGCATGGTCGCCGGGCTCGAGACGATCTCGGCCGGCGAGGTCGCGATCGGCAGCCGTGTCGTCAACCAGGTCGAGCCGGCCGACCGCGACATTGCCATGGTCTTCCAGAACTACGCGCTCTATCCGCATATGAGCGTCTACGACAACATGGCCTACGGTCTGCGCAACCGCGGCACGCCCAAGGACGAGATCGACAAGCGCGTGCAGGAAGCCGCGCGCATCCTCGCCATCGAGCCCTTCCTGCAGCGCCGCCCGCGCCAGCTCTCCGGCGGCCAGCGCCAGCGCGTCGCCATGGGCCGCGCCATCGTGCGCAAGCCGCAGGTCTTCCTGTTCGACGAGCCGCTCTCCAATCTCGACGCCAAGCTGCGCGTGCAGATGCGCGTCGAGATCAAGAAATTGCAGCGCGCCCTCGGCGTCACCGCGATCTACGTCACCCACGACCAGGTCGAGGCGATGACGCTCTCCGACAAGCTCGTGGTGATGAATGGCGGCCAGGTCGAGCAGATCGGCGTGCCCTCGGAAGTCTACCGCAAGCCGGCGAGCCGCTTCGTCGCCACCTTCATCGGCTCGCCGCCGATGAACCTGCTGGCGGCCAAGGTCGACGGCGCCGGCATCATCGCGCTCGGCGATGCCCTGCTGCAAGCGCGCGACCTGCGCGAGGATTTAGCCGTAGGCACCGCCGTCGAGGTCGGCCTGCGACCAGAGGACATCGAGATCGCCTCGGAGGGCGCCGCCGGCTCGCTGCCCTTCGACGTCGAGTTCATCGAGGAGCTCGGCGCGACCCAGCTCTTCCACGGCCAGCTCGCCGGCAAGCCCTTCGTGATGCAGGCGGCGACCGGCGAGGTCGCGGCCCAGCCCGGGCGGCTCTGGATCTCCGTCGACCCCGACAAGGTCCACGTCTTCGACGCGGAAAGCGGCGTGCGGCTCGGGCGGAGCTGACAGCGGAGCGCGGGAGCCTCTTCTTCAAAGAGCTGATACGCGCGTCATGCTCGGGCTTGACCCGAGCATCTCAGGCTGGAAGAGGCGCTAATGCCTTCTGGTCCTGAGATTCTCGGGTCTGCGCTGCGCTCCGCCCGAGAATGACGCATGGGGTTTCCCCGCCCGCAGGCTGATCCTGCGGGCGTTTTGCATGAGAGGGGCAGCGGAGCGCCGCGAGGCGCTGGTTTAGTGATCCGCTTCCGTGAGCTACGGAAGCGGCGCGGATGGATTGAGCCACCACCCGCACGCCCCGTGGCGCTCCGCCATCGGCGATTTTTAAGCTCCGGGCCGCGCTTCATTCGGACACACCGCCGATCCCGCCCGCCGCCTTCGCCAGTGCCCCTCATCGGGTCGTCGCGTCGGCGGCCGGGCGGTTGGTCATCGGCAGGCCGTCCAGCTAGCGAGCTCCTCGCGCAGGGGCCGTAGTACCCCCAGGTCGGTTCCCGAAGCCTCCCGGGAGCGAGGCGCAACCCTCGCCCGCAGGCGCCGCACCCACCCCGCCAAACGACATGCCTCCGGTTGGCCGCCCCTCGGGGATGGGATGCGCGCGATCATACGGGAGGTTCGGAGGGCGGGGATAAGATTGCGGTCTATCCCCGTTGGACGCGGGAGCCGCAACGGAGAACCCCTCTCCCGGATGGGAGAGGGGCAGGGGTGAGGGGCCGCCGCTGATTACTGAAACGCAACGGCGCCGCTGCGACTTATTTCGGATAGGGTAGGCCCTCATCCCTGCCCTTCTCCCATCCGGGAGAAGGGTTCCCCGCGGTTCACCCGCCTAAACCCGCAACGTTGCCCTGATCGCCGCTATCACCGCATCGCGATCATCGAGCACCTGCCAATTGGCGTAGCGCAGCACAGTAAAGCCGTGCCGCTCGATCTCTTCGGTCCGCGCCGCGTCGTAGTTCCGCTCGTGATCATGCTGGACGCCATCCAGCTCGACGATCAGCCGGCGCTCGATGCAGACGAAATCAACCGTGTAGCCGAGCAGCGGCACCTGCCGCCGGAACCGGAGGCCGTCGAGCCGGCGATTGCGCAGCAGTTCCCACGCGACCTCCTCGGCCGGCGTCGCACGCCGGCGCAGCCTGCGGGCGAAGCTGCGTTGCTCGGTGGTCATAAGGTGAGGATGCCTCGGCGAGCGCCAGAACCGCAACGGCCTCGCTGTGACAGGGGTCGCCGGAACCTCAACCTTGCCTTCTCCCGGATGGGAGAAGGTGGCGCGAAGCGCCGGATGAGGGCCTGCCCTCGCCGCAGAAGGCCGTAGCGGCGCCGTTGCGTTCAGACGATCAGCGGCGGGCCCTCACCCCTGCCCCTCTCCCATCCGGGAGAGGGGCTCCCCGCGCGCTTCGCCGCCGGGGTTCGTCTGATACGAATGGCGAGACTGCATCGAGGCGCCGGAACCTCGTCCCTTCCTTCTCCCGGATGGGAGAAGGTGGCGCGGAGCGCCGGATGAGGGCCTGCCCTTGCCGCAGAAGGTCGCAGCGGCGCCGTTGCATTCAGATAATCAGCGGCGGTCCCTCACCCCTGCCCCTCTCCCATCCGGGAGAGGGGTTCCCCGCGCGCTTCGCCGCTGGGGCTCTTCGGGTACGAATGGCGAGACTGCATCGAGGCGCCGGAACCTCGCCCCAGCCTTCTCCCGGATGGGAGAAGGTGGCGCGGAGCGCCGGATGAGGGCCTGCCCTCACCGATTGGGGCCGCAGCGGCTCCGTTGCATTCAAGTAATCAGCGGCAGGCCCTCACCCCTGCCCCTCTCCCATCCGGGAGAGGGGTTCCCCACGCCTTTCTTTCATCTCATGCATCGAGCGTGAATCGTTCGAAATCGGGTAATGGGTAAACGAAGGTGGAGCGGGCGGTCATTGCGGGAGGATAGAACCGACATGTCTATGGGAGAGCCGATAGGAGCGCCTCACCACCAGCGCAAGAGTAGCACTTCGCACTATCATCCCCTCACTTTGACCGCTCGCAACGATGCAAAAATGAAGGCAGTTAGTTCGCGAAAGACAAATTTCCCGTCATCCAGAGCTCTCCACATCATCGACTTCATAGTACCCCGCGTCATTACGGCCTAGCTGTCCGCGCTTGACCATTCGAGCGAGCACCGTATATCCGTATTGAGGGTTTCGTTGTATTTTTTGCCCTAAAGTATGATGAGCACGTATAGCTTGCGTCATATCTGAAGTGCTCATCTCATTTCCCACAGATCGACCTGCTATAATCTTTTTTACGATGTCAGGCGCAGCTTCTTCTTCCTCATACCCCGCGAACGGATCGACGCCTTTCGTCATCAACCGGTCATAAACGTCGGTCGCTATCAAGGCTTTACCCTGCCGCTTAATCTCCCCCCGATCGACCATACGTGAGACAGTGTTGTAAACAGAATTGGCGTTGCGCCGTACGCGATCGCCAAATTCGGAACGCTCCGCAGCGATCATCAGATCTCGATACGCAACTATTTCATTAGCTGCGATCAGGAAACTTCGAATCCACGAAGGTAAATCAATCTTCGATGGCTCACCCGACTTTTCATCTCGCGCAACACCAGCAAGCACCTCGGGCGGCAGAATAAGTTCAATCGCTGCTATTAGGCGATTGAGCTCGTCGAGCCGCGCTTCGATCTTTTTGCGCTCCTCGATCCATCTGCGCACGTCACCAATGGTAAGAAGGACGTCTGTTTCAGGCGGCATTGCACACCCCATTTCCCATGACAGCGACATATCACATACCCCTCTCCACAGGAAGCCCTCCAGACGACTGAGGGCGGGGGATTGACGACCTTCCTCCGATGAGCCAGAGATACGGCGAAGGAGACTCAGATGCGAATCAGGAGGGTCGCTCTTGCCGTTGTCATGCTCACGGACGCGGCACGGGCAAAATGAGAAAGCCGCCGACCCATGCACGGGTGCGGCGGCTTAGCGTGGGCGTCTAGCGAGAGAAGACCAGCGGCGGTGTGAATAACACTGCCGCTGTGATTTGTGAATCCCATTTCGCGGCGATTGTAAGAGATGGTTGGGAGCTACCTCCGCCTCCCCCGTCTCTCTCCCGCCCCCTTCGGCCGCGCCTCCGGCACCGGCCCCATCTCGTCGAGCGTCGGCTTCCTCGGCCGCGCCACGCTCGCCTTCGGCCGCCCCTCGCCGCCGCCCCAGTTGTGCGGGCCCATATCGGCGTCGGTCGGCTTGCGGGCGCGGGTCGGCAGGTTGGCCGAGGCGCCGTAGCTGCGCTCGCCCCGATACTTGCCGGCCGAGGACTCGACATCGCTCTGGCGGGCGAGCGGGTCGTCGGCGATGGCGAGCTCGGTCGCCTGCAGGCGCTTGATCTCGTCGCGCAGCCGGGCGGCGGTCTCGAATTCGAGGTCGGCCGCGGCCTCGCGCATGCGCTTCTCGAGATCGGCGATCGCGGCCTTGAGGTTGTGGCCTGCGACCGGCCCCTCGACCAGGCCCTTGTCGACGGTGACGTGGTCGCGCTCATAGACCGAGCCGAGGATGTCGCCGATGGCGCGCTTGATCGTCTGCGGCGTGATGCCGTGCTGCGCGTTGTAGGCCTCCTGCTTCTCGCGGCGGCGATTGGTCTCGGCCATCGCCCGCTCCATCGAGCCGGTGATGTGGTCGGCATAGAGCACGACCTTGCCGTCGACATTGCGGGCGGCGCGGCCGATGGTCTGGATCAGCGAGGTCTCGGAGCGCAGGAAGCCCTCCTTGTCGGCGTCGAGAATGGCGACGAAGCCGCATTCGGGGATGTCGAGGCCCTCGCGCAGCAGGTTGATGCCGACCAGCACGTCGAAGGCGCCGAGGCGCAGATCGCGCAGGATCTCGATGCGCTCGATCGTGTCGATGTCCGAGTGCATATAGCGCACGCGCACGCCGTTTTCGTGCAGGTACTCGGTCAGGTCCTCGGCCATGCGCTTGGTCAGCACGGTGACGAGGGTGCGGTAGCCCTTGGCGGAGACCTCCTTGACCTCGTCGAGGAGGTCGGCGACCTGGTGCTTGGCCGGGCGGATCTCGACCGGCGGGTCGATCAGCCCGGTCGGGCGGATGACCTGCTCGGTGAAGACGCCGCCGGTCTGGTCCATCTCCCAGCCGCCGGGCGTCGCCGAGACATGGACCGAGGACGGACGCATCGCATCCCATTCCTCGAAGCGCAGCGGCCGGTTGTCCATGCAGGAGGGCAGGCGGAAGCCGTACTCCGCCAGCGTCGCCTTGCGGCGGAAGTCGCCTTTGTACATCGCGCCGATCTGCGGCACGGTGACATGGCTCTCATCGGTGAAGACGAGGGCGTTGTCGGGCAGGTATTCGAACAAGGTCGGCGGCGGCTCGCCCGGCTTGCGGCCGGTGAGGTAGCGCGAATAATTCTCGATGCCGTTGCAAGAGCCGGTCGCCTCGATCATCTCGATGTCGAAGGTGCAGCGCTGGTCGAGCCGCTGCGCCTCGAGATAGCGGCCCATGCGGTTGAGCTCGTCGAGCCGGCCCTTGAGCTCCTGCTTGATCGACTTGACCGCCTGGTTCAGCGTCGGGCGCGGCGTGGTGTAGTGCGAATTGCCGTAGACCTTGATGAATTCGAGCTCGCCGGTCTTCTGCCCGGTCAGCGGGTCGAACTCGGAGATGCTCTCGACCTCGTCCCCGAACAGGCCGATGCGCCAGGCCCGATCCTCGTAGTGGGCCGGGAAGAGCTCGACCGTATCGCCGCGGACCCGGAACGAGCCGCGGGAAAAGTCGTGCTGGGTGCGCTTGTACTGCAGCGCCACGAGGTCGGCGATCAATTGGCGCTGCTCGATGCGCTCGCCGAGCTTCAGCGAGAAGGTCATCGCCGTATAGGTCTCGACCGAGCCGATACCGTAGATGCAGGAGACCGAGGCGACGATGATGACGTCGTCGCGCTCGAGCAGCGAGCGCGTCGCCGAATGGCGCATGCGGTCGATCTGCTCGTTGATCGAGGACTCCTTCTCGATATAGGTGTCCGAGCGCGGGACGTAGGCCTCCGGCTGGTAGTAATCGTAATAGGAAACGAAGTACTCGACCGCGTTGTCGGGGAAGAAGCTTTTGAATTCCCCGTACAATTGGGCGGCGAGTGTCTTGTTCGGCGCCAGGATCAGCGCCGGGCGCTGCGTCTTCTCGATTACCTGCGCCATGGTGAAGGTCTTGCCCGAGCCGGTGACGCCGAGCAGCACCTGGTCGCGCTCCTGCCGCCTGATGCCGTCGACGAGGTCGGCGATCGCGGTCGGCTGATCGCCGGCCGGCTCGAAATCGGACTGCATGCGGAAGCGCACACCGCCCTCCGACTTCTCGGGTCGTTCGGGCCGGTGCGGCGTCCAGGGCTTGCCGGGCTCGATGAACGGGCTGCCGGTCTCGAGCAGCGCCTGCAGCGATTTCGCCGTCAGCGATGCCGCGCTGTCGCTGTCGGGATCGAAGGCGGCATCGGCCTTCTTCGAGAGCTTGCGCGGCTTCGACTCGCCGGCATCGCCCGGCCGCGCCTCATAGCCGGCCTGCGGCGTGTCGCTGAAGCCTGACGCACCGCCGGGAACCGCCTTGCCGCGGTTGATCGCCGGGTTGAGCAAATCGGCGAGGTAGCCCTCCAGCGGCTTGAGATCCGGCTTGGTCGCCTTGGAATTGGGCGTGCGGGTCGCGGCGGATTTCTTTGCGGCCTTGGGCTTGGCGGAGGTCGCGTCGGGCGTGGTGTCTGAGCTCTTGGGCATGGCCGGAATATGGGCGCGATTTGCGGCCGATGCGAGAGGGCGAGGTGCCGAAAGCACCATTCTGGTGACAGGAGTTGACAGCAACCGCGCTGCCCGCATTAATTGTATTATTAACTAATAATCAACCATAAGGCGGCGACCATGTCGGGGGGCGAGGTCGGAGGGGGCGGCGACGATGTCGAAGCCTTCATTACGCGCTGGCGCGCCTCGGAAGGGGCCGAGCGCGCGGCCTACGCGCAGTTCCTGACCGAATTCTGCCGGCTGATCGGCGTCGAGACGCCGCTGCCACCGACCAGCGATGCCGAGGCGGTGACCTATCGCTTCGAGTATCCGGTAAAGTTCCGCGACCCGTCAGGTGTGGCCACGACCGGGCGGATCGACCTCTACAAGAAATCCTGCTTCGTGCTCGAGGCCAAGCAGAGCCGGCTGAAGGGCCAGACCAAGGAAATCCTGCCGGCGCAGGGCAGCCTCGTCCCGGCCGAGCCCTGCGGCCCTCGCGGGCGGCGTGGTGCCGATCGCGGCTGGGACGTGCTGATGCTCAACGCCCGCCGCCAAGCCGAGGACTATGCCAAGGCGCTGCCGGCGGCGCATGGCTGGCCGCCCTTCCTGATCATCTGCGATGTCGGGCACTGCTTCGAGCTCTATGCCGATTTCACTGGCCAGGGAAAGAACTACGTCCAGTTCCCGGACCGGCAGCGCTACCGGGTCTATCTCGACGATCTGCGCGAGCCGGAGGTGCGCCGGCGTATGGCCGCGATCTGGCGGGAGCCGCTGACGCTCGATCCGAACCGGTATGCGGCGCGCGTGACGCGCAAGATCGCCGAGCGGCTCGCAGCGGTCTCCAAGGCCTTGGAGCGCGAACATGATCCGGAAGAGGTCGCGCTGTTCCTGATGCGCTGCGTCTTCACGATGTTCGCCGAGGACGCCGAACTGATCCCGAAGGATTCGTTCAAGGCGCTGCTGCGCGATTGCCGCGACAATCCGAGCGCCTTCCGGCCGCTGGTCGAGGAGCTCTGGCGGGTGATGGACAAGGGCGGCTACTCGATCACGCTGCGCACGACGATGCGGCGCTTCAACGGCAAGCTGTTCGAGGACGCCCGCGTCTTCGCGCTGGAGAAGGCCGAGATCGGCGAATTGCTGGCCGCCGCCGAGCACGATTGGAAAGGAGTCGAGCCCTCGATCTTCGGCACCATGCTGGAACAGGCGCTCGATCCTGCCGAGCGCGCCCGGCTCGGGGCGCACTATACACCGCGTGCCTATGTCGAGCGGCTGGTGGTCGAGACGGTGATCGCGCCCCTGCGCGAGGACTGGCGCCATGTGCTCGGCGCCGCCCAGCAGGCGCGCGATTCCAGAGACCATCGGCGGGCGCTCGCGTTGATCGAGGAGTTCCATCGCACGCTCTGCGAGACGCGCGTGCTCGACCCCGGCTGCGGCACCGGCAACTTCCTGCATGTCGCGCAGGAGTTGAAGAAGAAGCTCGAAGGCGAGGTGCTCGATGCCGCCGGCGAGCTCGGCAGCCGCGAGCGACTCGGCGGCATCGCCGATCGCCATGTCGGCCCGCACCAGTTCCTCGGCATGGACACCAACCGCCGCGCCGTCGCGATCGCCGACCTCGTCCTCTGGATCGGCCATCTGCAATGGCATTTCCGGACGCGCGGTTACGCTCCGCGCGAGCCGATCCTGGAGCGGCTCGACCATATCTACCGGCGCGACGCCGTGCTCGAATGGGATGGCTGGCCGGTACCGCAATGGCGCGACGGCAAGGAGGTACTGCCCAATCCACGCCGACCGGCCTGGCCAGAGGCCGAGTTCATCGTCGGCAACCCGCCCTTCATCGGTGGCAAGGACATCCGCGCGCGGCTCGGCGGTCTCTATGCCGAGGCGCTATGGGCGGCGCATCCCCAGATGAACGAAAGCGCCGACTATGTGATGTATTGGTGGGATCGGGCAGCGGAATTGCTGACGCGCCCTGGTACCAGGCTGAGGCGCTTCGGCCTGGTGACGACGAACTCGATCACCCAGGTCTTCCAGCGCCGCGTGGTTCAACGCCATCTCGACGGCAAGAAGCCGATCTCTCTGCTGCTGGCGATCCCCGACCATCCCTGGACCAAGGTCGGCAAGGATACGGCGGCGGTGCGTATCGCCATGACCGTCGCCGAGGCCGGCCGGTATGAGGGGCGGCTACGCAAGGTGATCTTCGAAGCGGCGCTCGACAGCGACCAGCCGCAGATCGCGCTGGGCGAACGGCAGGGGCGGATCAATGCCGACCTGACGATCGGAACCGACGTCTCCTCGGCGCAGGAACTTTTGGCGAATGGCGGGCTCTGCTCGCCGGGCGTCAAGCTCCACGGCTCCGGCTTCCTCGTCACGCTCGCCGAAGCGCAGGCTCTGGGCCTCGGCCGGCGACCCGGATTGGAAAGCCATATCCGCTGTTATCGCAACGGCCGCGACCTCACTGCGCGCCCGCGCCACGTCATGACGATCGACCTGTTCGGACTGACGGCGAACGAGGTGCGCGATCAATTTCCGGAGGTCTATCAACACGTCAAGCTTACCGTGAAGGAAGCAAAGGACGCTCATGGCAAGTCGATCGGCCGGGATGCCAACAACCGCCAATCTTATCGCGATCTCTGGTGGGTTTTTGGAGAACCGCGCAAGGAGCTGCGCCCAGCTCTCGACGGTCTCCAGCGCTATATCGCCACCGTCGAGACGGCCAAGCACCGCGTCTTCCAGTTTCTCGATGCCAGCATCCTGCCGGACAACATGCTGGTCGCAGTCGCGCTGTCCGACGCCTTCCATCTCGGCGTGTTGTCATCGCGCGTCCACTGCGCCTGGGCCGTGCGCGCCGGGGGCTGGCTCGGCATCAGCAACGACCCACGCTACTCAAAATCCCGCTGCTTCGATCCCTTCCCTTTTCCCGATGCAAGCGAGGCCCAGAAGGAAGCCATCCGTGCTCCGGCCGAGGCGCTCGATGCGTTGCGCAAGCAGGTGTTGGTCGAGTATCCCGACCTGACGTTGACCAAGCTTTACAATGTCCGTCAGACGATCCTGTCCGGCGCACCGCTCTCGCCTGCTGAAACCGACATCCGCGATCGCGGCCTGGTGTTGATCCTGAACGAGCATCACGACGCGATCGATGCCGCGGTCGCGGCAGCCTACGGGCTGCCGGCCTATGCCAGCGAGGAGGCGGTCCTGGAGGCCTTCGTCGGGCTGAACCGCCAAAGGACCCGTGAGGAGAGGCACGGCGAGGTGCGCTGGCTCAGACCAGACTATCAGCGGCCACGCTTTGGCCGGGACGCAGCGGCGGGCGAGCAGATCGCAGCCGCGGAATTGCTGGTCATGCCGACGCCGGCCGTCAAGCCAAGCTTTCCAACCCAACCGGTCGAGCGTGTTGCAACCGTCCTCGCGATTCTGGCCGCCTCGGATTCACCGCTCGACGCAGGGGCGATCGCCCTGCGCTTTCACCAAGGGCTCCGGATCAAGCCGGCCGTGCATGGAATTCTCGTTTCGCTCAACCGTGTCGGCGAGGTCTCGACCGGCGATGGCGGCGGGAGCTTCGCGCGGCGGCTGCTGGCGACCGGCTGACCCTCACGCCCGTTTGCGCTCGCCCTGCCCGGCGATCTCGGCCATCTTGCGCCTGGCCCGCAGCCTTCGTCGCCGCCCCAGAGCAGCCAGGCGATGTAGCCGGCCGAAGGCGCCTTGCCGTCGCCGAAGCCCTTGCCTGCTTGTCGAGAGCGTGGCGGGCGAAATAGCTGACCATGCGCTCGATCGTCTCGGCGCTGAGCCGGCGGCGGTTGCTGAGGTCGCGGGCCCGGGCGGCACCGATCACGGTGCCGCCGCGATTGAAGTCCCGGCGCAGGCGCAGGCCCTTGCCGGCGTTCTCGGCGACACGCAGCGGTGGCGTCAGGTCGACATGGGCGATGCTCATCTTACGTCCTTGGGCGCAACGTCTTCGTCATGGAAACGGAGGATGCTCTGCTGGTTGAAACGCCGGGGCCATGCTTTGGTTTCGGCAGATCAGGGAGGAGAGGATGCGGAGCGGCTTTTTCGGCGGCGCGCTGGCGCTGCTCGTCTGCGCGGGCGCAGCACAAGCGGTCGGCCCCGACTGGACCTATCTCGACGAGGATCCCGATTATCGCCAGGCGCGGCGCTGGATCGAGGAGAAGAATTACGCGCCGGCGATCGAGAGGCTGATGACCCTGCTGAAGCATCAGCCGGATTCGCCAGTGCTGCTCAACTGGATAGCCTTCTCACAACGCAAATTGAAGAACTATCCGGTCTCGAAGCAGTTCTACGACGCGGCGCTGCTGCGCGATCCGACCTATCTGCCGGCGCTGGAATATCAGGGCGAATGGTTCATCGAGACCGGCGACATGGCCTCGGCCAAGGCCAATCTTGAGAAGCTGACCAAACTCTGCGGACGCTGCCATGAGTGGCAGGATCTCGACCAGGCGATCCGGGCGGCAGAGGCGAAGTAAGCCCCGTCACGCAAGCGTCACGACGTTGTCGCGCGACTGCAAGATGCGGACGCGAAGCGGGGTCGTCCCGCTTTTCCGCAACCGGAGCTCCACGCCATGCGTCTGCGCCTCGCCGCCGCCCTCCTGCTTTCATCGACCATGCTCGCTGGCGCACAGGATGCGCCGAAGGAGTTCCCGGCCAAGCTGGTCGGGCATGCCCTGCTGCCGGCCAACACCATCATCCCGGCACCGGCCGATGCGCCAGCCGACCTCAAGGTCTCCGGCAAGTTCACCACGCCGGGCAAGCGCATCGAGCAGGTCGGCACGGTGATGGGCACCTCGGGCGGCCGCCCGACCGGCCTCTCCACCCCCTTCGCCGGCCAGCCGGTGCAAGGCTTTTCCGGCATCCGCTCGCTGGGGAATGGCGAGTTCCTGGTGCTGACCGATAACGGTTTCGGTGCCAAGGCGAACTCGCCTGACGCGATGCTGTTCTTCCATAAGCTCAAGGCCGATTTTGCCGGCGGCAAGATCGAGCGCACCGCGACCACCTTCCTGCACGATCCCGACAAGAAGGTGCCGTTCCGCATCGCCAACGAGGGCACCGAAAAGCGCTACCTGACCGGCGCCGATTTCGATCCGGAATCGATCCAGCCGATCGGCGGCAAATACTGGATCGGCGACGAGTTCGGCCCCTACCTGATCCGCGTCGACGCCAACGGCAAGGTCGAGGCCGTGTTCGAGACGACCGTCGACGGCAAGCCGGCCCGCTCGCCCGACCATTACGCCGTGACGACGCCCGGCGCGCCGAACCTGCCGGTCGAGTTCAATGTCCGCCGCTCTAAGGGCTATGAGGGCATGGCGCAGTCGCCGGACGGCCGCTTCCTCTATCCGCTGCTGGAAGGCCCACTCTGGAACGCCGAGACCAAGGGCAATGAAGAGGTCGACGGCAAGGAAGTGCTGCGCATCCTCGAATTCGACGTCCAGGCCGAGAAGTGGACCGGCCGCTCCTGGTTCTTCCCGCTCGAGCAGAAGGGCCTCGCCATCGGCGACTTCAACATGATCGACGCCACCACCGCGCTGATCATCGAGCGTGATAACGGCGAAGGCACTGCCGACCGCGCCTGCGCCGCCGGCCAGAAGGGCCCGGATTGCTTCCACGACCTCGCCAAGTTTAAGCGCATCGTGAAGATCGAGATGACCGACGCCAATGTCGGCAAGCCCGTCCGCAAGGTCGGCTATATCGACCTGATGAAGATCGCCGACCCCGACAAGAAGGCGAAGCAGGGCGCGATCGACGGCGTGCTGCCCTTCCCGTTCTTCACCATCGAGAACGTCGATGTGGTCGATCTCGCGGGTGGCATCATCGTCGTCGGCAACGACAACAACCTGCCGTTCTCGTCGTCGCGCGACCCGAAGAAGGCGGACGACAACGAACTGGTGCTGCTCTCGGTCAAGGAACTGCTCGCGGCCAAGTGAGCCGCTCGGCTCGCCAAAGTCACGGCGAAGTCGAAACTCACCTGCGTCAAGTCGTCAGGTACCCCATGGCCGGCTCACGCCGGCCATGTCCATTTATTGGCCAGTCCTTGAGCTGTTTCGGCGACAGGCGTATAATGTGCTGGACCAAGCGCCTCGTGCGTGAGGCGCCGTGGTTGGATGATCTTCACCGATGGAGGTGATCATGTTGACCGCGAATATGAATGGAAAACGTCCGCAGGACTGGCTCAACCTGATCCTCGGCGCACTCCTGTTCATCTCGCCCTGGATGATGGGCTTCCTGGCCGACACCGCGCCGACCCGCAATGCCTGGCTGGTCGGCGCCGTTCTCGCCGTGATCGCGATCGCGGCGCTCGCCGCCTTCGCCGAATGGGAGGAATGGGTGAACCTGGCGCTCGGCCTCTGGCTGATCGCCGCGCCCTGGATGCTCGGCTTCACCGGCAACTTCGCCGCGTTCTGGACGCATCTGACGCTCGGCCTGCTGACGGCCGCCGTCTCGGCCTGGGCGGTCTGGGACTACCGGCACGAGCCGCACGCCACGGCCTGAACGACCGGCCGGGTCCGCCAGGCCCGCGGACCCGGCCACACGATCCTAAATCCGCAGCGCCCCTGGCCCGGCGACGGCGCCGGGCGGTCATTTGCCCGAGATGATCATGCCCAGGATCTCGTCCTGGGTGACGTCGCGGACATGGGCAGTGCCGACCACCTTGCCGTTCTTCATCACGCTGACGCGATCGGCCAGATCGAAGACGTCGTGCAGCATGGCTGATCTGCTGGGTACCGTTTGGTTCCAGGCGGAATTTGATCGCCGGCTATTCTAGCGGCAGAGAGCGGCACGCATGGCGGGCAGGCGCAGCACCTCGGCGGCAGTCCCGGTGCGCTGCCAGCTGGCAGGACTGCTCTCCTCGGCCGGCGGATCGACACGCAGGAAGACCGAGCTCCGATCCGTCAGACGGCACAGGAATTCGCGCTGAATCTCGGCCGTCATCGGTCCATCGGGCGCGGTACCATCCTCGTTGGAGGCGACGATCAGCGGGCTCCCCGGCAGGGTGATCGTGACGGTCCGCAGCCGTGTCGGAAGAGCGGCCTGGCCGATGAAGAGATGGAACTGCAGGGCTGCCGTCTGCTGGTAGCGCCCTTCGGCGACGGCGAGTGCCAGTCGCAAGGTGCCGCCGCGATGCGGACCAAGCTCGACCGAACCGATCGGGGTCGCCGGCGCGGTGAGTGTCGCAGGAACCACCGGCGCAGCGTTCAAGCCGGCAGGCGCGCCAGGCGCCAATCCGGAGCGCAGGCTGGAGAAGGCGAGCGCCGCCGAGCCGAGTTCCGTCGCGATCGTGGTCGCGAGCATCTCATCGGGCTTGAGGTAGCGCATCGTGTCGGCCGGCGTCGACACCGTCACCTCGATGAAGGAGCGGTCGAGACCCATGGTGTCGAGATAGCGTCTCATCTTGGCGTCGATTTCGCCGGTCGCCTGCTCCTGCTTGACCGTCCGCGTCTCCGTCCTCTCGTCGACCAGCTCCCTGCGCCCGCGCACGACCCTGTAGTCGCGCACCGTCGTCGTCTCGGTCTCGACGATGGTCTGCTGGTGCACGCCGATGCGCGATTGCGACGGGATGATCCGGCGTTGCCCTCCGGCGAGGAAGAGCGTGCAGGCGGAGGCGCAGAGCGGGCTGCGCTCGTCGATCGTGCCGAGCGCCGGATCACGCTGGGTGAAGACGGTGCGGGCGACCGCAATGTCGAGACCGCTCTTGCGGATGAGTTCGCCCATGGCGATCGCAATCTCGACCGTACCGCCGGTCGAGTAGACCAGCACCGGCAGCTTGCGCCCGTTGAGCTCGGCGATCGCACGGCGTAGCTCAGCGAGCGTGTCCTTGGTGATCGCGCCCTGGGCGGCAAGCCATTCGCGGCAATCGGGCTCGCAGGGTTCGGCGCTGCGCGTCACTACGATGCGCATCGGCTCCGGCTGCGGCGCCGCGGCAGGCTTGTCCTGCGCCACCGCCGGCAGGGCGAGCAGCGAAAGAGCCAGAGCCAGAAGGGAAACGATACGCATCACGAAACCAGCGTTCTCCGGCGCAGTTCGACGCAAGGAAGCCCTAGGCGCGAGGATTTGACAACAGCCTCCCTGCCCCGTCGCATGGGCAGGGGGATAGGGTTAACGATCTCGCTTGGCCGTTGGGCTTCTTTGAGGCGCTCTCGCGGCGGATTTCAGCCTGTGATCGCGTCGATCTCGGCCAGCTCCTCCGGGGTCAGCGCCCAGTCGGCTGCCTTGACGTTGGCAGCGATCTGCTCCGGCTTGGTCGCGCCGGCGATGACGCTGGAGACGACCGGCTGGGCGACCAGCCAGGAGAAGGCGAGCTCCAGTAGCGTCCGGCCGCGCGCTTCGCAGAAAGCGGCGAGCTTCTCGGTCTTACCCCAGTTCGCCTCGGTCAGCACCTCGCCGGCGCGCTGCGCCTCGCGGGTCATGCGCGCGCCCTCCGGCATCGGGGCGCCACGCTGGTACTTGCCGGTGAGGAGGCCGTTGGCCAGCGGGAAATAAGGGAGCAGGCCCATGCCGAAATGGCTGGCAGCCGGGATTAGCTCCTTCTCGGCGCCGCGCACCAGCAGGCTGTACTCGTCCTGCGCCGAGGCGAAGGCCTCGATGCCGAGCGTCTTGGCCGTCCAATAGGCGTCGGCGACTTGCCAGGACGGCAGGTTCGAGCAGCCGATATAGCGGATCTTGCCCTGGCGGATCAGGTCCTCGAGCGCGCGCAGCGTCTCGGCGATCGGGGTGAGCGGGTCAGGCCGGTGCAACTGGTAAAGGTCGATCCAGTCGGTCTTCATTCGCTTCAGCGAGGCCTCGACCGCCTCGATGATGTAGCGCCGCGAGCCGCCCTTCTTCACGCCCTCCTCATCCATGTTCATGCCGAACTTGCTGGCGAGCACGATGTCCTTGCGGCGGGCGCCCAGCAGTTCGCCCAGCGCGAGCTCCGAGCCGCCGCGATTGCCGTAGATGTCGGCGGTGTCGAACAGGGTGATGCCATGTTCGATCGCCGCGTCGACGACCTTGCGCGCCGCATCCAGATCAATCCGGCCGCCGAAATTGTTGCAACCGAGGCCGATGAGCGAGACGCGCAGGCCGGAGCGGCCGAGATTGCGGAACTGCATGGTGACATCCTTCCCCTTGATAGCGGAGCGCAAGGGAGCAGAGCCGAGAGCGAGAGACAATCGCGCCTGCTGCAGGGCGGGTGCGCGATGACCGAACAGTGCGGTCTTGTCAGCCAGAGCTTCCCAGCCAGCCGACCTTGTCGAGCACCTCGCGCGCCAGCTCTGTCGGAGAGCGGCCGTCGGTGTCGACGACCACGAAACCGTCCGTTGCTTGGGCCGCCATGCGCTTCGCCTGCCGCAGCGAGCGTTCAACCTGGGCCTCGCGGCTCGCGCCCGCCTCGCGGCGGTCGAGCCGTTCGAGCAAGCTTGCTTCGCTCCCCCGCAAACGCACCACGGTGATCCGAGCCTCCGGGATGGCTGCGAGGATCCAGCTTTTGTCGAAACCGACATGGAGCATCACGCCCGACATGATCAGGCGGGTGTGGCCAAGCGCGCGATAAGTGCCCCAGAGCGCGGCGAGATTAAGCTGGCTGACGTCGCGGGCGCCGGGCGCCAGGGGAGCGAGGTCCTCCGCACCGGGCTTGGGGAAGACGCGGTCGAGCTCATCGCTCTCAATCGCGGCATGGGCGATGCCGGCCTCAGCCAGCACATCGCCCATCTCCCAGCACAAGGTCGACTTGCCGATCCCGGCCGGGCCGGTGATCAGCAGGATCTCGACCGGGGCGTCGGCCCCAGCCAAACTCAGGCGACCTCGGCCTTCTGCTTCTGCGAGCGCTTGCGCTCGTTGGGATCGAGAATGCCCTTGCGCAGGCGGATCGACTTCGGCGTGACCTCGACCAGCTCGTCGTCGTCGATCCAGGCGAGCGAACGCTCCAGCGTCATCCGGATCGGCGGCGTCAGGCGGACGGCCTCGTCCTTCGACGTCGTACGGATGTTGGTGAGCTTCTTGCCCTTGAGCACGTTCACCTCGAGATCGTTCTCGCGGGTGTGCTCGCCGACGATCATGCCCTGATAGACCTTCCAGCCCGGCTCGATCATCATCGGGCCACGGTCTTCGAGGTTCCAGAGCGCGTAGGCGACGGCCTCGCCGGTCTCCATCGCGATTAGCACGCCGTTGCGGCGTCCGCCGATCTCGCCCTTGTAGGGAAGATAGTCGTGGAACAGCCGGTTCATGATCGCCGTGCCGCGCGTGTCGGTGAGCAATTCGCCCTGGTAGCCGATCAGGCCGCGGGTCGGAGCGTGGAAGACGAGGCGCAGGCGATTGCCGCCAGAGGGGCGCATCTCCAGCATGTCGGCCTTGCGCTCGGACATCTTCTGCACGACGACGCCGGAATGCTCCTCGTCGACGTCGATCACGACCTCCTCGATCGGCTCCAGCAGCTGGCCTGATTCATCGCGCTTCAGCACGACGCGCGGACGCGAGACGCCGAGCTCGAAGCCCTCGCGGCGCATGGTCTCGATCAGGATGGCGAGCTGCAGTTCGCCGCGGCCGGAGACGATGTAGCTGTCCTTGTCCGAGGCTTCCTCGATCTTCAGCGCGACATTGCCCTCGGCCTCCTTGAATAGGCGGTCGCGGATGACGCGGGTGGTGACCTTGTCGCCCTCGGTGCCGGCGAGCGGGGAATCGTTGACCATGAAGGTCATCGACACCGTCGGCGGATCGATCGGCTGGGCCTTGATCGGGGTGTCGACACTGGGGTCGCAGAAGGTGTCGGCGACCGAGCCTTTGACCAGGCCGGCGATCGAGACGATGTCGCCGGGAATGGCTTCCTCGATCGGCGTGCGCTCAAGCCCGCGGAACGCCAGGATCTTGGTGATGCGGCCGGTCTCGACGGTGCTGCCGTCGCCCGAGAGAACCTTGATGGTCTGGTTCGGCTTGGCCGTGCCCGAGACGACGCGACCGGTGATGATCCGGCCGAGATAGGGATTGGCCTCGAGCAAGGTACCGATCATCCGGAACGGCCCCTCCTCGATGCGCGGCTCCGGCACATGCTTCAGGATCAGGTCGTACATCGGCGCCAGGCCCTGGTCCTGCGGACCTTCCGGCGAGGGCGCCATCCAGCCCTGCTTGCCCGAGCCGTAGAGGATCGGAAAATCTAGCTGCTCGTCGCTGGCGTCGAGCGCGGCGAAGAGGTCGAAGACCTCGTTGATCACCTCGGTGACGCGAGCGTCGGGCTTGTCGACCTTGTTGATCGCGACGATCGGGCGAAGGCCGAGCTTCAGCGCCTTGGAGACCACGAACTTGGTCTGCGGCATCGGGCCCTCGGCGGCGTCGACCAGCACGATCGCCGAATCGACCATGTTCAGGATGCGTTCGACCTCGCCGCCGAAATCGGCGTGGCCGGGGGTGTCGACGATGTTGATGCGCGTATCCTTCCAGACCACCGAGGTGGCCTTGGCCAAGATGGTGATGCCGCGCTCCTTTTCGAGGTCGTTCGAATCCATCACCCGCTCGGCGACGCGCTGGTTCTCGCGGAAGGCGCCGGACTGCTGCAGCAGCTTGTCGACCAGCGTGGTCTTGCCATGGTCGACGTGGGCGATGATGGCGATGTTGCGCATGGACATGCGGAATGGGCCTTGTTTCATGACCGCAAGCCGGCAGGGAAACCCCGGCCGGCTCAGCCTGTGCCTTGAGTGAATCTGGAATTCGTTGCGCTGCACATAAACCCTCGACGCCGTTTGGGCAACCGAAACCGGGCGATGCCCGTGCTTCGCGGGGCGCTTGACAGATACCCAATCATGTAACATTGAAAGTTACATGAAACAGGACAGCCGCCTCTCAGCCACCCTGCACGTGCTGTTGCACATGGCCGATCGCGGCACCCCGATGACCTCGGAAGAACTCGCCGTCTGCCTCGGCACCAATCCGGTCGTGATCCGCCGCACCATGGCGGGCTTGCGCGAAACCGGGCTGGTGCATTCCGAGAAGGGCCATGGCGGTGGCTGGACGCTGGCGCGCGCGCTCGATGCGATCACGCTCGGCGACGTCCACCGCGCGCTCGGCGAGCCCGCCTTGATCGCGCTCGGCCATCGCAGCGAGAACCCGCAATGCCTGGTCGAGCAGGCAGTCAACGCGGCGCTGGGCGAGGCCTTCGCCGAGGCCGAGGCGTTGCTCGCAGGTCATTTCGACCGGGTGCGGCTGTCCGATCTCGCGGCGGATTTCAGCCGCCGCTTCGACGAACGGAGACAGACCTATGCCAAGCACGACAAAGCCCTATGACGCCATCATCGTCGGCGGCAGTTTCGCCGGCCTCTCGGCCGGACTGCAGCTGGCACGGGCACGCCGCAACATCCTTGTGATCGACGAAGGCCAGCGGCGCAATCGCTTCTCCAGCCATTCGCACGGCTTCCTCGGCCAGGACGGGCGCGAGCCGACGGCGATCGTCGCCGAGGCGAAGGCACAGCTCCTGGCCTATCCGACCGTCGCCTGGCGCGATGCCAAGGCGGATGCTGCTCACGTCAAGGAAGACGGTTTTGCGGTCGCGGATTCCGGCGGCGAACAGCACCGGGCGCGCCGTCTCCTGCTCGCGACGGGCGTGCGCGACGAACTGCCCGCGATCCCCGGCCTCAGGGAGCGCTGGGGCAAGAGCGTGCTGCATTGTCCCTATTGCGACGGCTACGAGCTCGGCGGCGGCAAACTCGGCGTACTGGCGAGCGGCTCGTTCTCGGCCCTGAAGGCGGCGCTCGTCGCCGATTGGGGCGAGGTCACGCTGTTTCTCAACGGCGAGGCCGAGCCCGACGCGGAAGCGACCGCGCTGCTGAAGCGGCGCGGCGTCGCGATCGAGCGTGCTCCGATCGTGGCAGCCGAAGGCGAAGGGACGGCGATGGCGGGCCTGCGCCTCGCCGATGGCCGGCTGGCGCCGGTCAAGGCGCTGTTCGTCGCCGCCGGCATCTGCCCAGCGAGCCCGCTGGCAGAGGAACTCGGCTGCGCCTTCGACACTGGCCCCTTCGGCCCGCTGCTGCGCGTCGACGGCATGAAGCAGACCAGCATCGCCGGCGTCTATGCGGCGGGCGATGCCGCAACCGCCCGGCACAGCGTCGCGCTCGCCGTCGCCGACGGCGTCGTCGCCGGGACCGGCCTGCACATGTCGCTGCTCTAAAACCGGCCTAGGACTTCCGGCAGGCGAAGGGCATGAAGGTCGAGGATACCCCGGCGTTCATGCCCGCCATCACCATGACATTGGCGAAGTTTAGCTCCTCGGCGCTGCGCGGGCAGACATCCGGCGGGTTCTGGCAACCCGAGGCGATGAAGGCCTCGTTGCCGGCAAGGAACTCCTGCCCCAGCCCCTTCTTGCCGAAGCGCTTGAGCGCCTCGTCATAGGCGCTGCGCCAGCGCTCGCATTTCACCTTTGGCCAATTCTCGGGAGCCTGGGCCTGGAGCGGCGCTATGGTGGAGATCGCGAGCAGCGTTCCGAGGAGGAGCGAGGTCAGAGCGGAGGTCATGCAGGGGGTCTCGAGCTGTCGGGCGGCCGCGCCACTCGCATGACCCGGCTTTGCGGCAGGAATAAAGCTGATCACTCCGCCCCCGCTTCGGCCAGGACGATACGCCGTTCGGTCGCTGCACGGCCGAGCTGGTCCATGGCGAAGCGATAGGCGCCGATCCCGCCGGAATCGATGTCGCCGCGCGCATAGTTCGCCAGCACCCCGGCGAGGATGGCGTCGGCCTCGTGCTCCATCGCCGAAAGCTCCGGCTCGTCGGCCGCGGTGCGCATCGCTCCGAGCAGGACGACGAGACGGCTGAGATCCGCCATCGCCCGCTTGCGGCGCGTCGAGCTGCCATAGCCGAGCAGGCCAGCCGCGCCGGAGCCGATCAGCGAGAGCGCCATCACGCCGAGATAGAACCAGTCGCCATAGCGCTCGAAAAAGGTCTCCTGCTCGCCATCGATGAAGGCCGCCGCACCGGTATGCACGGCGAGCGGCGCGTCCTTATCGGTCTCGGGCGTCTCCAGCCCCTGGATCGCCGGCAGGTCGGCGGCGAGAGACACGCGCAATGACAGGATCGCGCCGACGAGTTCGCCAACCCTGGCGTCGTCGAGCGATTGCGCCGCCATCAGGCGCGAGGTGATCGAGATGCTCGGCAGGTTCTCGGCCGGCAGCGGTGGGTCGCCGCCGAGCGCACCGCGAACGATCTCGCCGCTCTCGATCGCGCGGTTGCGGGCGGCGAGCGCATCGGCCTCACGGATCGGAATGATGGTCGGATTCTCGCCGAAAGCCCGGTGCAGGCGCATGCCGACCTCGGTGACGACGCGGGCGTTCAGCACGTTGACGGCAAAGAGCACGTCGATATGGCCATCCGCGATGGCGGCGGAGACATCCTCCGGCCCGAGCGGAACGATGGTCACCGCCTCCGGCGAGACCTCATATTGCGAGAGCACGAGTGTCAGCAAATCGAGATTGCCCGATGGCGCACGTACCACGCCGATGCGTTTGCCGCGCAGACCCGAGATCCGGTCGGTGCCCAGATCCTTGGAGCCGATGAAGAAGGGGAAGGATCGGCGGGTGATCAGCGCCGTATCGGCCTTGGCCGGCAGGGCGACATCGGGACGGACGATGGCGAGATCGACCTTGCCGGCGTCGATCGCCCGCGCGCTCTCGGCCGAGCCCTCGGTCAGGACGAGACGCAGGCGCACCGGCTTCTTCTCGCGGCTGAGCCCTTGGACGAGGGCGGCGGCAAGCCTGGCATCGTCCGAGCCGAGCGGGCCGACCGCGAGCTTCAGCGTCCTGGGCTGGCTCCACATATAGACGCCGAGCGCGACGAGGCCGGCCATCAGCAGGAACGCAGCCAGACCTGCAAAGAAACGCCGCCCCATTCCTCGCCCGCTCTCGCCCCGCACTGCCGGTTTCGATCGGCATCATGTCACGAGTGCGGCAGCAAGGGCTATGTGCTAGAGCGCCCGCATGACACGCGACGATGCCTTCCCGATCAAGATCTGCGGCCTCTCGACTCCGGAGACGCTGGAGGCGGCGCTCACCGCCGGCGCCGAGATGATCGGCCTCAATTTCCATCCGAAGAGCCCGCGCTATGTCACGCCCGCGCAAGCCGCCGGACTCGCTGTCCAGGCGCGTGGCAGGACGATAGTCGTCGCGCTGGTCGTCGACTACGAGCCGCAGCAGGCGGCCGAACTTGCCAAGATTGTAAAGCCGGACTGGGTGCAGTTGCACGGCAAGGAGACGCCGGAACAGGTCGCCGCGATCAAGGCCGCGACCGGCCTGCCGGTGATGAAGGCGCTCGGCGTCGCCAGCGCCGCCGATCTCGACCAGGTCGCGCTCTATCACGGCGTCGCCGATCGCATCCTGCTCGACGCCAAGCCGCCGAAGGATGCGGCCTACCCGGGTGGGCATGGCCGGCCCTTCGACTGGGGCCTGCTCGCCGGTCTCGACCCGGCTTTCCGCTTCATGCTATCGGGCGGGCTCGATCCGGCGAATGTCGCGGAGGCCATCCGCATCACTAGGCCGGCCGGCGTCGACGTCTCCTCCGGGGTCGAAAGCGCGCCCGGCATCAAGGATGTCGAGAAGATCGCGGAATTCGTCAGGGCTGCCCGTTCGGCAGCTGCACAGTTGAAGAAGGCAAGCTAGGCATGAACGCGCCGCACGCACCGAACAGCTTCCGGAACGGGCCGGACGAGAATGGCCGCTTCGGCCAGTTCGGCGGCCGCTTCGTCGCCGAAACGCTGATGCCGCTGATCCTCGAGCTGGAGCAGGCCTACAACGCCGCCAAGGCCGATCCAGCCTATCATGCCGAGACCGCCTATGGGCTGAAGCATTATGTCGGCCGGCCCTCGCCGCTCTATTTCGCCGAGCGGCTGACCGAGCATTTCGGCGGCGCCAAGGTCTACCTGAAGCGCGAGGAGCTGAACCACACCGGCTCGCACAAGGTTAACAATGTGCTCGGCCAGATCCTGCTCGCCCGGCGCATGGGCAAGAAGCGGATCATCGCCGAGACCGGCGCCGGCCAGCACGGCGTCGCGACCGCGACGCTTTGTGCCCGCTACGGGCTCGAATGCATCGTCTACATGGGCGCGGTCGATGTCGCCCGGCAGGCGCCGAACGTCTTCCGCATGCAGATGCTCGGCGCAACCGTGGTGCCGGTCGAATCCGGCACCAAGACGCTGAAGGACGCGATGAACGAGGCGCTGCGCGATTGGGTGACCAATGTCGCGTCGACCTTCTATTGCATCGGCACGGTCGCCGGCCCGCATCCCTATCCGGCGATGGTGCGAGACTTCCAGTGCGTCATCGGCAACGAGACCCGCGTGCAGATGCAGGAACTCGAGGGCCGCCTGCCGGATTCACTCGTCGCCTGCATCGGCGGCGGCTCCAACGCGATGGGGCTGTTCCACCCCTTCCTCGACGACAAGAGCGTCGAGATCTACGGCGTCGAGGCCGCCGGCCACGGCATTCCGTCCGGCCTGCACGCGGCCTCGCTGACCGGCGGGCGCCCTGGCGTGCTGCACGGCAACCGCACCTATCTGCTGATGAACGAGGACGGGCAGATCAACGACGCCCATTCGATCTCGGCCGGGCTCGACTATCCCGGCATCGGCCCGGAGCACTCCTGGCTGCACGAGACCGGCCGCGCCACCTATCTCTCGGCGACGGACGAGGAGGCGCTCGAAGCCTTCCAGCTGATCTCCAAGCTCGAAGGCATCATCCCCGCGCTGGAATCGGCGCATGCGTTGGCCCGCGTCGCCGAACTCGCCCCGAAAAAGCCGAAGGACCATCTGATGGTCGTCAACCTCTCCGGCCGCGGCGACAAGGATATCCCGCAGGTGGCGGAGATTCTGGCGGGGCGCTGATCTGAGCGCCGGATCGGTTGGGGGTATCGATGAAGCGTCTGCTTGCGCTTGCGTTCCTATGTGTCTTTGCGAGCCCCGGCTTCGCGCAAACGAACGAAATCTCCAAGCAAGGCATCTTCATCAATTCCGAAGGCATCGTACGGCTGCGACCGGAGATCGCGATCATCCGCGCGGGCGTCGTGACCGAAGGCAGGACGGCCGATGAGGCTCTCTCGAAGAACCGGCCTGCGATCAATCGCGCCGTTGAGATCGTGCGGAAGTACGGGATCGCTTCCGTCGATGTCACGACGTCGCAGCTCAGAATCAACCCCAAATATACCCAGCCCGCGCTGAACCCGGGCGCGCCACGCGCAGCGCCGGCAATCGACGGCTATGAGGCCCGCACCGAGCTGGAAATCATTGTCAGAGACCTGACGAAACCCGGCCCGCTCGTGGACGACCTCGTCAAATCCGGCTCCAACTCCATTTCGAGCCTGACCTTCGCCTTGACTGAACCGGGCAAGGCCAAGAACGAGGCCCGGCGCATGGCAGCCCAAGCGGCGAAGGAGAGAGCCTCGCTCTATGCAGAGGCGCTGGGCCTGCAACTGGGTGAGCTGATCTCGATCACGGAAACTGAATATTCCATGGCTGACGATAACGTCATGTTCGATCTACCTAGCCGGAAAGCCGCCCCAGGGACTGTAACACCACTGATGGTCGAACCTGGGGAGATCGCGGTGAAGGCTTCGGTGCAGACAGTCTGGCAGATTAAGAAATAGGCGTCCTGGCCGGCCCGCCCTCGAAAAGCCGGCGCGGTGACACGCATCGTCCTGATGCTGCCCCAATAGGTTGTGAATGGTCTGATCGCAGGAGCGGTCCCCGCTTCTGCGGACTATTCCTCAGCGAAGGACGATCATGTCGAAGACCAAGAAGGCCCTGCTCATCGCCGCGCTCGCGGCGCTCGCCGCTCCCGTCCAGGCGCAAGTCCCTGGACCGCTCGCGCCGGCGGAAGGCATCGTGATCCAGACCACCGGCGAAGTCAGGGTGAAGCCCGATCTTGCTACCGTCCAGGCCGGCGTGGTCAGCGAGGGCAAGACCGCGGCGGAAGCACTGTCGAAGAACACCCCGGCGCTTGCCAAGCTGATCGAGGCGGTGAAGGCGGCCGGCGTCGCCCAGGGCGACCTCTCTACCTCGCAGATCGCGCTGACACCGCGGATGACGCAGCCTTCGGCCTCGTCCTCGCCGCAGGCGCGCGCCCCCAAGATCGACGGCTACGAGGCCCGCACCGGCATCGCCGTGATCGTGCGCGATCTCGCCAAGGCCGGCCCGCTGATCGACGCCCTCGTCGCTGCCGGCGCCAACGACATGTCCGGCATCAGCTTCGGCCTCGCCGACGAGGACAAGGCCAAGGACCAGGCCCGCGACAAGGCAGCGGAAGCCGCGCGCGCCCGCGCCGAGATCTATGCCAAGCGCCTCGGCGTCAAGGTCGGCGAGCTCGTCTCGATCGTCGAGGCGGAAGCCGAGCCCCCGGTGCGGCCGATGGCCGATACGCGCTCCTACCGCATGGCAGCCGGGGCCGCGCCGGTCCAGGTCGAGCCGGGCGAGGTCACCGTCAGCGCCGCGCTGCGCACGGTCTGGCGGATCGAGAAGTAAATCAGCCTCCCTCCGAGCGGAGGGCGGCAAATGGTGCGGTCCGGATTTCGGACCGCACCGGCATCCAACTCATGCTAGGCTGGGACCATGACCAGCTATGGCCAGTTCTGCGCGATGGCGCGCGCCCATGAGACGCTCGGCGGGCGCTGGACCCTGCTGATCGTCCGCGAGATCCTCTGCGGCGCGAGCCGCTTCAACGACATCCGCCGCGGCATTCCACGCATCTCCAAGACGATGCTGTCGGAGCGATTGCAGGCGCTGGTCGCCGCAGGTGCGCTCCGCCGCAGCGAAGGTGCCACCGGACCGGACTACGGGCTGACCGAAGCCGGGCTGGAGCTCGCCGAACTGGTCAAGGCGATGGGCGCCTGGGGCCAGCGCTGGCTGCCGCGCCATGCCGAGCAGGAAGACCTCGACCTCGAGCCGTTGCTGGTCGATATGCAGCGGCGCGTGCGCTTCGTAGCGCTGCCGGACGACCCGCTGGTCATCCGCTTCGAGATCGCGGGCCACCCGCTGCGCTTTCTGCTGCTCAAGCGCACCGAAGCCTCGTTCTGCAGTCAGAACCCGGGCTTTCCCGAGACACTTACCTTGCGCGGCCCGCTGCCTGCGCTGGTCGCCTGGTGGCGCGGCGATGTCAGCTTTGCTGGAAGCAACCGCCTTGGCCTGTCGCTATCGGGACCGCGCGAGCTGATCCGGGCGTTTCCGGGCTGGTTCGAGCTCTACCTCTTCGCCGGCGTCGCGCCGGCGCGCCGCGATGAAAGAGCAAGCGCATGAGTATCCGCATCGTCCGCCTCGGCACGGAGCGCGATCCCGCCGAGGGCACGCGCATCGGCACGGTCCGGCGCGTGCCGCGCGGCGTGCCGAAGGAGCGCTATGCCAGCGAGAACTGGTTCGACGTCTGGTTCCCGGTGCTGTCGCCGACGCCGGAGCTGATGGCGCAGGCCAAGGCCGCCGAGAGCGAGAAGGACTGGGCCGGCTTCACTCGCGCCTTCAAGGCCGAGATGGCCGAGCCGGCGCCGCGCCATGCGCTCGACCTGCTGGCGACCCTGTCGCATGGCAGCGACTTTTCGGTCGGCTGCTATTGCGAGGACGAGGCCCATTGCCACCGCTCGGTGCTGCGGGCCCTGCTGGCCGAACGCGGCGCCAAGCTCGCCTGAGGGCGGTCCGGATTTCGGACCTGACTGGATCCGGCTTTCGGGCGAGAAGGCGGAAAGCCTCTCGCCCGAAGGGACCGCCGCATGACTCAACCCACCATTCTCGACCGCATCGGCAAGACCTCGCTCGTCGCGCTGCGCCACATCGCGCCGGCAAATGGCGCCCGCGTCCTGCTCAAGCTCGAAAGTGAGAACCCGACCGGCAGCATGAAGGACCGGATGGCGCTCGCGATGATCGAGGCCGCCGAGGCGGATGGACGATTACAGCCGGGCGGGGCGGTGGTCGAATATACCGGCGGCAGCACCGGGGTGTCGCTGGCGCTGGTCTGCGCGGTGAAGCGCCATCCCCTGCGCATTGTCACCTCGGATGCCTTCAGCCGCGAAAAGCTCGACCACATGGCGATCCTCGGGGCGAAGCTGACCGTGATCGAAAGCGAGAGCGGCAAGATGACGGAGAAACTGACCCGCGACATGATCGCGACGGCGGGCGTGATCGCCGGGGAGACCGGCGCCTTCTGGACCGACCAGATGAAGAACCGCGACCAGCTTTCCGCCTATGAGGCGATGGCGGCGGAGATCTGGGAACAGACGGGCGGACACATCGACGGCTTCGTCCAGAGCGTCGGCACCGCCGCCTCGCTGCGCGGCATCGCCGCCGGCCTGCGCGCCCGAAAGGACAGCATCCGCATCGCCGCCGTCGAGCCGGCGGAATCGCCGGTGCTCTCCGGCGGCCCGCCCGGTGCGCACAAGATCGACGGCATCGGCGCGGGCTTCGTCGTGCCGCTCTGGCAGGACGATACTGCCGATGCGATCGAGCAGGTCTCGACGCAGGAAGCACAGGCGATGGCGCTCAGGCTGGCGCGTGAGGAGGGGCTGTTCGCCGGACTCTCCGCCGGAGCCAACGTCATCGCCGCCTTAAGGCTCGCCGAGCAGCTCGGACCAGGCGCGACGGTGGTCGGCGTGATGTGCGACACCGGCATGAAGTATTTCGGCAGCTACCGCGCCGCGCTGGCAGTCCCGGCCTGAACCCGCGCCCTCTCGCCAGCCGGGCGCGGCCATGCTAACCGCTCCGGCATGACTGAGACCGGACAAGCTCGCATCGAAGCCCGCTTTGCCGCCTGCGCCAGGGATGGCCGGGCAGCGCTGGTGACCTATGTCACCGCCGGCGATCCTGATTTCGATACCGGCAGCGCCATCCTGAACGCCTTGCCTGCGGCTGGCGCCGACATCATCGAGCTCGGAGTGCCTTTCACCGATCCGATGGCCGACGGCGTGCCGGTCCAGCTCGCGGGCCAGCGTGCACTAAAGGCCGGGCAGACGCTGAAGAAGACGCTCGCCATGGTCGCGGCTTTCCGCAAGGCCGGACACGACACGCCGGTCGTGCTGATGGGCTACTACAATCCGATCTGGGCCTATGGCGTCGACGCCTTCCTCAGGGATGCCCGCATCGCCGGAATCGATGGACTGATCGTCGTCGACCTGCCGCCTGAGGAAGACCAGGAACTCTGCCTGCCGGCGCTCGCCGCGGGCGTGAGCTTCATCCGCCTGGCGACGCCGACCACCGACGACAAGCGCCTGCCACGCGTGCTGCAGAACACCTCCGGCTTCGTCTATTACGTCTCGATGACCGGCGTGACCGGCGGCGCGATCGCGAATTACGACGCGGTCGGCGCGGCGGTCACCCGGATCAAGCAGCACACGAAACTGCCGGTCGCGGTCGGCTTCGGCGTCAAGACGCCGGCGGATGCGATCGCGATCGCCAAGGGCGCCGACGGCGTGGTTGTCGGCTCGGCCCTGGTCGAGCGCGTCCGGCTCTCGCTCGACGCCGAAGGCAAGGCCACGGAAAAGACGGTTTCGGCTGTCACCTCGCTGGTCTCCGAGCTCGCGGCCGGCGTCCGCTCGGTCGCCAAGGCCGCGGCCTGAGCGCCTGCGTAATTCAAGGATGATCCGATGAACTGGATTTCCGAAGTCGTCCGTCCGCGCATCAAGACGCTGTTCAAGCGCGAGACCCCGGAGAATCTCTGGATCAAGTGCCCGGATTCCGGGCAAATGGTCTTCCATAAGGACGTCGAGGCCAACGGCTTCGTCATTCCCGGCTCCGACCACCACATGCGTGTCACCGCGCAGGACCGCCTGCGGCTGACCTTCGACGAGGGCAAGTGGGTCGACGTGCCGTTGCCGGAGGCGGTTGCCGATCCGCTCAAGTTCCGCGACGAGAAGCGCTATGTCGACCGGCTCAAGGACGCCCGCACCAAGACCGGAGCGGCCGACGCCTTCAAGGTCGGCTATGGCCGCGTCCAGGGCCTGCCGATGACGATCGCGGTGCAGGATTTCCACTTCATGGGTGGCTCGCTCGGCATGGCCGCCGGCGAAGCCTTCATCAAGGGCGCCGAGACGGCGCTCGAGAAGAAGACGCCCTATGTCGTCTTCGCCGCCTCGGGCGGGGCGCGCATGCAGGAAGGCATCCTCTCGCTGATGCAATTGCCGCGCACCACCGTTGCGACCCGCATGCTGCGCAAGGCCGGCCTGCCCTATTTCGTCGTACTGACCAACCCGACCACCGGTGGCGTCACTGCCTCCTACGCCATGCTGGGTGATGTCCACATCGCCGAACCGGGCGCGCTGATCGGCTTCGCCGGCCCGCGCGTGATCGAGCAGACGATCCGCGAGAAGCTGCCCGAGGGCTTCCAGCGCTCGGAGTATCTCAAGGATCACGGCATGGTCGACATGGTCGTGCACCGCCACCAGATCCCGGCGACGCTGGCGCGGCTCGGCCGACTCCTGACCAAGCAGAAGCTGCCAGCCGTCAACGCCCCAGAACCCGAGCCGCTGCCGGCCGCCGCCGTCTGATAACTCGCCGGCCGGAGCCGGTCCCGCATGAGCACATCCGACCTCCTGCTGGCGCGCTTCCTCGCGCTGCATCCCAAGCTGATCGACCTCTCGCTCGGACGCATCTTGCGTCTGCTCGAACGGCTGGGCGACCCGCAGAAGACGCTGCCGCCGGTGATCCATGTCGCCGGCACCAACGGCAAGGGCTCGACCATCGCCTTCATGCGAGCGATTCTCGAAGCTGCCGGACTGTCGGTCCATGTCTACACCTCGCCGCATCTGGTGCGCTTCCATGAGCGCATCCGGCTGGGGCAGCCCGGCGGCGGACGCTTCGTCGACGAGGCCGTGCTGGTCGAGGCGCTGGAGCGCTGCGAGAAGGCGAATGCCGGCGATTCCATCACCTTCTTCGAGATCACCACCACGGCTGCCCTGCTGCTCTTTGCCGAGCACAAGGCCGATGTCGTCCTGCTCGAGGTCGGGCTCGGCGGACGCTACGACACCACCAACGTGATCGATCATCCCGCTTGCACGGTGGTGACACCTGTCTCGCTCGACCATTCCGAATATCTCGGTGACACCGTCACCAAGATCGCCGGCGAGAAGGCTGGCATCTTCAAGCGCGGCGCCCCGGCGGTGATCGCGCCACAAGAGCCGGAGCCGACCGCCGTGCTGGAAGCGGCAGCCGAACGCGCGGGAGCGTCGAAGATCCTGGTCGGGATGCAGGACTTCAGCGTCCACGAGGATAGCGGCCGGCTGGTCTATGAAGATGGCGACGGCCTGCTCGACCTGCCGCTGCCGCGCCTCGCCGGGCGCCATCAGCACATCAATGCCGGCACCGCGATCGCGGCCTTGCGCGCCGCCGGTTATGGCGGCCTGCCGGCCTCCGCCTTCGAGCGCGGCATGACCGAGGCGGAATGGCCGGCGCGCCTGCAGCGCCTGGCACGCGGCAGGCTGGCCGAGCTCGCACCCCCCGGCGCCGAACTCTGGCTCGATGGCGGCCATAATCCCGATGGCGGTCGCGTCCTTGCTCAGGCGATGGCCGATCTCGAAGAGAAGAACCCGGCGCCACTCGTCATGATCGCCGGCCTGCTCGCGACCAAGGATGCGCGCGCCACGCTCGGCCATTTCAAGGGGCTGGCGCAGGGCCTCTTCGCCGTATCCATGCAGAACCAGCTCGCGGCTCGCTCCGCCGACGAGGTCGCGACGCTGGCGCGCGAAGCGGGCCTCAAGGCCGAGGTCGCAGGCTCGGTGGAACAGGCACTGCGGGAGATCGCATCGCGGAGCTGGCCGGCGCCGCCGCGCATCCTGATCTGCGGCTCGCTCTATCTCGCCGGCGAGGTTCTGGCGGCCAACGGCACGCCGCCGGTGTGATCGGCCCCGCGCCGCGAGGAGAGCCATGCCCGTACCCGGAATGATGACGCTGGGCCTCATCCTGCTCTGCAGCGCGCTCGGAGGCTGCGTGACCTCGGGCGATGCAGGTAACGACGGCATCGACCGCGCCGTCGCCGGCGAGCCGACCTTCATGCAGCAGACCTACATGACCATGGACAAGCGTTGCCGGCAGGTGAAGCGGCCGACCGCCGTGCTGACGCAGAAGCCGCAGCACGGCACGGTCCGGATGCTGACGCGCAAGGCCAAGGCGGTCTATGGCCCTGGAGCCCACCAGCATTGCGACGGCAAGGTCGGGAAAGCGCTCGCCTTCGAATACACCTCGAACTCCGATTATCGCGGCCGTGACAGTTTCGAGGTGCGCGTGCGCTATTCCGACGGCGAAATCCGTCATGGCCGTTACGAGGTCGAGGTCCGCTGAACGACAGGGTGAGCGCAATGACACAGGCATTCGGCAAAGGCGGTCCAGCGGTCTCGCGAATTGGCCAGGGCACCTGGAACATCGAGCGCGCGCCGCGCGGCGAGGCAATCGCGGCGCTGCGACGCGGGCTCGATCTTGGACTCTCCCATATCGACAGCGCCGAGATGTATGGCGATGGCCGCGCCGAGGAGATCACCGGCGAAGCGATCGCCGGGCGACGCGACGAGGTTTTCCTGGTCTCGAAGGTGCTGCCGCACAACGCCTCCAAGGCCGGAACCCGCAAGGCCTGCGAGCAATCACTGAAGCGGCTGAAAACGGATCGGCTCGACTGCTACCTTCTGCACTGGCGCGGTTCATACCCGCTGGCCGAGACCTTCGCGGCGTTCGAGGACCTCCGGGCCGAGGGCAAGATACTGTCCTGGGGCGTCAGCAATTTCGACGTCCCAGATCTCGACGAGGCACTGAAGCTCGCCGGCCCGGGCAGGATCGCCTGCAACCAGGTCCTCTATCACCTGCGCGAACGGGCGATCGAGCATGCGGTGATCCCGTGGTGCGAGCGCAACGGCGTCGCCGTCACCGCCTACAGCCCGTTCGGGCAAGACGATTTCCCGGAAGGGCACTCGGCGCAGGGCAAGGTGCTGGCCGAGATCGCCGCCGCCCATGGCGCAAGCCCGCGTCAGGTCGCGCTCGCCTTCCTGACGCGCAAGCCTTGCGTCTTCGCCATCCCGAAAGCGGCGAAGGCTGGTCATGCTGAGGATAATGCCGGCGCGCTCGCGCTGCAGCTCGGTGACGAGGATATCGCCCGGCTCGACGCCGCCTTCCCGCGCGGACCGAAGCCGCGCGGTCTGCCGATGTTGTAGCCGCTCAGGGCACCAGGCTCTTCGGCAGCATGCAGTGGATGCCCTTGGAGCCGTTGACCGTCTGGGTCACGCGCAGGTCCGCGGCGAGGCTGCAGAGCATATAGGCCTCGTCCCGCGTCAGCTTCGTCCGCGCAGTAATCAGGCCGATCATCTCACGCAGCGCGTCTTTCGCACAGATGTCGAGATCGGGATCGATGCCCATGGTGATGTGATGGGTTCTGGTCTCGCCCCGCGGCATGGCGAAGGAGAGATCCTCGCGCAGATGGAATTCGAAGGTGCCTTCCAGTGCCGTCTCGATCGCGGTGATGCAGACCTCGCCGTCGCCCTGCGCGCCATGGCCGTCGCCGCATGAGAACAGCGCGCCCTCGACGAACACAGGCAAGTAGAGCGTCGCGCCGGCGCCCAATTCCTTGTTGTCGATGTTGCCGCCGAAGGCGCGCGGGATCAGCGAGGTCACCCGCCCCCAATGGGCCGGCGGCGCCGTGCCCATCACGCCAAAGAAGGGCGCAAGCGGCAATTCCATGCCCCAGGGCAGATTGGCGATGTTCCGCTCACGGTCGAGATGGATGTAGCGGAAGGCGTGATAATCGAACTCGTCCGGCAGCGTGCCGCCGAGCGGGCGGAACATGGTGTAGCCGAAATCGGTGCGCGGCTTGACGCTCCTGATCTGCACTTCCAGCACCTGGCCAGGCTTGGCGCCCCTGATCGCGATCGGACCGGTGAGGATGTGGCCGGGCACCATGCGCTCGGCCTTGGCGTGGATCTCGTGGATCTCCGGCGGGATCGTCGCATTGCCTTCCGGCAAGTGGGCGGGGCCACCGGTGACGGTGCGGATGGTGACGCTGTCGCCGCTGTCGATCTCCAGCACCGGCTTCAACCCGGCGTCGAAATAGCCCCAATGGCAGGTGGCGAGGGAAGCATCGAGCTGATGATGCGTCATGGGCGTCTCGTGGCTTGAGCGTCAGGGCGGGGTGGAGAGATCGGCGCCAATCCTGCCTCGGGCATTGCGGCGCATGGTGTAGAGCGTCGCGCCGATGACGATGGCGGCACCGATGAGTGTCGTCAGCGTCGGGATCTCGGCGAAGAAGACGAAGCCGGTGAAAACCGCCAAGATCAGGCGGCTGAAATCGAGCGGTGCCAGCGCCGACGCCTCGCCGACCTGATAGGCCTTGGTGATCAGCCACTGCCCTGCAGTGCCGAACAGGCTGAGCAGCACCAGCCAGAACCATTGCTCCGGTGTCGGCCAGACCCAGAAGGTGAAGGCCGGCCAAGCGAGGACGACCATCAGCACCAGGCCCTGATAGATCAGGATCGTTTCGGTCCGCTCGCTGGTGCCGAGTATGCGCACGCTGATGGTGATGCCGGCGCCGAACAACGCACCGCAAAGCGACATCAGCGCCCAGAAATTCAACCCATCCGCCGACGGGTTCAGCATGATCAGTACGCCGGCAAAGCCAAGGACGGTCGCGACCCAACGCGCCCGGTCGACGCGCTCCTTCAGGATCAGCACGGCCGCGACGGTGACGAACAGCACTTGGCTGAAGCTGATCGAAGTCGCCTGGGCCAGCGGAATGTGGATGAGGGCGCTGAAGCCGCAGAGCATCGAGGCCAGCGTGATCAAGCCGCGGAAGATCTGCAGGCCGGGCCGGTCGGTCTTCAATGCCCGCTTCAGGCCGCGGCCGGCGATGGCGACGATCACGGCGCTCATGATGATCTGGCGGATCATCAGCGTCTCGACCAGCGGGATCGCCGTGCCCAGATGTTTGAAAGCGCCGACCATCACCGCGTAAACCAGCAGCGCCGTGATCATATAGACGGTGCCGCGCAGGTTGGGGCTCGCCCTGCGCCACCACAAACCGGCGCGATTGCGGCGGGTCGCGAGCCAGCTCTCGCGAGAGGGGGTGGAGAGAACGGGCGGCAGCGGCCGTTCGAGACCGCGCGATTCGGGAGGCTCTGTCGGACTTGCGTCCTCGTCGGCCGAAACAGGCAGCGCTTCGGCCAAGCCGATGCCTTCGCTGCCGCGACCGATCGCTTCCGAAAGGCGGTCTTCGCTCATGGCTGCCCCGAGCCGGGCGGAAGACGCCGACGGCCTATCAGATATCTGCAGGACTTGACTGTCGCTGATTTTCTGCCCGTTCGTCAGTGGCTTGCGAGCATGGCGGGGTTGCCGCCACATCCGCTCGCTCCGCCAAGAGGGCAAAGGCGCCATGCCGACAACGCCCTGTCATCGCCATGCGGATGGCGTATAGCAGCGCCGTGACGGTGCCATGCGCATGCGTCTCAGGGAGGTGATCGGGGCGATGCGGGATCTGCTGAGGGATGCGGTCAACGGCATCAGCGAACTATCGCCCCGACGCTTTCCCTGGCGCCGTTTCCTCTTCGCCCTCGCGCTCGGCACGCTCGGCGGCTGGCTCTTCGCTTATTACCGCCTGCCGCTGCCCTGGATGCTGGGCTCGATGGTGTTCTGCACTGCGGCTGCGATCGCCCGCACGCCGGTGGCGGCGCCATCAGTGATCCGCCCGCCGATGTCGGCGGTGATCGGCGTACTGCTCGGCTCCGGCTTCAAGCCGGAGATCGTCGCGCAAATGCCGAACTGGCTGCCGACGCTCGGCGGGCTCGTGCTGTTCATGGTCGCCTGCGGCCTATGCTGCGTCACCTATTTCCGCCGGGTCGCCGGCTACGATCCCGTGACGGCCTTCTTCTCCGGCATGCCGGGCGGCCTCGTCGAGATGGTGATCACCGGCGAGGAGAAGGGCGGCGATGCCCGCACCATCGCGCTGATCCATTCGGCCCGCATCCTGCTGGTGGTGATGACGCTGCCCTTCATCGTGCAATGGCTCGAAGGCGTCTCGCTCGGCATCAACCGCAACCAGGGCCCGTCGATGTTCCAGACATCGGCGCTGGGCTGGTTTTGGCTGGTCGCCAGTGCAATCGCCGGGGTGATGCTCGCCCATGCGTTGCGGCTGCCGGCGAAGCAGTTACTCGGGCCGATGCTGGTCTCGGCCGCCGTGCACCTCGTCGGCCTCAGCGATTCCGTGCCGCCCTACGAGATCGTCAACGTCGCCCAGCTGATCCTCGGCGTCACCATCGGCTGCCGTTTTGTCGGCACGCCGCCGCAGGCGATCCTGCGCATCCTCCTGCTCTCGCTCGGCTCGACCGTGATCTTGGTCGTGCTGACCCTGATCTTCGCCTTCGCGGTGGCGCATGTCTCGAGCTACAAGCCGGTGCCGCTGATCCTGGCCTACTCGCCCGGCGGCCTTGCCGAGATGAGCCTGATCGCACTGGCGCTGCACACCGAGGTCGCCTTCGTCGCGGCCCATCACATCATCAGGGTCTTCCTGGTGATGATCGGCGCCGGCCCGCTCTTCGGCGTCATCGTCGGGAAGAAATCCTAGGCGCTCTCAGGCGCTGCGCCCTGCCAGCTTCTGGCGCAGCACGCGCATCAGGAAGGCGGGATTACCGACGACATAGCGCCGCCAGAGCCGGCGCGGCTCGAGCCAGAGCCGATAGATCCATTCCAGCCGCAGGGCGCGCACTGTTTCCGGCGCCCGTGCCACCTCGCCGGCGAGGAAGTCGAACAGTGCGCCGATCCCGGCCGCGACCGCGCAGTGGCGGGCATCGATGCGATCGGCGATCCACTGCTCCTGCCGCGGATTGCCGAAGGCGACCAGCAGAAGATCGGGCCGTTCATGCGCGAGCCGCGCCAGCAGAGCGGGCTCCTCCTGCGGCGTGAAATAGCCGTGGCTCAGGACTGCGAAGCGATGCTGCGGATAATCGGCGCGCAGCCTCGCCGCGGCGCGCTCGGCGACGCCCGGCTTGCCGCCGAGCAGCATCACCGAGAGCGGCCGCCTGCGGGCGGCGAGGATCGCCGGCGTGAAGTCGGTGCCGTTGAGATTGGCCGGGAATGTCGTGCCGTAGAGCAGGCGCGAGGCAATATCGACGCCGATCCCGTCGGGCAGGACCAGGAAGCCGGCGAGACGCTCGCGCAAGCCGGCATCACGCGCGGCGATATTGACGAGGTTCGCGTTGCAGTAGGCCAGATGCAGATGGCCGCCGCCGTCGAAAGCATGGCCGACCAGTGCGAGCGCCTCGTCATGCGTCAGCGCCGCGACCGGGACGCCGGCGATGTCGCGGCGCGGCGGTTCGGGCGGGGCGGAAAGGGCGGCCCGTCGCTGCGAAGACTGGAAGAGAACGACGTTCATCTCGATCGCTGCTGGCGCACACGTCGCCATGCTGACGGCGTAGGCTGTTGTCTTCGTTGCGTTTCTTGCCAGGGTCAAGCGAAACCCCGCCATAGGATGAACGCTGTCTTTCCCTGATCCGAGAGTGGGTCTTGTCGCTCCGCTGGCCCTCTATCCCGCAGGTTGTTTCGTAATGGGACGCGTTCCGCTCGTGCTGCGCCTGACTCCGGTTCATCCGGGCCGATTCCGGCGCATTTTCTGCGAAACCGGCTTCATGCCTCTACGGCATCGCCCTTGCCACCTCGACGGGTGAGGCGGCCTTTCGGCGCATCCCCTGTGCCGAATCCGGACTGCCCATGACCGAGCGAGTGCGGCATGATGAGCGTCAACGACCTGAACTATGAAGTCACCACGGCAGCCGACCAGCGCGCCAATGTGCTGCGCCACTGGATCGGCCTGATCACCGCGCTGGTCGATGCGGTGACCGTCCTGACCGTGGTCGGTGGCACCTCGATCGTCTACCACTTCGTCGCCTATCGCCATCTCGGCAACGACAAGGTCACCGTCGAGCTCGCCTCGATGATCGCCGCGATCTTCGTCTTCACCAATCTGATGCGCGGCCGCTACCGGCTGGAAAACTACCTCTCGACCAAGGGCCAGATCACCTCGGCCTTCACGGTCTGGAATCTGGCGATGATCGCCTTCGTCGCCATCGTCTTCATGGCCAAGGTCAACGACCAGTATTCGCGCGCCGTCGTCCTCGTCACCTATATCGCCGGCGTGCCGCTGATCGCGCTCGCCCGCTCGGCGATCGTGCGCACCATCTCGATGGCCTCGAAAACCGGCAGGATCACCTCCGAGCGCGTGTTCCTGATCGGCCGCGAGAGCGAGGTGATGTCCTTCGTCTCGCGCCACCAGCCCTGGAACATCGGCTTCTCGATCGTCGACGTCGCCTTCCTGCGCAGCAACGATTCGCGCCGGATCAACGATCCCGCCGCGGCCCTCGCCGCCGACCTCGCCACGGCGTCGGCCAGAGCCCGCGACCTCAAGCCGGACGCCGTCTTCATCGCCCTGCCCTGGTCGGACCATGAGACGATCGATGCCTGCATCGACGCCTTCATGAACCTGCCGGTCGCGATCCACCTGACGCCGGAGCGCGTCATGGACCGCTTCGACAATCCCCATATCGTGCGGATCGGCTCGCTCGCCTCGCTCAGGCTGACGCGCCCGGCCCTGTCCTTCGTCCAGATCCTATTCAAGCGCGTCTTCGACGTCCTCGCCGCGAGCGCGATCCTCGTTGCAAGCCTGCCGCTGCTGCTGCTGGTCGCGCTTGCGATCAAGCTCGACTCGAAGGGTCCGGTGCTGTTCCTGCAGCGCCGTTACGGTTTCAACCAGCAGCCGTTCCGGATCTTCAAGTTCCGCACGATGACGACGACTGATGATGGCGAGGTGGTCAGGCAGGCGACGCGCAACGATCCGCGCATCACGCGGATCGGCGGTTTCCTGCGGCGCTACAATCTCGACGAGCTGCCGCAGCTCCTGAACGTCATCGCCGGGCAGATGTCGCTGGTCGGTCCGCGCCCACACGCGCTCGCCCATGACCGCGAGTTCCAGCGCAAGATCGCGCTCTATGCGCGGCGTCACAACGTCAAGCCCGGCATCACCGGCTGGGCCCAGGTCAACGGCCTGCGGGGCGAGACCGATACCGACGAAAAGATGGCCCGGCGTATCGCCTATGATCACTGGTACATCGACAACTGGTCGTTCTGGCTCGATCTCGGCATCCTGTTGCGCACCGTGTTCAGCCCGAGCGCCTTTCGCAACGCGCGCTGAGCACTGCGCGCTTTCCGTTCGACCGGAATCGGTCGAACGAGAAGAATTCGCGCAAAATCAAAAAGCTGGAGCAGGTTCTCATCGCAAAAGCGGTTCCCACTTTTGCGGAACATGCTCCAGCCCTGACGCAACCCTCCCTTGAGCCACCGCGACTTTGCGGCGGACGGCTTTGCGCTAAAGTCCGCCCGCAGTTCCAGGGAGGGGCGTCATTTCAATGAATCAAATCGATTTGAACGGCAGGGTCGCCATCATCACCGGCGGCGCGCAGGGTATCGGCCGTGCCGTTGCCGAACGTCTCGCCGCCAGCGGCGCCAAGGTCGCGATCTGGGATCTCGACGGCAAGCTCGCCAATGAAGCGGCGGCGGCGATCGGGCCGGCCGCGAGCGGGCTTGCGATCGACGTGACCGACGCCAAGGCGGTGAATGCCGCCGCAGCCGAGCTGGAGCAGCGCCATGGCAGCGTCGACATCCTCGTCACCAGCGCCGGCATCGCCGGGCCGAATCTGAAGACCTGGGAATACCCGCTCGACGAATGGGCGAAGATCATGCGCCTCAATGTCGACGGCACACTGCATTGCTGCCAGGCGGTGGTCCCCGGCATGATCAAACGTAATTACGGACGCCTCGTGCTGGTCGCCTCGATCGCCGGCAAGGAAGGCAACCCCAACGCCTCGGCCTATTCGGCCTCGAAGGCGGCGGTGATCGCGCTGACCAAGTCGCTCGGCAAGGAGTTGGCGCAGCAGGACATCGCGGTGAACTGCATCACCCCGGCCGCCGCCCGCACCCGGATCTTCGACCAGATGAGCGAGGAGCATATCGGCTACATGCTGGCCAAGATCCCGCGCGGACGCTTCCTGCAGCCTGACGAAGTCGCCTCGATGGTCGCATTCCTCGCCTCGGCCGAGAACAGCTTCACCACCGGCGCGGTCTTCGATCTGTCCGGTGGGCGCGCGACCTACTGACAGCCAAATCGCTCCTGCCGCGCTAAAGCGGGCTGGCCATGCCCGTGGCCGGCCCGCTAGGTTTGATTCCATGACCACGCCCCTGCCTTCTCCCGCCGTCCTCGGCGCCCGCGCCTTCGCCGCCCTCGCCGGCCTCAACCGGTTCACCGACGAGCCGGGCAAGCTGACGCGGCTCTATCTCTCGCCGTCCCATCGGCAGGGCGCGGAATACGTCAAAGGCGCGATGGAGGTGTCGGGCCTGACCGCCTTCATCGACGCCGCCGGCTCGGTGCAGGGCCGGCGCGAGGGCGCGGCACCCGGACTGCCGGCGGTGCTGATCGGCTCGCATATCGACACCGTCCGCGATGGCGGGCGCTTCGACGGCAATCTCGGCGTCGTCGCCGGCATCCTGGCGGTGCAGGCGATCCGTGATGCCGGCATCACCCTGCCCTTCGCGGTCGAGGTGGTCGCCTTCGGCGACGAGGAGACAGTGCGTTTCCCGACCTCGCTCTCGACCTCGGCGGCACTGACCGGCCGCTATGACCAAAGCTGGCTCGCGGCGCGCGATGCCGACGGCGTCGTGCTGCGGGACGCACTCATCGCCTTCGGCGGCGATCCGGCGGGGATCGCGGCGCTCGCCCGCAAGCCAGGCTCCGTGAAGGCCTATCTCGAGGTCCATATCGAGCAGGGCCCGGTGCTCGAGGCCGAGAACGAGGCGGTCGGCATCGTTACCGCCATCGCCGCGCAGGGACGCGCCGGCGTCCGCGTCACCGGCGAGGCCGGCCATGCCGGCACGGTGCCGATGCGGCTACGCAAGGACGCGCTCGCGGCCGCAGCGGAGATGGCGATCGCCCTGGAGGCGATCGCCCTGGAGCATGAGCGCGCTGTCGGCACGGTCGGCGTCTTCCGGGCCGATCCCGGCGCCACCAATGTCGTGCCGGGCGCGGTCGACTTCACCATCGATTACCGCGCTCCGGAGGGCGCGACCGTCGCCAGCATGGACGGCGAGATCCATCGCCGTTTCGCCGAGATCGCGGCACGTCGCGGGGTCGGCCTGACCATCACGCCCTATTCACGCGGCGACGCTGTGCCGATGGACGAGGGCCTGCAGGAAGCGCTCGCCACCGGTATCGCCCGCACCGGCTCGAACCTGACGGCGCGGCGCCTGCCCTCGGGCGCGGGTCACGATGCGATGGAAATGGCCAAGCTCTGCCCCTCGGCCATGCTGTTCGTACGCTGCGAGAAGGGCATCAGCCATTCGCCGCTGGAGAACATGACCGAGCTTGATGCCGGCATCGCGATCCGCGTGCTGATCGAGACGATATTGGAACTGTCGCGGCGCGAGGGCTGAATCAGACCACTCCGTCATTGCGAGCGAAGCGAAGCAATCTAGGGGGCGTTGAGCTCTGCCGCCCCTGGATTGCTTCGGAGCTTGCACTCCTCGCAATGACGACAGGGTTCAGCCGCCCGCGGCCTCGGAGGCCATCGCCGGCCGGCGCTCGCGCCTCGCCGGCTTCGGCGCCGGCTTGCGGAAGAGGTGCAGCACGGCGAGCGCAAGCCCGATGAGTGCGACCCAGTGGCCCGGGCGCACCGCCGTCCAGTCCTGATAGACGACGATGTCGGCATTGGCCTGGAAGATCAGCCAGGCCGAGGCGCCGGTGGCGAAGGCATACCAGGCGGTTTCAGCCAGTGCGGTGGCGAGACCGACGCCAAGCGCCGTCAGCGCGAGCGAGCCGAAGCTCAGCGGAATACGAAGGCGGTTCAGCCCGCGATACGCCATCAGCAGTGCGAACAGGCCAGTCAGCAGCACCGGCTGGGTGACGTCGATCTTCGACTGCAGTGCGAAATGAAACAGGCCGAGGCAGGCGATCAGGTAGACGAGGTTGTGCAAGCGCTGCCAGCGCCCCGAACCGAGGCGGCGGATCATGCCGTCGGTCGAGGTGATGCCGAGCACGACGAGGCCGATGAGCGCGGTTATGCCGACGACGAGATAGAAGCGCTTGACGATCTCGGAGAGGATCAGACCCCAGTCGAAGGCAAGGTCGATGCTGTAGAGCGCGAGATGGCCGAGCGCGTAGGTCATTGCCGACAGGCCGAGCATGCGGCGGATGCCGATCAACTTGTTCCAGTCGAGGATGCGGCGCAACGGCGTCACCGCCAGCGTGATGACGAGGATGCGCAAAGCCCAGGTGCCGGTGTCGTGCACGGCCTGCGTCCACGGCTTCGAGCCGAGCTGATGCATCCAGGCCTGCCAGGCAAGGATCAGGGCCGGCACGAGGACGAGCGCGAAGCAGCCGGCGCGCAAAGCGGAGAAGCGCCCTTGCCGATCATTCCAGGGCCAGTAGCTGGCTGCTGCGGAAGCCATTCGTCACCTTGATTGTCTATCCTCAACGCGAATACGCCAGAATCGGTGTGAAAGTTACGCCCGCTCGCGCACAAGGACGTGAGCCGCGCGATCCGATCGCCGCGAACTGGAATGGAGAAGCCTGTCGTGCCTGAGAATCGTAAGGTCGTGTTCGATGTCGGCAATGTCCTGCTGCGCTGGGACCCGTTCCATCTCTACCGCAATCTCATTCCGGACGACGCCAAGCGCGACTGGTTCCTGAAGAACGTCTGCACGGCCGCCTGGAACATCGAGCAGGATCGCGGCCGGCCCTGGTCCGAGGCGGTCGCATTGCTGGTCGCCGAGCATCCCGAATGGGAAGCTGAGATCAAAGCCTTCGACGAGCGCTGGCACGAGACCGTACCGGGCACGATCGAGGATAGCGTCGCGGTGCTGGCCGATCTCAAGGCGAAGGGCGAAGAGGTTTACGCAATCACCAATTTCTCGCGCGAGAAATGGGCGGAATGCCTGATCCGCTTCCCGTTCCTGCAGAGCTTCGACGGCGTGATCGTCTCGGCGCATGAGCGGCTGCTGAAGCCCGATCCGGCGATCTACAATGTGCTGCTGGAGCGCTACGGGCTGAGTGCGGGCGAGTGCATCTTCGTCGACGACAGCGGCAAGAATGTTGAGGCTGCCCGCTCGGTGGGCATGCAGGCGGTGCACTTCATCGAGCCGATCGATCTCAGGACCGAGCTTCGAGGCCTCGGCGCCAATCTTTGACAAGCCTTTAGCGATCCCCGCGCAGGAGCCTCCTGCGCGGGTGTCATTCGAGCTGGTAGCTCAGCCGAGAGCGCTACCAATAATAACGCGGGCCTCCGTAAAAGCGGCGATAGGGCCGGTAGTAGCCATAGGGCCGATAGTACGGGTAGGGCCGATAGTAGCGAGGACCATAGTAGCGGGGACCCCAATATCGCCGCCGCCAGTAGGGTCGTGGCCGTCCATAATAGTAGTACTGGGCGTAGTCGGCCTCGGTCTTGTCGAGGGCCTCGAAATCGACCTTGGGGGCGTCGTCAGGCCGGCGCCGATCTCCCGGCTGGGGCATCTTTGACGGTTGCGCCGCCAATCCCGCCGAGGCGAAGCTTGCGGCAGCCAGGCCGCCGATCAGGCTTGCGATGAAGGAACGTCTGTCCACGGTGCTGTCCTCCCTTTGAGTGCAGGGCCGTGGATCAACACCGTGATTGCCGGGATGGTTCCCGGATATGCGTACGCTGGAGCTAAGCCCTTGGCTCAGTCGTCCATCTTTAGCGCGGCGATGAAGGCTTCCTGCGGGATCTCGACGCGGCCGAACTGCCGCATCTTCTTCTTGCCTTCCTTTTGCTTGTCCAGGAGCTTGCGCTTGCGCGAGGCGTCGCCGCCATAGCACTTCGCGGTCACGTCCTTGCGCAGCGCCCGGATCGTCTCGCGGGCGATGATCTTGCCCCCGATGGCTGCCTGCACAGGAATCTGGAACATGTGCGGCGGGATCAGCTCCTTGAGCTTCTCGCACATCGCCCGGCCGCGCGCGTCGGCGCGCGAGCGGTGGACCAGCATGGAGAGCGCGTCCACCGGCTCGGCATTGACCAGGATCGACATGCGCACGAGGTCGCCCTCGCGATAGTCGGTGATGGCGTAGTCGAAGGAGGCATATCCCTTCGAGATGGACTTCAGCCGGTCGTAGAAGTCGAACACCACCTCGTTCAGCGGCAGGTCGTAGACGACCTTGGCGCGCGAGCCGACATAGTTGAGGTCGATCTGCAGGCCGCGCCGGTCCTGGCAGAGCTTCAGCACCGAGCCGAGATATTCGTCCGGGGTGAAGATCGTGGCGCGGATCCAGGGCTCCTCGATGAATTCGATCTTCATTACGTCCGGCATGTCGGCCGGGTTGTGCAGCTCCAGCGTCGTGCCGTCGCGCAGCTTGAGATGGTAGACGACCGAGGGGGCGGTCGAGATCAGGTTGAGGTTGAACTCGCGCTCGAGCCGCTCCTGGATGATCTCGAGATGCAGCAGCCCGAGGAAACCGCAGCGGAAGCCGAAGCCGAGCGCGGCGCTCGTCTCCATCTCATAGGAGAAGCTGGCATCGTTCAGGCGAAGCCGCGACATGGCGCTGCGCAGCACCTCGAAATCGGCGGCGTCGACCGGGAAGATGCCGCAGAACACCACCGGCTGTACCGGCTTGAAGCCCGGCAGGGGCTCGGCGATCGGCTTCCTGTCGTCGGTGATGGTGTCCCCGACCGCGGTGTCGGCGACTTCCTTGATCGAGGCGGTGAAGAAGCCGACCTCGCCGGGGCCGAGTTCCTTCACTTCGAGCATCTTCGGCTTGAACACGCCGACGCGATCGACGCCATAGACGGCGTTTGCCCGCATCATCCGGATGGTCATGCCTTTCTTCAGCACGCCGTCGATGATGCGCACGAGCACGACGACGCCGAGATAGGCGTCGTACCAGCTGTCGACCAGCAGGGCCTTGAGCGGGGCTTCGAGATCGCCCTTCGGCGCCGGCAGCCGCTTGACGATGGCTTCGAGCACGCCCTCGATGTTGAGGCCGGTCTTGGCCGAGATCGGCACCGCTTCGGAGGCGTCGAGGCCGATCACGTCCTCGATCTGCTGCTTGATCCGCTCGGGCTCGGCCGCGGGCAAGTCGATCTTGTTGAGGACGGTGACGATCTCGTGGCCGGCGTCGAGCGCCTGGTAGACATTCGCCAGCGTCTGCGCCTCGACGCCCTGCGAGGCGTCGACGACCAGCAGCGAGCCCTCGCAGGCCGCCAGCGAGCGCGAGACCTCATAGGCGAAGTCGACGTGCCCGGGCGTGTCCATCAGGTTGAGAATGTAAGTCTTCCCATCCTCGGCCAGGTAGTCCAGCCGGACCGTCTGCGCCTTGATGGTGATGCCGCGTTCCTTCTCGATATCCATCGAGTCGAGGATCTGCTCGCTCATGTCGCGCGCCGCCACCGTGCCGGTCTGCTGGATCAGCCGGTCGGCGAGGGTGGACTTGCCGTGGTCGATATGCGCCACGATCGAGAAATTGCGGATGTTGTCGAAACTGCGGGTGCTCATGCGCGCGCCATAGCAGTGCGCGCCCCTTGCGCCAAGAGTGCGGGGCGGATCGGCCGCCGTTTCACCCTGCCGCGAGCAGGCGCTCCTGCGCCCAGTTCAGCCGCTTATAGTCGAAACCGGCCTCCAGGGTCGGCTTCACCACCGAGAAATAGGGCGAGATGTCGAAATCGCGCGGCATATAAAGCGAATGGTGCCGGATGTGCAGGATCTCCTCGAAATCCTGCTCGTCCATCGCGCTGGCATATTCGACGGTCGGCAGCACCGGATAGCGCGCCGCCTCGAATGCCTGAGCGATCAGCGTCGAACAGATCGCCCGCGTCGGATCGCCGGAGCCAAGCGCGATCATGCGGCGGCGGAAGCCGGCCGGCGCCCACGGAATCGGGATCAGCCAACGCGCCAGGTCGAGGATGTTCTTGAGGTCATACTGCGTGCCGAGCCGTTCGAGCACGTAGTCGACGGCGGTCTGGCGGCCTTCGCGGTCGAGGGCCTGCGGGCGGCAGATCCGGGTGCCGAAGGCGCCGTATTTCGACAAGGGCGAGAGCACGCAGCCGACATCCATCTCGACTTCGGCAAGGACGAGCGGTTCGCCCTCAGGACTGAACTTGCCGGTGTCGCCGACATAGAGCGCCGCATGCGACCAAGTCGACTGGGTCAGGTATTTGATCGCGGCCGAGACCTTCATGTGACCTTCGACCAGCAGCACATCGCCGGGTCTGAGCGCGGCCTTCAGGCGGGCCAGGGCCTTGCGGTCGACTGGGCCGCTTTGCGGCTTGCCGCGCGTGATGAAGCGGACCACCGATCGGCCGACGTATTCCAAGCCCCTGTTCATCGACGCCTCCCCTGCGCCGGCGCCGTTCCCGGCGTCTTCCGCCTCAAGCAACACGCGAGCCCGTGACTTTTTCGGAAATCACCTGCCGGATTTGGGCCGGAGAGACCGGAATTCGCCAAACGTCGTAAAATCCGGGTTGACGGCGGGGCAGAGTGCCAGGGTTTATTACTATCTATTATATTGGAATTAATCTTGCATAGTAGACGTGGCCGTCAGCCGGCGGCGCGGAGGCGAAGCATGACGGAGTTAGCTAGCGTGACGATCGAACAGCTCGACGGGGAGGCAGCGCTAGCCGCCATCCCAGCGCTAACCGAGATCCTTCACGACGCCGTCACCAATGGCGCCTCGGTCGGCTTCATGGATTGGAATACGCAGGATGATTTCTCGGGCTTCTGGCGCGGCACCGCGGCCGAGGTCGCAGCCGGCCGCGTTCTGCTGTTCGTAGCAAGCGACGAAACCGGCATCGTCGGCACGGCGCAGCTCCATCCGGTCGGGAAGCCAAATCAGCCGCACCGGGCCGAAATCGCCAAGGTCCTGGTGCATTCGCGGGCACGCCGCCGCGGCATCGGCGAGGCGCTGATGCGGGCAGCGGAGGCCGCTGCGCTGGCGCTGGGACGCGACCTTTTGGTGCTCGATACCGACGAGGCCGGCGCGGCGCGGCGCCTCTACAACCGTCTCGGCTGGACCGAGGTCGGCACTATCCCGCGCTATGCGCTGATGCCCGACGGGCGCGATTGCGGCTCGACCTTCTTCTACAAGGCGTTTTCGCGAGAAGCGTGCTAGCTCTGGTTGCAGTTGCGAGAGGAGACACGTTTGCCATTCGGCGATGGATACGAGGCGCTGATCGACGGCCTCTATGAGGCCGCCGTGATCCCCGAACGATGGCAGGGCTGGCTCGGGGGGCTGGCACGCGATTGTGACGCGACGGCCGCGCTGTTCTCCCGGATCGGCGAGGAGCGATTGTCGATCGTCAGTACGAGCGAGACGTTCAAGGAGATGTGGGACGAGATCTGGCTCGCCCAAGGCGGAGCGCAGAACGAGCGCACCAAGCGGGCCGTCGCCTTTCAGCACGCCGGCTTCATCACCGACGGCGATGTCTTTGCGCCCGGCGAGGCCGAACAATTGCCCCTCTATCGCGACTTTCTGATCCCGCGTGGCTACGGCTCCGGCGTCGCGACCGCGATCAGCATCCCCTCTGGCGACTTCGCGATGGTCAATCTCGAAAAGCCGTTCGACGCCGGGCCGTTCTCACGGACGATCGTCGCGGCGCTCGACCGGGTCCGACCGCATCTGGCACGGGCAGCCTTGATCGCCAATCATCTGGAGGTCGAGCGCGCCCGTAGCGCCGCAGCGGCGCTAGAGCTCATGCGGCTGGCAGCAGCCGTGCTCGGCAAGGGCGGCCGGATCCTCGCGGCGAATAGCCTTCTCACGCGGCTGATGCCGTCTGCGATCGAGGACCTTCCCTCCCGCCTTAAACTGACCGATGCCGGCGCCGATGCGCTTTTCGCGACCGCGCTGGAAGCGCTGGCCCAAGGCGGGCAGATGGCTGCGGTCCGTTCGATCCCGATGCGGGCGCGCAATGACCTGCCGCCGATCATCTTTCACCTGGTCCCGATCAAGGGGGCGGCCCACGATCTGTTCAGCCAGGCGACCGCGATCCTCGTCGCAACTCCGCTGGTCCAGGCGAAGGCACCGTCAGCCGACCTCGTCGCCGGCCTCTTCGACCTCAGCCCATCGGAAGCACGGCTCGCCGCGCTGATCGCCGGTGGCCACGCCCCACGCGAGGCGGCCGTCATGCTCGGCTGGACCGAAGGGACGGCGCGCACCACGCTCAGGCAGGTCTTCGCCAAGACAGGCGTGACCCGCCAAGCCGAGCTCGTAGGACTACTGCGCGGCGCCGTGCCGAGCTGACGTCGACGGCCCCGTCGTTAGGACGCTGATCTAGCCGAGTTCCGCGCCACGCGAGAGCGCGCCGACGATGCGACGCAGGCCGGAGAGAACGGCTTCGCGCTCGTCATCGGAGAAACCGGCCAAAGCCCGTACGTTGACGCCCTTCGCGGCGGCGAGTGCCGGCTCCTGCAGCGCTCGCGCCCGCGGCGTGAGCTGGACGCGGCGGGCGCGCGCATCGGCCTGATCAGGCCGGCGCTCGATCAGGCCGTCACGCTCCATACGAGCCAGTGTCGCCGCCATGGTCGCCTGCTCGACATCGAGCCGGCCGACCAGATTCTTCTGCGTCAACCCGTCCTCGCGCCAGAGCTCGAGCAGCACCATGAACTGCGCCGGTGCGAGGCCGAGCGGGCGCACCGCCTCGGCGAGCTCACGCGCGAACAGGCGGGCGACATGATTGGCGAGATAGCCGGCGGAGTTGGTCTTGAAGCTGGTCATGCATGGCTCAATCCGGAAAGCTTGTAGTTGAACAGCATGCTATGCAATGATATATAGCATGCTGTTCATTTCAAGGAGATGGCCATGCCTGACTCCGGTCCCGACGCGACCGCGCAGAAAAGCGGTGCTTCCGCCACGGGGCTCGTCGCGCTGATCCTGGCGACGCTGTTTGCTGGTGCGGCGATCTATATCCTCATCGCCGAGCAGCCGGCGCGGCTTGCGCTCACAGATGCCCCGCTGCTGCTGCACTGGCAGGAAAGCTACCCCCGCGCGGCGCGGATGCAGGCCGGGCTCGCGGTGCTGGCAAGCCTTGTCGGTGTGCTCGCCTTCTGGCGGGCGCGAAGCCCGCTCTGGCTGGTCGGCGCGGCGCTGATGCTCGCCAACCTGCCGTTCACGCTGATCGTGATCGCGCCGGTGAACAACGCGCTCCTGCTGCTCGGCACCGAGCAGGCGGGAGCGGCGAGCCGGGCGCTGATCGAGCGCTGGGGCGCGCTGCATGGCGTCCGCGCCGGGCTATCCGTGCTGGCGCTTGCCGCCTTCGCGCTGTCGCTCGCCCGCGGCGAGCCTCACTCGGCGTTGCGGAAGTAAGGCTCGACGGCGCCCTTCAGCTTGATCGTCATCGGGTTGCCATGGCGGTCCTTGGCATTGCCGGCGGTCAGGCGGACCCAGCCCTCGCTGACGCAGTATTCCTCGACATTGGTCTTCTCAGCGCCCTTGAAGCGGACGCCGATATCCCTCGCGAGCAGCTCCTCGTTGTAGAACGGGCTGTTGGGATTGGAGGACAGCCGGTCGGGCAAGGTCTCGGTCATGGCGCTACTCGTCGGTCGAGGTGATTTGCCGGACAGGTAGCAGGCTCAGGCTGTCGGGGCAAAGTCGCTGGGCAAACCATGAATACAAAATGGCCGACCTGTGGGTACGGGCCGGCCATTCAAAGCGGTCTTCGCTAGAACTCAGCGCTCGGCAAAGGCCTTCTCGATGACGTAGTCGCCGGCCTCGCCGTGATTGCCTTCCTCGAGGCCGCGCTCCTCGAAAATCTGCTTAAGGTCGACCAGCATCTGCGGGCTGCCGCAGAGCATGAAGCGGTCGCCGGCCGGGTCGAACGGGCCCAGGCCGGTATCGCTGAAGAGCTGGCCAGAGGTGATGAGATCGGTGATGCGGCCGCGGTTGCGGAAGGGCTCGCGCGTCACGGTCGGGTAGTAGATCAGCTGCTCGCGGATCATCTCGCCCAAAAACTCGTCGTTCGGCAATTCCTGCTGGATACGCTCGCCATAGGCGAGCTCGGAGACCTGGCGGCAGCCATGCATGAGCACGACCTTCTCGTAGCGCTCATAAGTCTCGGGATCGCGGATCAGCGACAGGAACGGGGCAAGGCCCGTGCCGGTACCGAGCAGGAACAGCCGCTTGCCGTCCTTGAGGTTGTCGAGCACCAGCGTGCCCGTCGCCTTCTTGCCGATGATGATGGGATCGCCGACCTGCAGGTTCTGCAGGCGCGAGGTTAGCGGGCCGTCCGGCACCTTGATCGAGAAGAATTCGAGGTTCTCGTCGTAATTGGTGCTGGCGACGCTGTAGGCGCGCAGCAGCGGCTTCTCGCCGACCTTGAGCCCGATCATCGTGAACTGGCCGTTCTTGAAGCGGAAGGTCGTGTCGCGGGTCGTCGTGAAGCTGAAGAGCGTATCGGTCCAGTGATGGACTGAGAGCACGCGCTCCTCGTAGAAATTGCTCATCTCATCGATCCTCAGATAGTCTAGCGATTTAGCAGATTATCGGATACAGGCCACCCAATATCACATTGCCGGACGTTCGGAAAGCAGGTCGATCTTGTCCGGTATTCCCTTCCAGTCGTCGGCATCGGCCGGGGGCTCGCTCTTCTGCGCGATGTTCGGCCAGAGCGGCGCCAGGCGCGCGTTCAGCACCAGCCATTGCTCGGCTCCGTCGGCGCTGTCGGCGACGATCGCCTCGGCCGGGCATTCCGGCTCGCAGACGCCGCAGTCGATGCATTCGTCCGGATGGATGACGAGCATATTCTCGCCCTCATAGAAGCAGTCGACCGGACAGACCTCGACGCAATCCATGTACTTGCAACGGATGCAGGCGCTGGTGACAGCGTAAGGCATGCGCGATCCTTGCTGCTTGACAGCCGGGTTCAAACGGGGCAAAAATTCATTCGTATACAAACAATATCTCGCATCCCACCGTGCTTGTCAATCGGGCTTGTGGCGATGAGGATGGCGGCGGATTTCGAACAACGACGACAGGGCGGATACGATGGCTGAACAGCAGGCGACGACGATCAGCAGCACGCACAAGCTGGTGGTGAAGAATATCGGCCTGATGCTTTCCGGCGACATCGAGCGCCCGATCCTGGAAGCCGATACGCTCATTGCCATCGGCGGCCGGATCGCCGCGGTCGGCCGTTTCAAGGATCTCGACACCGACCAGGCCGACACCGTCATTGACGCGAACGGCACGGTGCTCTCGCCCGGGCTGATCGACAGCCATGTCCACCCGGTCGCCGGCGACTGGACGCCGCGCCAGAACCAGCTCGGCTGGATCGATTCGACCATGCATGGCGGCGTCACCACCATGATCTCGGCCGGCGAGGTCCACACCCCCGGCCGGCCCAAGGACATCGTCGGCCTGAAGGCGATGGCGATCTACGCGCAGCGCGCCTTCACCGCCTTCCGCCCCGGCGGCGTCAAGGTTCATGCCGGCGCACCGGTGATCGAGCCCGGCATGGTCGAGCAGGATTTCAAGGACCTGGCCGATGCTGGCGTGAGACTGCTCGGCGAGGTTGGCCTCGGCGGCGTCAAGGACGGGGCGCGAGCCAGGGAGATGGTGGCTTGGGCCCGCAAATACGGGATTCAGTCGACCATCCATACCGGCGGCCCCTCGATCCCCGGCTCGGGGTTGATCGGCGCCGATGTCGTGCTGGAGGCCGATACCGACGTGGTCGGCCACATCAATGGCGGCCACACCGCGCTGCCGGACAGGGAAATCCGCTGCATCTGCGAGGGCTGCAAGCGCGGCCTCGAACTGGTCCATAACGGCAATGAGCGCGCCGCGCTCTACACCCTGCGTGTCGCCCGCGAGATGGGCGAGCTGCAGCGCGTCATCCTCGGCACCGACGGGCCGGCCGGCTCTGGCGTGCAGCCGCTCGGCATCGTCCGCATGGTCTCGATGCTGTCCTCGCTCGGCGACGTTCCAGCCGAAATCGCCTTCTGCTTCGCCACCGGCAACACCGCCCGGATGCGCAGCCTCGATTGCGGCCTGATCGAGGTCGGCCGCAGCGCCGATTTCGTCTTCATGGACAAGGCCCAGCATTCGGCCGGGACGAATTTCCTCGACTCGATCCAGCTCGGCGATTTACCCGGTATCGGCATGATCGTGATCGACGGCATCGTCCGCAGCGGCATCAGCCGCAACACCCCGCCGGCGGAGAAGATTCCCTCAGTGGCGCATTAGGCGCCCGGCCGCAGCCGTCATTCTCGGGCGAAGCGAAGCGCAGACCCGAGAATCTCATGACGAGAAGGCGCGGATGGAGCTTCCTGGGGCCTGAGATGCTCGGGTCAAGCCCGAGCATGACGTGGTGACCGTCACCAAGATCCCGCTTGCAGCCTACTTCGATTTGTCATTATTCTCATTCGTATACGAACGATCTCGGTGGCCGTGACGATCAGCACCATCAGGCGCGCCTCGCCCCGCCTGGGCGAGCCATGAGGACGACGCGGCGCTTTGCGCTTCGCGTCAACGGCGCGAGCCATGAGGTCGAGGGTGAAGCCCAGACGCCGCTGCTGTTCTTCCTACGCAACGACCTTGCACTCAACAGCCCGAAATTCGGCTGCGGCCTTGGCGAATGCGGCGCCTGCACAGTGCTGATCGACGGCCAGGCGGCCCGCGCCTGCGCCCTGCCGGTGCGGCTGGCGGCGGAGCGCGAGATCGTCACGCTCGAAGGGCTCGGCAGCATGGAAGCACCGCATCCGCTGCAGCAGGCTTTCATCGACGCGCAGGCGGCGCAGTGCGGCTACTGCATCGCCGGCATGGTGATGACCGCGAAGGCCTTTCTCGATGTTCGTCCCGACCCGAGCGAGGCGGAGGTGCGCGAAGAGCTGCGCCATAATCTCTGCCGCTGCGGCACCCATGTCGAGATCGTCAAAGCGGTGCTGCTCGCCGCCGAGCGCGGCCGGCAGGACGTGGCGGCCACATGAGCGAGCCCATCTCGCGCAAGACACTGTTGAGGCGTGCCGGGGTGATCGGCGTGGTGGCGCCGCGCAAGGATGCGGCTGCCGACGCCGCGCCGGAGGATGGGCTCGACCTGCATGTCTGCCTGACGGCGGAAGGCCGTGTCTTCGCCTTCAATGGCCATGTCGATCTCGGCACCGGCATCCGAACGGCCCTCGCCCAGATGGTGGCTGAGGAGCTCGATTTCCCGTTCGAAGCGGTCGAGATGGTGCTCGGTGATACCGCCGAGACGCCCGACCAGGGGCCGACCATCGCCAGCGAGACGATCCAGGTCACCTCGGTGGCGATGCGGATCGCGGCGACCCAGATCCGGGCGAAACTGATCACGCTTGCGGCTGCGGCGCTCAGCTGCCGCGAGGACGAGATTGCGCTCGCCGACGGCGTGATCTCACGCAAGGGCGAGAACGCTCAAGCCATCGCCCTGGACACGTTGCTCGCCAATGAGCGCATCCTGCTGCCGCTGGCCGAAAGCGCCGAATTCAAGCAGGTCGATCAGCACAAGCTCGTCGGCCGCTCGGTCGCGCGCGTCGACATCCCAGCCAAGGTCACCGGCAGCTTCGTTTACGTCCACGATGTCCGCGTTGCCGGCATGCTGCATGGCCGGGTGGTGCGCCCGCCCTATGCCGGCATGGACGCCGGCGACTTCGTCGGCCGCAGCTTGATCTCGGTCGATCGCGACTCGATCGCCGACGTGCCCGGCATCCGCGCCCTTGTGGTCGAAGGCGACTTCATCGGCATCGTCGCCGAGCGCGAGGAACAGGCGGCGGAAGCTGCGCTCAAGCTCAAGACGCACTGGCGCGAGTTCACGCCGCCGGACCTCTCCGATCTCGGTCAGGCTTTGCGCACGCATCCTTCGACGCCGCGCCTTCTGGCCGAGGAGGGCGATGTCGAGACCGCGCTGGGTAATCTCGAGACCCGGCTCGACCGGACCTATGTCTGGCCCTACCACATGCATGGCTCGATTGGCCCGTCCTGCGCCGTCGCCGATGTGCGCGCGGACGGCATCACCGTCTGGACCGGCAGCCAGAATCCCTATCCGCTGCAGAACGACCTTGTGCTGCTGACCGGCCTGCCGAAGGAGCGGATCGACGTCATTCGCTTCGAGGCCGCCGGCTGCTATGGCCGCAACTGCGCCGACGACGTCGTCGCCGACGCGGTGCTGCTGTCGCGCGCGGTCGGCGCGCCCGTCCGCGTCCAACTCACCCGCGAGCAGGAGCATCTCTGGGAGCCGAAGGGCGCGGCCCAGCTGATCGACATCAAGGGCGGGCTCGGCTCCGGCGGTTCGCTGAAAGCCTATGATTTCCACACCTGGTACCCGTCGAACGCTGCCCCGACGCTGGCACTGCTGCTGACCGGGCGCATCCCGAACCAGCCGGCAACGCTCAGGATGGGCGACCGCACCGCGATGCCCTCGTATAATTACGAGAACATGCGGCTGACGGCCTATGACATGCCGCCGATCGTGCGGGCGTCCTGGCTGCGCGGCGTCTCGGCCATGCCGAACGTCTTCGCCCATGAGAGCTATATTGACGAGTTGGCGCATGAGGCCGGCGTCGATCCCGTCGAATTTCGCCTGCGCCACATCAATGACGAGCGTGCCGCCGAGCTGACGCGGGCCACGGCGGAGCGGGCGAACTGGCAGCCGCATGTCGGCCCGCGGATGCAGGCCGATGGCGAAGTGCTGCGCGGGCGCGGCTTCGCCCAGGCGCGCTATGTCCATGGCAGCTGGCCGGGCGTCGGCGCCGCCTGGGCGGCCTGGGTCGCCGATGTCGCGGTCAACCGTACGACCGGTGAGGTCACCGTATCCCGCGTCACCGTCGGCCAGGACACCGGCATGATGGTCAACCCCGCCGGGGTGACGCACCAGATCCACGGCAATGTCCTGCAATCGACCAGCCGGGTGCTGCGCGAGGAGGTGACGTTCTCGCAGACCACCGCCGTCGCCAGCCGCGACTGGGGCTCCTATCCGGTGCTGGCCTTCCCGGAATTGCCGGCGATCGACGTCATGCTGATGGACCGGCAGCATCTGCCACCGATGGGCGCGGGCGAGTCGGCCTCCGTCCCGAGCGCGGCGGCGATCGTCAATGCCGTCTTCGACGCGACCGGGGTGCGCTTCCGCGAATTGCCGCTAACGCCGGAGCGCGTGCTCGCCGGCCTCAACGGCACGAAGCTGCTGAAGCCGCCACCCGCGCCTGCGAAACGCCTGCCATGGTGGAGCAAGCTCGGCGCCGCGGTGGCGGGCGCCGCCAGCTTCGCCGCGGTCTCGCTCGCCTTTGCGCCATCGATCGCGCCGATCGCCCGGCCTGATCCCTCGACATGGTCGCCGGCGACGATCGAGCGCGGCCGCCAGCTCGCGGCGCTCGGCGCCTGCGCCGTCTGTCATACCGGCAAGGACGGCGTCCCTTATGCTGGCGGGCTCGCTCTGCCGACACCCTTCGGCACGGTAATGACCACCAACATCACGCCCGATCCGGAGACCGGCATCGGCAGCTGGTCCTATGCCGCCTTCGAGCGGGCGATGCGCGACGGCCTGCATCGCAACGGCCGCCAGCTCTACCCGGCCTTCCCCTATCCGAGTTTCGCCAAGACGAGCGAAGCCGACCTGCAGGCGCTCTATGCCTTCCTGATGTCGCAACCGGCGGTACGCCGGGAGAATGGACCGAGCCGGCTGACCTTCCCGTTCAACCTGCGCCCGCTGATGGCCGGCTGGAACCTGCTGTTCAACCGGCAAGGCGAGCTGAAGCCCGATGCGGCCCGTTCTGCCGCATGGAATCGCGGGCGCTATCTCGTCGACGGACTCGGCCATTGCGGCGCCTGCCACACGCCGCGTAATGCGCTCGGCGCGGAGAAGGGCGGCAGCGCCTATCTCGCCGGCGGCGAGGCGGAAGGCTGGGAGGCGCCGGCGCTGACGAAGCTCTCGGCCGGGCCGATCCCGTGGAGCGAGGCGCAGCTCTACACCTATCTGAAGACCGGCACCTCGCAGCATCATGGCGCGGCGGCAGGGCCGATGGCGCCTGTCATCGGCGAGCTCAGGGAATTGCCCGATGCCGATATTCGGGCGATGGCGAGCTATCTCGCCTCCCTGAATGAGTCTCTACCCGCAGCGGAAGCCGAAGCCCTGGCGGCGCACGTCGGGCAGCAGACAGCGCGGGCTGCCAACCCAACAATCTCGCCTGTCGCGCGTCTCTATGAAGGCGCCTGCGCCGCCTGCCACGAGACCGGCCGCGCCGCGCCGCTGCTCAATGCCGGTCCGGCGCTCGGCCTGTCGTCGAAGCTGCATGCTGCGACACCGGCTAATCTCATCAACATGCTGCTCGAAGGCAGCCAGCACGGCATCGGCTCGATGCCGTCCTTCGCCACCGCGCTCGACGATCGGCAGATTGTGGAGCTGGCGGGTTATCTGCGCGGGCGGTTCGCGCCCGGGAAGCCGGCTTGGGAAGGGATCGAGGCAGCGGTGATAAGGGCGCGGAAGTAGAACGCAGGAGCCGCAACAGAAGACCCCTCTCCTGGAAGGAGAGGGGTAGGGGCGAGGTGTTCGGACTGCACACGTTGGCCTGAACCTAACCGCGCGGTCGGCGATCGCGAAACTGGTCCAACGACCTACACCTCACCCTGCCCTCTCCTTCCAGGAGAGGGTTCCCTGCGCCCTATCGTCATGGGCGAAGCAAGAGTTTCTACCTCAACCCGTCCTCACCCTTGGCTTCGGCATGGGTGAGCCCGCCGACGCGCGGCAGCGGCCGGCCGCCGCTGGTCAGCGCCACCGCGACGACGATCTCGCCGGCGCGCGGTGCATCCGAAATCCGGACTTCCATGCCGTCGAAATGGCTGCGGACATAGGCGGCCGCCTTGTGACCGAGCGGCACGTCGAGCACGACGCCGAGCGAGCCACGCTTCTTCGAGGACGGGATCAGCGCAGGCGCCTTGCCCAGCAGCTTGCGCAGGGGCGCGCCGAGTTTGGGATGCAGGATCGCGGCGGCGTGCTCCAATTCGCCGTCTTCGCCGACGGCGGCCGCCTTGCCATAACCCTGGACCGCCTCGCCCTCGATGCCGAGCACAGCCAGCGCATGGCGGCCGAGCAGGTCGCCGAGCTCCTCGCCGATGTCGATCAGCTCGGAGAGATCGTCCTGATATTTGCCGGCGAAGGGATTGGCGATCACGGCGACCGCCGCAGCGCGCATGATCGGCGGCGAGACCGGCCGGCCGAGCTCGCTATGAGTCTCGTCGAGGATGGTGACGATCTTGCGGATCCTCGCTTTCATCGCAGACCGTCCTCGCCCTTGATCTCGCTCGCCTTGAGACCGCCGACGCGGGCGTGGATGCGCGAGCCGGTGGTCATCACCAGCGCGAACAGCAATTCGTCGGCCCTCGGCGCGTCAGTGATGCCGATCTCGAAGGCGTCGAAGTGGCTGCGAACATAGGAAGCGTTGACATGGGTGACGGGAATGTCGAGCCGCGTTCCGGGCCCGCCGACCTTCTTGGTCGAGGGCACGATCGCCTTGGCGTCGCCCAGCAGTTCGCGCATGGCGTAGCCGCCCGGGACATGCCAGAGCGCACCGTGCTCGAGCTCGCCGGCGGCGCCGACGATGGCGCCCTTGCCATAGCCCTGGATCGCCTTGGCATCGCCGCCCATTGCCGCGAGCAGGCGCTGCGCCATGGCAAGGCCAAAGGGTTTCAGATCATCCATGAAGCCCTGGATGTCCTCGACATAGCGGCCGGCATAGGGATTGGCGATCACGGCCAGCGCCGCGCCGCGCTTCAGCGGCACCGCAGCGGCGGGACCGCCCTCATGATAGATCTCCTCGACGGTCACGGCGTATTTGCGGACGGCGATCTCAGGCACGGGCAAGTCTCCTCTCGGGGTCTTCTTGAACGATCATAGAGGTGGCGAGCGTGCGGCTCACGCCCTTGAGATGCATGGCGGCCGAGACGATCAGGCCGGCTTCTCGCAGGCGCTCCGCCTCGGCGAGGCCGGCGTCGAGCGCGGTCTCGATCTCGTCAGCGGCAAGCGGGCCGACATTGCGAGTCACTAGGCGTTCGCCTAGATCGCTGTCGGCCTGGATGGAACTGGCCGGCAGGCGCTCGACCGCGGGATGGCCGGACAGGTCGATCGCATTGGCGATTACGGTCGCGGCGGCGTCGGCCATGGCGGCTGACGGCGCGAGCACGGTCACCGCTTCTGCAATCCCGAGCGAAAAGCTGCGGCCGGGATAGCCCGAGGTCGCGATGCCCGCGACGCCGTCCTCAGGCCGGATCGTCGCGGTGGCGAAGAACTCCGGCCGGTCAGGGCGCTTCACCAGCCCGATGCGGAATTGCTCACCGGCTGACAGATGCAGGGCGATATCGCCGCCATTGTTGACATAGGCGCGCTGAAGCGGAGCGGCCACGCACATCACACCGAGGATCTCCTGCGCCACCGAGCCGGCAACGGCGGCCATCGGCGTGATGAAGCTGCTGGTGGCGAAGGGCGCCACAGCAGCGTGCATGCGCCGGGCGACCGGCCCGAGCGGCAGAGGACTCGTCCGGCTCACTGCAGTCCGCAGCAGCGTCAACTCATCGCAAAGCTCGGCGAGCAGGCCGTCGAAGCGGCGACTGGCCGCCTCGTGCGCTGCCTTCACCGCGTCCTGCGCTCCGACGGCTTCGATGACGAGATCGATCGGCCCCTGCTGCAGGAGCAGGCGCCTGCCATCCGGCAGGACGCGCGCGGAGGGCTTCTCCCACATCGCCCTAGCCGAGTGAGCGGCGCGGCTGCTCAGGCGCCAGCGGCCAGGGATTGTCCGGGCGCTGCGGCAGGCGCAGCTGGCTGCCGCCCTTGAGCGAGGCAAGCGGCTGGATCGCGTCCATATGCCCGCCGAGTGCCTCGTAATCGGTCCGGCCCATGGTGAATTCGAGCGGCGCGACCAATGCCGGCGTCGGCACATAGCCGAAGGCGTTCTCGGGTAGGCGGGTGACGTCGACCATGAAGGTGATGCCGCCGCCCGGCCAGATGTAGACCGGGGCGCCACCGCAGGTGACATAGGTCAGCGCGTCCTTGACCGAGCGGGTCAGGCGGACCGGGTTCTCGGTGACGCCGGCGCGCAGCGAGCCGCCGGCGCCGCCGATGAACAGCACGGTCGAGAGCGCCGGCTCGCAGTTCTCGGCGATGCGCTCGACCGGCTCGACCAGCGGCTGCGGCATCTGCGTCTCGACCGGCACGAGGTTCTCGTCGAGCTCGTAATAGGCGGCGTGCTCGCCGGTGGTCGAGACCATCAGCAGGCGCAGGCCGGGATAGGCGACCTTGGGGTCGAAGGGCCCGAGAATGGTGAGCGGATCGCTGATATTGGTGCCGCCCCAGCCGGTGCCGGGCTGTGCCACCTGGAAATAGCGACCGGGCGTCGAGCGCCGGCCCTTCAGCTTGATGCCGGTTCCCGCCATGCCCAGCAGCTTGCCGGCCTGGTGCTCCGAAAGAACGCCGGTGATGTGGTCGTCGACGACGACGACCTCGTCGACCTTGCCATGCCATTGCTTGGCGAAGATGCCGATCGTGGCCGAGCCGCAGCCGACACGCATGCGACTTTCCTGGATGCCATTGACGATCGGCGGCTTGCCGGCCTGCACGATCACGGTCTCGCCGTCGTCGATGGTGAGCTCAACCGCCTTGCCGTTGCTGAGCTGGAGCAGCGCGTCGCAGGTGACGCGGCCCTCTTTCTTCGAGCCGCCGGTGAGGTGGTGGACGCCGCCGAGCGACAGCATCTGCGAGCCGTATTCGCCGGTGGTGACGTGGCCGATCGCCTCGCCCTCGACCCGCACCGTCGCCTGTTCGGGGCCGAGGAAGCGGTCGGTGTCGATCTTCACCTTGACGCCGCAATAGCTGAAGATGCCCTCGGTCACGACGGTGACCATGTCGACACCATCGACCTCGGACGAGACGATGAACGGGGCGGGCTTGTAGTCGGGATAGGTCGTGCCGGCGCCGATCGCGGTGATAAAGGTGCCCTGCTGGTGTACGATCTCGCCGTCCCACTCGCGCGATCCGGCGAAGGGAACGATTTCGCCGCCATGCTCCAGCGTGCGCTCCAGCACGACATGCGGCTCCATCCGCACCAGCTCGCCCTCGACATTGCCGTAGCGATCGCAGGCGCCGACGGCGCCGGGCTTGATGAAGCACATCACCGGGCAGGCATCGCAGCGGATCTTGTCGTCCGCGACCGGGCTCGCTTCGTCCAGCGCCATGCTTGATCCTCCCGCAAAGCGGGTCTTAAGGATTTTGTTTGTGTACAAACGATACTGGCGCGCCTCTTAGACCAAGTCAAGACAGCGGCGAGGCGTGAGGCGACGCCCACTCTACGCCCGATTCCGGTGTTGGCCCACGGCCTCAGCCGCCCGGGCCGCGCTCGCGCTGATTCGTCAGCAAAAAGGAGGAGCGGCCACTCAACCTTGCATACAAGATTATTTACGGCAGCGTCGGGTGGGTTTCCTACCCGGCGGAGATGACCCCGAGATGACGCGATTGACGGTTGCAAGCACGGCATCAATGGCGCATTGACAGCCAAATTTTCCCGCTGCTATTGTTTGCATACAAACATATTTGAAGCGGCGTCGCCGCGGGAGAGAGGGCCTGCCATGTATGACAGCTTCGCCACGGATCGCCTGATCGACCATTGGCTGATCGAAGACATCGGCGCCTGCGACCTCACCGTCCAGGTGATGATCGAACCCGGCGAGACCGGCAAGTTCCAGATGAACGCCCGCGAGCCGATGATCGTCGCCGGCGTCGAGATCGCCGCCCGGGTGTTCAAGCGCTACGATCCCGAGCTCAAGGTGACCCTGCTGGTCAAGGATGGCGACAAGGTTGAGAAGGGCGCGATCCTGGTCGAGATCGAGGGCGCCGCCCGCAGCGTGCTCACCGCCGAGCGCACCGCGCTCAACATCGCCCAGCGCCTCTCCGGCATCGCCAACGAGACCGCCCGCTATGCCGCCGCCATGGCCGGCAGCAAGGCGCGCCTGATCGACACCCGCAAGACGACGCCGGGCCTGCGCATGATGGAAAAGCATGCCGTGACCTGCGGCGGCGGCCTCAACCACCGGCTCGGCCTCGATAACGGCGTTATGATCAAGGACAATCACATCGCCGTCTGCGGCAGCATCACCGCCGCCGTCGAGCGCGCCCGCAAGAAGCTGCCGGTGCTGACCAAGCTCGAGGTCGAATGCGACCGGCTCGAGCAGGTCGAAGAGGCGGCGAAGGCCGGCGCCGACGTGATCATGCTCGACAACATGTCGGTCGCCGACATGACCAAGGCGGTCGAGCTGATCGCCGGCCGCGCCAAGGTCGAGGCCTCCGGCGGCATCAACATCGACACGATCGGCCCGATCTCCAGGACCGGTGTCGACTACATCTCGACCAGCAAGATCACCCAGTCGGCGCCGGCGGTGGACATCGGCCTCGACGAAGCCTGAGCAAAGATGCGGCCCGGTACCTTCTTCCTCGTCGTCGGCCCGAGCGGGGCCGGCAAGGATTCGCTGATCGACGGCGCCCGCGCCTTGCTGGAGCCGACCGGCCGCTATGTCTTCGCCCGTCGCGTCGTGACCCGCCCGGCCGGCTCGCCGGGCGAGGATCACGAGGCGGCGACGGACGAGGCCTTCGACGCGCGCGAGGCCAAGGGCGACTTCCTGATCACCTGGGGCGCCCATGGCCTGCGCTATGGGCTGCCGGCCGAGCTGAAGCGCCTGGTCGAGGCCGGCCGCAACGTCATCGCCAACGGCTCGCGCGCCACGATCGCGGCGCTCGCCGGCCGCCTGCCGCGCTTCGTCGTCGTCGAGGTCACCGCGCCGCCCGAGGTGCTCGCCGCCCGCATCGCCGGGCGCGGGCGCGAGAGTGGCGAGGCGATCGAGAAACGCCTGTCGCGCACGGTCGAGCCGCGTCCGGAAGGGATCAGGGCGGCGACGATCTGCAACGACCAGAGCGTCGAGATCGGCGTCGAGCGCTTCATCGCCGCGGTCGAGGCCGCCGCCAACACGATGCGGCTGCGCCGGCTGCCGCTCTTCGCTGGCAGAGCGCATTGCGCCTATCTCCCGGCCAAGGGCGAGATCGTCAACGGCTTCGACTATCTCGGGCCGGGCCGGATCGAGATTTCGGGAGCGACAGCCAGCACCCGCTCGGATGTGCAGGTCATCGACCTGCCCTCGCTGCTGGCCGGCGACGAGATCGGTCTGTCAGCGGAGGCTTTCGACGAGCTCGGCTTGCCCGAGGGCAGCGAGGTCACGCTCCGACGCACGCCCTCGCCCGAGAGCCGCGCGGCGCTGACCCGCAAGATCCAGGGCGGCGAACTGTCGGAAGAGCAGTACCACACGCTGATCCGCGACATCGTCGAAGCGCGCTATCCCGATGGCGAGGTCGCGGCCTTCCTGGTCGCGGCGACGCAGAAGCTCTCCGACAAGGAGGTCGTCTCGTTGGCGCGGGTGCGCACGCGCTTTGCGCAGAGGATCACCTGGCCCGACAAGATCGTCGTCGACAAGCATTCGATGGGCGGAATTCCCGGGAGCCGGATCACCCTGATCGTGGTGCCGATCGTTGCCGCGCACGGCACTCTGCTGATGCCCAAAACCTCCTCGCGCGCCATCACCTCCGCCGCCGGCACGGCCGACGCGATGGAGGCGCTCGCCCGCGTCGAGCTCAACCCGGCAGAGCTGCGCGCTTGCGTCGAAAAAGCACGCGGCTGCATCGCCTGGAACGGGCGGTTGAACCACTCCGTCGTTGATGACGTGATGAACGCGATCACGCGGCCGCTCGGCATCGATTCGAACCGCTGGTCGGTCGCCTCGATCCTGTCGAAGAAGCTCACCGCGGGCTCGACCCATGTCATCGTCGACTTGCCCTATGGCCCACGCACCAAGCTGAAAAGCGGGGCGGAGGCAGCCGAGCTCGCGAAACTGTTCGAGACGGTCGGAGCCGGGCTCGGCCTCGTGGTCAAAGCCTTCCCGACCGACGGGACCCGCCCGATCGGGCGTGGCATCGGCCCGGCGCTGGAATGCCGCGATGTCGGCTGGGTGCTCGACAACGACCCGCAGGCGCCGACCGACCTCGTCGAGAAAGCACTATTCTTCGCCAGCCGCATCCTCGGCTGGGACCCGGCGCTGGGCTCGGTCGCGGCCGGGCGTGCACGGGCAGAGGAGCTACTGCGCTCCGGCGCAGCGCGCGCCGCCTTCGAGCGGATCATCGACGCGCAGGGCCGGCGCGAACCGCCGGTCGCGCCCGGTCTGCTCGTCCATACGGTGCGCTCGCCCAAGGCCGGCACGGTCAGCGAGATCGACGGCTGGGCGGTCGCGGGAATCGCGCGGCGCGCTGGCGCGCCCTTCGACAAGGCGGCTGGCATCGACCTGCGCCGTCATGTCGGCGACCGCGTCGCGGTGGGCGATCCGCTCTTTGTCATCCACGCCAGCGCCTCGAGCGATCTCGATGAAGCGAAGGCGATGGCGGAAGGGTGTGATTGCTACATGATCGGCTAGCGGTAACGCCTCAGCGCAGCTGCTTCAGCAGGGCGATCAGCGTGGCGCGCTGATTGGTCGCGAGCGGGGCCAGCGTCACCTTCGTCACCGTCTCGGCCTTGGGCAGCAATTCGCGGGTGTAGTCGACGCCGGCCGGGCTGAGCTCGACGATGAGCCGGCGGCCATCTTCGGGATCGGGCTTGGTCTGCACCAGCTTGCGCTTGAGCAGACGGTCGACCACGCCCTTGATCGTGGCGGCATCCATCGCCGTCTGGCGGCCGAGCAGGTTCTGCGAGGAGCCGCCGTCCTGATAAAGCCGGGCCAGCACCGCCCATTGCGTCGGCGTCAGGTCGCTGCCCATGATCTCGTTGAAGATCGAGACATGGCGCTGCGCCGCCTGACGCATGATGAAGCCGACCTGTTCAGCGAGGTCATAAGCTTCCTCGGCAGGCTCGGACGTCTCGGCCGCACTGCTCGGTCGCGCCATCGCTGATCCTCGTTCGTATACGAACGACATTCCTAACCGTTTTCTTGGGCGCGTCCAACGCCACAGCGGTGGCCGCCGTTCAAACCGTCGTCCAGCGTCCCTCACGGAAGCTCGTGGCTGCGGCATCGACCGTGCGCTCGATGCGCAATCCGGCTTCGAAATCGAGGAGATGCGTCGGTTCGCCGGCGATGGCCCGCAGCAGTTCGCGGCATTCGATGATCTTGAGTTCGTTGAAGCCGAGGCCGTGGCCAGGCGCCGGGATGAAGCGACCATAAGGTTCGTGCGCTGGGGCGGTCAGGATGCGGCGGAAGCCCTGGACATCGCTGGCGCCCTCGGCGGTATAGAGCTCGATCTCGTTCATCCGCTCCTGATCATAGGCGATCGTGCCCTTCGCACCGAAGACCTGCAGCGCGATCCGGCCCTTGCGGCCCCAGGCCGAGCGATTGAGTGCGACGAGCCCCGATGCACCGGAAGACAGGCGCAGCAGCAAGGTGGCGATGTCGTGTGTCTCGACCGGTCGCCTGCCGCCGGCTGCGAGTGAGCGCTCGGCATAGGGCCTGGCCATGTCAGCCATGACGGCTTCGACCTCGCCGATGAGCACCTTGATCAACGAGAAGGCATGCACGCCGAAATCGTCGAGCGCGCCATGACCGGAGGCGGCATCGCTCTTCCAGGAGAAGAGCGCGCCGGCATCGGCCATGAAATCCTCGTCCATCTCGACGCGGACATGGTTGACCGCGCCGATGACACCATCGGCGATCAGGCGCTGCGCCAGCCGGATCGCCGGGTTCTGGATGTAGTTGTAGCCGAGCGCCGCAACCGTGCCGGCCGCCTTCGCCGCCGCCAGCATCGCTTCAGCATCGCCGAGGCTGGTCGCCATCGGCTTCTCGCACCAGACATGCTTGCCGGCCTCAAGCGCCGCGATCGCCATCTCAGCATGAAAGGCGTTCGGCGTGGTGATCGAGACGACATCGACATCGGGATGGGCGATGAGCGCCTTCCAGTCGGTGGTCGACTCCGTGAAGCCGAACTCGCCGGCGCGCTGCGCCGCAAGGGCTTCGTCGACCTCGCAGAGCACCGCGAGCTTCGGACGGGGCACATCGCCGAAGACCGGCGCGACGGCGTTCCAGGCGAGCGCATGGCACTTGCCCATATAGCCGGTGCCGATCAGGCCAACGCCAAGCGCGCGCATGGGCAATCTCCGTAGCGAAGAAGGGAGAGCGGGTGATTTCCCGAGCGTCAGACCGTGCCGCCGAGGTCGGCCGAGAGCGCCTGCAATTCCTTGCCTCCGGCCATCAGGTTCTGCAGCTCGTCCATGGCGATGCCGGACTTGGCGTAAGTGCCAAGCGTCTTGCCGCGGTTGAGCACGGTGAAGCGGTCGCCGACGGCATAGGCGTGGCGGACATTGTGGGTAATGAAGATCACGCCCAGGCCCTTGGCACGCACCAGATTGATGTATTTCAACACCATCGAGGTCTGGGCGACACCGAGTGCAGAGGTCGGCTCGTCGAGGATCAGCACCTTGGCGCCGAAATAGACGGCGCGGGCGATGGCGACGCATTGGCGCTCGCCGCCCGAGAGCGTGCCGACCGCCTGATGCGGATCGCGGATGTCGATGCCGATCCTGTGCATCTCGTCGCGGGTCACCGCATGGGCGAGGTCGAAATTGATCCATTTCAGCGGACCGAAGCCACGGATCGGCTCGCGGCCCATGAAGAAGTTCCGCGTGATCGACATCAGCGGAATCATCGCCAGGTCCTGGTAGACGGTGGCGATGCCGGCATCGAGCGCGTCGCGCGGGCTCGAGAAGGCCACCGGCCTGCCCTCGACCAGGAACTCGCCCGAGCTCGGCTTATGGCAACCCGACAGCGTCTTGATCAGCGTCGACTTGCCGGCGCCATTGTCGCCGAGCAGGCAGAGCACCTCGCCTGAGGAGACCTTGAGCGAGACGCCCGAGAGCGCGATCACCGAGCCGAAATGCTTGACGATGTCGCGGACCTCGATGAGCGGGGCCTGTTCCGGAGCTGTCGTCATGCTCAGCGCTCCCCTGTCGCCTTGCGGCGGATGAAGTTGTTGAACAGCACGGCGAGCAGCAGCATGCCGCCAAGGAAGACCTGGAACCAGTCGCTGTCGAAGCTGGTGTAGGTCAGGCCGATCGAGACCATCCCGAAGATGATCGCGCCGAAGAAGGCACCGACCGCCGAGCCGTAACCGCCGGTGAGCAGGCAGCCACCGATCACCGCGGCGATGATCGCCTCGAACTCCTTCTGGAAGCCGCGGCGGGCATCGGTCGAGCCGGCGTCGAGCACGGTCAGGATAGCAACGAGCGTGGCGGCGCAGGCGGTCAGCACGAACAGGGTCGTCTTGACCATGTTGACCGGCACGCCGGAATTGCGGGCCGCATTGGGGTCGCCGCCGGCGGCGAAGATCCAGTTGCCGAAGCGGGTGCGCAACAGGACATAGGTCGCGAGCGCCGCGATGGCGAGGAACCAGAGGACCCCGACGGGCACGCCGGTCACGGTCGGCGTGCCATTCGGGAACTTGGCGATCAGGTTGGCTTGCGCCAGCCAGGCGAACAGCCCCTCCAGCGCCTGGCCGGAGAAGAGCTCGCGGACCACGCCCTGCCCCGCCTTGTCGCCGATGCCGCGCAACTGCGTCGAGCCGCCCGTCGCCCATTTCAGCCCGACCAGCGAGAGCCCGCGCAGGATGAAGAGGAAGGCGAGGGTGACGATGAAAGAGGGCAGGCGCGTGCGGATGACGATCTGGCCGTTCACCGCCCCCATCAACCCGGCGAAGACGAAGGTCGCGACGATCGCCGCCAAGAGCGGCAGGTCGCCGACGACGATCAGCGCGCCGAAGATCAGGCCCGCGAAGGCGATCATCGAGCCGATCGAGAGATCGAATTCGCCGCCGATCATCAGCAGCGCCGCCGCAATGGCAAGGATGCCGAGCTGCGATGCCGGCGAGAGCACCGTCATCACCCCGGCAAGCGTGAACATCGCCGGGTTGGCGGTGAGGCCGAAGAAGGCGGTCACCAGGACAAGGCCGGCGACGGCCCCGAGCTCGGGCCGGCGCATCAGCCGGGCGAGGAGCGAGACACGGCGCAACCGTTCGTCGCGAGCCGTGGCGACAGGGTCATTGGGCCGGGACGAGCCCGCGGCAAGATCGGCGGTCGACGTCGTCATGGCGCGCCTCCTAAGCTTCTGAACGATCCGGGAGGAGGGGCGGCGCGGGTCAGCGCCGCCCATGCAGCCTCAGCGGATGCCCTTGGCCGAGAGGTCGACGACCTGAGCCGCCTTCTCCTTGGTGACCAGGTTCGGGCCGGACGGAACGTTGCCGCCGGGGACGAGGCCGTATTCGGCGTTGAGCGCCAGGAAAGCGACCGGCAGATAGCCCTGCAGGAACTGCTGCTGGTCGATGCCGAAGGCCGCTTCGCCCGCCGCGATCGCCTTGAGGAAATTGGCCGAGAGATCAAAGGTCGCGACGCGGACGGTGGCGATCTTGCCAGCTTCCTTGACGCCCGCCAGGGTCGGCTCGCCGCCGAGCGAGGCGCTGAGCGCCATCACCGTATCGACGCTGGCGTCGGAGAGCGCCGCCTTGACCTTGGAGCGGATCTCGGACGGATCGTTCGAGACCGGCAGGGTCGTGACCTTGCCCTTGAAGCCTTCGGCGAAACCCTTGCAGCGCAAATCGAGCGCGACATTGCCGACCTCGTGGTTGACGCAGACGCCGACCTTGCCGCCCATGCTGGCGAGCTTCTCGCCGGCGGCCTTGCCGGCATCGAACTCGTCCTGGCCGACATGCAGCAGGGCGCCGAGCTTCTTCGAGACGTCCGAGCCGGAGTTCATCGAGATCACCGGGATACCGGCGGCGACGGCCTTCTGGATGGAGGGGCCGAGCGCCGAGGCGTCGGGGATCGAAACGACGAGGCCGGCCGGCTTCTGGTTCACCGCGGCGTCGATCAACTGACTCATCGCCACCATGTCGAAGGTCTCGGGGGCGCGATAATCGACGGAGACCTTGAGGTCGGCTGCCGCCTTGGCGACGCCGTTCTTGACTACCGACCAGAACGGGTCCGCGGCCTGGCCATGGCTGACGACGATGATCCTGGTGTTCTGGGCGACGCCCGGCGTCGCACCGGCGACGGCGATGGCGGCGACAGCAATCATCACTGCGAGAAAACGCTTCATCTCATCCTCCCATGCGGGGATGCCCCCGCTTTCGTTGTCGGTCCGATCGGGCGCGATCGGCCGGTTGTCGGGCGATTTGGCGGGCCGCGAAGCGTCGCGGACTACCTGGATGGCGAAGAAGGGAGGACGCACTTCGAGCGCGGCCGCCGACTCTGCGCTTCATTCAAAACGAAACAAAAAAACCGTTTTTGATATTCAATAGAATAATCATTCCACTGCGCATGCACGCCTGTCAAGCGCCTTCTGCGCCGATCACATACCGGAGCGTGTGCCTGTTCATTCCACCCGGATCGGAGAAACCCATCACCAATATCGATTTGCCAGGAGCGGGCCGTCGCCTCGATTGTCGCTGATCGAAACGGCGCGCTCAGCGTCCGGGATCAGGGGACATTCATGGGTCTGCCAGCGACTGCGCGCATCGATATCGGGCGCTTCTGGACGACGATCGAACGCTCCGGCGAGATCGGCATCGGCCGGCCGGGTGGGCTGTCGCGGCTGGCGCTCGGCGATGCCGACAGAGAGGTGCGCGACGTCTTCGTCGAGTGGTGCCGGCAGGCGGGCCTGAGCGTACGGGTCGACGGTATCGGCAACATCTTCGCGCGCCGAGCCGGGCAGGACAACAGCCTGCCGCCGGTGGTGATGGGCAGCCATCTCGACACGCAGGTGAATGGCGGGCGCTTCGACGGCATCGCCGGCGTGCTCGGCGGGCTTGAGGTCTGCCGCACGCTCGACCAGCTCGGCCACCGCACGAAACGGCCGATCGAGGTCGTCAACTGGACCAATGAGGAGGGCGGGCGCTTCTCGCCGCCGATGGTCGGCTCGGGCTGCTTCACCGGCGCCTATACGCTCGACTGGGCGCTGGGCCGGCGCGACGACGACGGCAGGACGATCGGCGAGGAACTCGACCGGATCGGCTATCGCGGCGAGATGGAGGCAGCTCCCCACCCCTTCGATGCCTATGTCGAGTTCCATATCGAGCAGGGACCGATCCTCGACCGCGAGGGCATGCAGGTCGGCGTCGTCACCGGCGGCTACGCTAGCACCGGCATGCTGGTCGAGTTCAAGGGCGAAACCGCTCATACCGGCCCTTGGCCAATGGAGCGGCGCAGGAACGCGCTGATCGCCGGGGCGCGCCTGCTCGTCGCTGTCGACGATCTCGGCTGGGAGCACGCCGGCAGCGGCGGCAAGGCGACGGCCTCGCGGCTGGTGGCCTGGCCGAACAAGCCGGGCATCCTTTCGGACTGGGCGCAGGCGACCTGCGATGTCCGTCATGCCGACCCGGAAACTGCTGCGGTGATGGCCGAGCGCGTGCGCCGCGCCGTGCATGAGGCGGCGGCGCGGGCCGATTGCACGGCAGAGATCCTCGATGTCTGGAACTGGGGCGGCAAGGTCTTCGCCGACGAGCTGATCGAACAGGTCCGCGCCACCTCGCTCGGCCTCGGCTACCGCACGCGCGATATCCTGAGCCAGGCCGGGCACGACGCCTATTTCGTCGCCCGCCACGCGCCGACGACGATGATCTTTTCACCCTGCAAAGGCGGCATCACCCACAACAATCAGGAGCTCTGCACACCGGATGATCTCAAGCCCGGTCTCAACGTACTGCTGCACACCGTGGTGGCGCGGGCGGACCGCTGAGCTTCAGCCGATCGCCGCTACACATTCGATCTCGATGTCGAAGGGCAATGGCCAGGGCCGGATCGCGGCGCTGGTCCGGGCCGGGAAGCCCGTGGTGAAGTAAGTCCGATAGACCGCGTTGACCCCGCCCATCAGCGCGGGATCGGTGACGAAGATCGTCGCCTTGATCACCTCATCGAGCGAGGAGCCGCCATGGCGCAAGGTGACCGCGAGTGCATCCATCGCGGCGCGCGTTTGCGTCTCGATATCGCCACTGACGATCTCGCCGGTTACGGTGTCGATCGGCGGCATGCCGCAGGTGAAGAGCAGGTCGCCGACGCGGGCCAGTGCCGAGGTCGGCGCGCCGAGCCGGCGGATCGCCTCGGAGATGACGGGAACTTCGATGATCTCACGGCGCATGATGTGATCTATTCTCCCTTGTCTGCGGTGGGATAAACCCGCTCACCGGCCCCGTAGCAGGCCATCAATACCGGCAGCGCAGAAGCCGGTGAGGCGCTGCAAAAGCTGTTCGGCATTCTCGACCACCGGCACGGCATCGCGCTCCTGGTCGAGTCGTGTGGCGCGGTCGCCGGCGGCCATGGTCATGACCAGCGCCCCGACCATGAAGAGATAGGCGTCGACAAGCGCCCCCTCTGGCGCCTGCGGATAGACCTTGCCCAGCGCCGCAACGAACTGCCGTGCGGTCGGATCGAAATGCTCGGCGACGACGCCGCGTGCCGCCTCGCGCGGGTCGACGGCTTCGCGGGCGGTCATCATGGCAAAGGCCGCGCCCTGCACGCCCTCGCTGAATCGCTGGCGGACGGAGGGGCCGATCAAGGCGGCGACGATCTCGCCGATGTCGAGAGCCGGCCGGGCCATGGCCTCACCGAGCGCCTGCGCACGCGCTAGCGCCAGGGCATGGGCCCGGCGGGCGAAGACGGCGCGGTAGAGCGCTTCCTTCGAGCCGAAATGATAGCTGAGCTGCGAGAGCCGTACGCCCGCCGCCGCCGCAAGATCGCGCATCGAGGCGCCGTCGGCACCCCCGCGTTCGGCAAAAAGCCGCTCGGCAGCGTCGAGAATGCGATCTCTCGTCGGCATCGCGGACATCCAGCCCCCTCCAAAATCCAGCGATTCCCCTCTTACCAGAAAGCGGTGCGCCTGCTATAGGTCGGACGTTCGTCCAAATTCGAACCATAGAGAGCACACCTTCACGGGAGGACATACCGGCATGCTGCCAGGCCGCCTCGTCGATCTGTCGATTCCGCTCGAGAACGACGTTCCTGCCGATCCGCCTTTCCAGAAGGTCAGAATCGACTACCGCACGCACGAGGCGACGGCGAAGGACATCGCCGCGGCGTTTCCGGGCCTGAAGCCCGAGCAACTGCCTGATGGCATGGGCTGGGCGGTCGAGCTCGCGACGATCTCGACCCATAACGGCACCCATGTCGATGCGCCTTGGCATTACCACCCGACGCAGGATGGCGGCGCGCCGGCGCTCAGGATCGATGAATGCCCGCTCGACTGGTTCCTGCAGCCGGGGGTGAAGCTCGACTTCCGCCATCTGCCGGATGGCCATGTGGTCACCCCCGACGAGATCGACGCCGAGCTCGCGCGGATTGGCCACATCCTCAGCCCCCTCGAAATCGTCATCGCCAATACGCGGGCCGGCGCGCGCTATGGCGAGGCCGACTATGTCGATTCCGGCTGCGGCTTCGGCCGCGAGGCGACGCTGCATCTGGTGCGCCAGGGCATCAAGGTGGTCGGCACCGATGGCTGGAGCTGGGATGCGCCGTTCAGCCATACCGCCCGGCGTTTTGCCGAGACAGGAGACGCCTCGCTGATCTGGGAGGGCCACAAGGCCGGGCGCGAGGTCGGCTACTGCCAGATCGAGAAGCTGCACAATCTCGAAGCGCTGCCGGCGACCGGCTTCACCATCAGCTGCCTGCCGGTGAAGGTCCGCAACGGCTCGGCCGGCTGGACGCGTGCCGTGGCGATCATGCCCGCCTGACCCTACCGCCGAAGGAGAACGCCATGAGCAAGGTCATCATCACCTGCGCCGTCACCGGCGGCATCCATACGCCGACCATGTCGGACCACCTGCCGATCACGCCGGACGAGATTGCGAGCCAGGCGATCGCGGCGGCGGAAGCCGGCGCGGCGATCCTGCATCTGCATGCGCGCGACCCCAAGGATGGCCGCCCGACACCGGACCCGGCCGTGTTCATGGAGTTCCTGCCGCGGATCAAGCAGGCGACCGATGCCGTCGTGAACATCACCACCGGTGGCGGCCTGACCATGACGGTCGAGGAGCGCCTCGCCGCGCCGCTCAAGGCCGCGCCCGAGATGTGCTCGCTCAACATGGGCTCGATGAACTTCGCGCTGCATCCTCTCGCGGAGAAGTACAGCAACTGGAAGCATCCCTGGGAACAGCCCTACCTCGCCAACACCAAGGACTTCATCTTCCGCAACACCTTCGGCGACATCGAACGCATCTACAAGCTGCTCGGCGAGGGCCACGGCACCAAGTTCGAGCATGAATGCTACGATGTCGGCCACCTCTACAATCTCGCCCATTGCCTCGATCGCGGCTGGTTCCGGCCGCCGGTCTTCCTGCAATTGATCTTCGGCATTTTGGGCGGCATCGGCGCCGATCCCGACAATCTGATGTTCATGAAGCGCACCGCCGACAAGCTCTTCGGCAAGGACTACCACTGGTCGGTGCTCGCCGCCGGGCGCCACCAGATGGCCTTCTGCACGCAAGCCGCGATGCTGGGCGGCAATGTCCGGGTCGGGCTGGAAGACAGCCTGTTCATCGGCAGGGGCAAGCTCGCGACCTCCAATGCCGAGCAGGTCGCCAAAATCCGCCGCATCGTCGAGGAGCTCGGCTACGAGATCGCCACGCCCGAGGAGGCTCGCGCCACGCTCGGCCTCAAGGGCGGCGACCGCGTGAACTTCTGATGTCGCCTCGCCCCAACCCGCTCGACGGCTTCGTCATCGATCCCGCCGCGATCAGCTATGTCGGCGACGGCCTGCAGCGGCCCGAATGCATTCTGGCCGAGCGCGACGGCTCGCTCTGGAGCGCCGATGCGCGCGGCGGCGTCGTCCATATCAGGGCTGATGGCACGCAGGAACTGATCACGCAGACGGCGAGCCGCGGCTTCGCCGAGGCTGCCGACGAGGAGGCGCGCTTCGTCTCCGGCACCTTGCCGAACGGCCTCGCCTTCGCCCGCAATGGCGACGTGCTGATCTCGAATTTCGGCACCGATCGGCTGGAGGTGATGACGCGCTCGGGCGAGACGCGCGTGCTGGTCGATACGATCGACGGGCAGGCGATCGGCAAGGTCAATTTCGTCCTGCGCGACAGCCGGGACCGGATCTGGCTGACGATCTCGACGCGGACGACAAACTGGATGCGGGCGATGAGCCCCAATGTTCGCGACGGCTATGTCGCGCTCTATGATGGCGGGCGCCTGCGCATCGTCGCCGACGGATTCGCCTTCACCAACGAGATCAGGCTCGATGCCAACGAGGAATGGCTCTACGTCGCCGAGACCTGCGCCTGCCGGGTGACGCGATTGCGGGTCCAGCCCGATGGCAGCCTCATCGATCGCGAGGTCTTCGGCCCGAGCGACCATGGCGCCTTTATCGACGGCATCGCCTTCGACGCCCATGGCAATCTCTGGGGCACGCATGTGATGGTCGACCGGGTCTTCGCGCTCACGCCCGAAGGCGACCTTCGCATCCTGCTCGACGACGATCGCGGCAGCGAGGCCGGCGAGGCGCTGATGGCCGCCTTCGCCCGCGACGAGGCGACGCCCGAATTGATGCTGGCCTGCGGCGGGACGATCGCGCCCTGGTTCGCCAGCATCACCTTCGGCGGCCCCGACCTTCGCACAGCCCATATCGGCAGCCTGCGCGGCAGCCGCATCCCCTCATTCAGATCACCGGTCGCCGGCCTGCCGATGGCGCACTGGCACGACCGCTAGCAACGACGAAAAACATAACGGGAGGAATTCACATGAAGGGTCTGGTTTCGGCGCTCGCCATCGTCACCGCATTGCTCGGCGCCCTGCCCGCCGCAGCCGAGATCTCGGACGGCGCCGTCAAGATCGGCGTGCTGACCGACATGTCCGGCGTCTATTCCGACATCACCGGCAAGGGCTCGATCACCGCCGCCCGCATGGCGGTCGAGGACTGCCTCAAGGCCGAATGCGCCGGCATGAAGATCGAGGTCGTCTCGGCCGATCATCAGAACAAGGCGGATGTCGGCTCGGCGATCACCCGCGAATGGATCGACCGGCAGGGCGTCGACGTGCTCGCCGACATGTCGAACGCCTCGCTGCAGCTCGCGATCCCGCCGCTGCTGAAGGACAAGAACCGGGTCGGCCTGTTCCCCGGCGGCACGGCGCGCCTGACCGGCGATGCCTGCCAGCCCGACCATATCGTCCAGTGGATGTGGGACACCTATGTCCAGGTCGCAGGGATCGCCAACCACCTGACCAAGCCCGGCACCAAATGGTACCTGGTCACCGCCGACTATGCTCTCGGCCACCAACTCGAGGCCGACGCCAAGACGCTCGTCACCGCCAAGGGCGGGGTCTATGCCGGTTCGGTCCGGCATGCCTTCCCGGCGGTCGATCTCTCTTCCCAGCTCCTGACGGCGCAGGGCTCGGGCGCCGACCTGATCGCGCTCGCCAATGCCGGCGGCGACACAGTCGCCGGGATCAAGACCGCCCGCGATTTCGGCATCGGCCAGGACAAGCAGAAGCTGGTCGCCTTCTTCCTGACCGCGATGGACGTAAAAAGCGTCGGCCTCGCCTCGGCGCAGGGCACGATCCTGACCGAAGGCTTTTACTGGAACATCGACGAGCGCACCCGCGCCTTCTCCGAGCGTTTCAAGACAGCGCACGGCGCGGTGCCCTCGGCGATCCAGGCCGGCGTCTATTCCTCGGTCCGGCACTATCTCAAGGCGGTCGTCGCGGCGAAGTCGGACGAGGCCAAGACCGTGATCGCCAAGATGCGCGAGCTGCCGATCGAGGACGAGGTCGTGCGCAACGCCAAGCTGCGCGAGGATGGCCGCATGGTCCACGACTTCTACGTCTTCCAGGTCAAGAAGCCGGCGGAGTCGAAAGGCGAATGGGACCTCTACGACCTCGTCGCCACCATCCCCGGCGACCAGGCCTTCCGCCCGCTCGCCCAGAGCGCCTGCCCGGCGATCAAGAAGTAGCAGGACCGCCAGAACAGTTCCGCAATTCTTCGAATCGCGGAATTGTTCTGATTCTTTATTTTATCGCATTTTCTTCACGCGAACCGGTGTCCACTTCGCTCGAAAATGCTCTAGGCGACGCGGCGCAGCTCCTCCTGGGTCACGCCGAGGCTGCTCAGCAATTCGCTGCGCACCTCGGCGAAGCGCCGCTGCCGTGCCCCGGCTTCGGCCGGCAGGTCGACATCGAGGTCGACGACGAAGCGACCTTCATCGAGCACCAATACACGCTGGGCGAGATGGATCGCTTCGTCGACGTCATGGGTGACGAGCAGCACCGCCGGGCGATGGCGGGCGCAGAGATCGAGCAGCAGCGCCTGCATGCGCAGCCGGGTCAGCGCATCGAGCGCGCCGAAGGGCTCGTCGAGCAACAGCAGCTCGGGCTCGCGCACCAGCGAGCGCGCCAGCGCGGCGCGCTGCTGCTCGCCGCCGGAGAGTTGCGTCGGCCAGGCCTGTGCCCGCGCGGTGAGCTCAACCTCGGCGAGAGCGTGCAAAGCGCGCTCACGAGGGGTCTCGCTCTTCAGCCCGAGCGAGACATTGTCGACGACCTTCTTCCAGGGCAGCAGGCGTGCATCCTGGAAGACGACCGAGACCGCATCGGGCGTGCCGAGCCGGCCGGAGCCGGGCACGCCATGGTCGAGCCCGGCAAGCGCGCGCAGGAAGGTGCTCTTGCCCGAGCCCGAGCGGCCGAGCAAGGCGACGAACTCGCCGCGGCCGATGTCGAGATCGACATCGTCGATGATGGTGCGCTCGCCATAGCGGCGGGTGAGGCCGCGGACCGCGACCACGGGCTGCTGGGTCAGTCGGCCAGAATCTTGCGCCATGGCAGAGCCTTTCGGGTGATGAAGCGGACGAGCCAGTCCGAGCTCAGGCCGAGCGCGGCGTAGACGGCGAGGCACAGGATGATGACCTCGGTCTGACCATAGGTGCGGGCGAGGTTGATCATGTAGCCGAGGCCGGAGGTGGCGTTGACCTGCTCGACCACGACGAGAGCGAGCCAGGAATAGGTGACGCCAAAGCGCAGGCCGAGCAGGAAGCCGGGCAGCGCCGCCGGCAGCACGACATGGCGCAGGAACTGCGCATTTGAGAGGTCGAGGGTCTCGGCGAGCTCGATGAAGCGGGCATCGGTCGAGCGAAGCCCGTCATGGGTCTGGATATAGATCGGCGCGAAGGTGATCAGCGCGATCGTCAGGATTTTCATGCCCTCGCCGATGCCGAACCAGAGCATCAGCAGCGGGATCAGCGCCAGCGCTGGGATGGCGCGCTTGATCTGGATCGGGCCGTCGACGAGGTATTCGCCGATGCGGCTAAGACCCGCGATGACGCCGAGCGTGGCGCCGGCGATGATGCCCCAGAACAGGCCCCAGAAGGAGCGCTGAAACGAGGTCCAGAGATTCTCCTGCAGGCGTCCGTCCTGGATCAGTTCCCAGCCAGTGGTCGCCACCGTCCAGGGCGCCGAGAGGATGCGGTCGTCGATATAGCCGATCGCCGAGCCGATGCTCCAGAGGATCAGCAGCAGGGCCGGGCCGAGCGCGGCGCCATAGGGGATCGGCCGGCCGGGGCCGAGCTTGCGCCGGCGGCGGGGCTTCTCGGCCGTGCCGGCAGGCTCCGCTCGGGAGAGCTTGAGCCAGGCCGGGTCGGCGGCGCCATGCGCGCTGGAGAGCGAGATGTCAGCCATGGCTCACTCTCCCTGATAGGCCGCGCCGGCGACCTGCTCGAAGCGCCGGTCGAACAGCGTCGCGGCTTTGAGCACCGGCTTCTTCAGTTCGGCGGCGAGGAGGTCGATGGTTTCCTGCTGGCGCTCGATCGCCCCGCCCCAGTCGAGCGGCACGTCGGGATCACCGTTCGATTCGACCAGGAAGCGACCGGAATCGGCCTTCAGCCCCTGGTCCTTGACGTAATAGCCCTTGATCCACTCCTCGGGATGGGTCTCGATCCACTTCGTGGCGCGTCCCCAGGCCTGGACATAGGCGCGGATCGCCGCCGCCTTGCCGGGGTCCTCCAGCGAGGCCTTCACCACGTAGAGATAGGCGGGATCGTCGCGTAAGCCGTGCGGCAGCGCCTTGGCGCCGTCGCGCTCGTAATTCTGGACGAAGCGCTGCTTGTTCGCCTCCGCGATCGGCGCGGCGTCGACGAGCTTGCTCGCCAGCGCGTTGACGTAGGCGTCGCCGACGCTCGGCAATTCGACGAGCTGAACCTCGTCATGCCTGAGATTCAGCTTCTTCAGCACACGCAGTACGAGCGCACCCTGCGCCTGGCCGGGGCTGAAGGCGATCTTGCGGCCCTTGATGTCCTCGAGCTTGGTGATGCCGGAGCCCGGCGCCGTGGCAATCACATAGATCGGATGGCCGACCGGATCGCGCCGGAACTTGGCAGCGACGATCCTGACCTCGAGGCCGGTCCATTGCGCATGGATCGGTGGGATGTCAGCGACGGAGCCGATGTCCAGCGCCTTGGCCCGAAAGGCCTCGATCGTCTGCGGGCCACCGGAGATGTTGGCCCATTCGACCTTGAAGGGCAGCTTGGCGAGCTCCCCCGACAAGGTAAGAGCCACCCTGGTCTGCGGATCGCCGATCACCAGCGTCGTCCCCGGCGCGACGCGCTCGGGGATCGGCGCGGTCTCCGGAAGCTTCTGGGCTGCGGCAGGGCTGGCGAGCAGCGCGGCGGCAAGTGGCAGGGCGTAAGTCAATTTCATCGGATGTCCTCTGCGGGGCCGGCAGGGCCCGTCGCGTCATGGCTGGATCGGGAATTACCGGCGGGCAGGCTCAGGCGCTCTTGCGCTGCTCTGCGGCGAAGAGGCTATCCGGACGTGGCAAGCCGTAGTGATCGCGCAGGGTCGATCCGGAATAGTCCTGCCGGAACAGGCCGCGCTTGCGCAGGATCGGCACGACCTCGGCGACGAAGACCTCGAAGCCGCCATGGATCCAGGGCGGCATCACATTGAACCCGTCAGCGGCACCCTGCTCGAACCAAGTCTGGATCTCGCCCGCGACATGCTCCGGTGTGCCGACGACGACACGATGTCCGCGCGCACCGGCAAGGCGCTGGATTAGCTGACGGATCGTCGGGTTCTCGCGGTCGACGATGTCGACGACGAGCTGGAAGCGGCTCGCTAGCCCCTTCGGTCCATTCGTATCGATGATATGGCGCGGCACGGGTCCATCGAGATCGTAACCGCTGAGGTCGACGCCGATCATGCGCTTGAGCTGGTCGAGCGAGGCGGCGGGCTGGATCAGCTCGTTGATCTCCTCCTCGAGCCGATCTGCCTCAGCCTGCGTCGAACCGAGGAACGGGCTGATCCCGGGCAGGATGCGTAAGTGATCCGGCCGGCGGCCTAGAGTGGCGGCACGGGCCTTGATGTCGGAGTAGAACTCCTGCGCGCTTCCGAGCGTCTGGTGCGCCGTGAAGATCGCCTCGGCGAACTGAGCCGCGAAGGAGCGGCCATCCTCCGAGGAGCCGGCCTGGACATAGACCGGCCGCCCCTGCGGCGAGCGCGAGACGTTGAGCGGCCCGCGCACGCGGTAGTGCTTGCCGACATGGTCGATGCGATGGACCTTGTCGGCATCGGCGAAGACGCCGCTCTCTGGGTCGGCGACGAGCGCGTCGTCCTCCCAGCTGTCCCAGAGCTTGGTGACGACGTCGAGAAATTCGCGGGCCTTCTCGTAGCGCTCGCCATGCGGCGGATGCTCCGGCAGGCCGAAATTATGGGCGGCCCCAGCATCGCTCGTGGTGACGATGTTCCAACCGGCGCGGCCGCCGCTGATATGGTCGAGCGAGGCGAACAGCCGGGCGAGGTTGTAGGGTTCATTGTAAGTGGTCGAGGCCGTGCCGATCAGGCCAATCTTCTCGGTCGCCGCCGCGATCGCGGTCAGCCAGGTGATCGGCTCGAAACGAACCCGCGAGGAATAGCGCACGTTTTCCGGCAGCGACGGCCCGTCAGCGAAGAAGATCGCATCGAACTTCGCGGCCTCGGCCTTCTGCGCCAGTTCCTGATAGTAGCGGATGTCGAGGACCCGCGCCGGCTCGGAGTCCTTGTAGCGCCAGGCGGCCTCGTGATGGCCGCCGGGATAAATGAACAGGTTGAGCGTGAGCTGGCGGCCAGCACTGGACATCGCGCACCTCGCAAAAAGCGAATGTTCTGACGGGGCGCGAACCTCGCGATCCCTGCCTTTTACGATGACGGACGGCTCCGCGCATGGTCAAGAGAAGTGTTTTTTAAAAAGAATGCTCGCGGCAGGAGATTATCATTGTAAAATGTCGACCTTGTCAAACTCATTCACCAGAATAGTTTTCCGATTTAGCGTATTTATTTGATAAATATTCTCTGTTTTTGGCTCGCGAATTAAAAGAACCATCTCAGCCAATTTCCGAAGCTCAGACGCAGCCTTTCGACAACACACCGGAGCACCAGGCGGGTCGGATCCGCCGTTTCAAACGGCATCCGGCTTCCAAGCATCGCGTTTCCGGCAAGCCGAATTCACCCCAGGGCGAAGAGCATCCGACGGCTCGAGCCAATGGCATGCTTCGTATCGCGGGGGCTGTGCAGGTGGCGTACCTGCCGTTCGATCGAGCCGTTGCCGGCGGCCGAACCCATCGCCTTTACGGCATCAGAACCGCTCAAGCCTCATCGAGGCTTCTCGCCGGGACAACCAGATATCGGAACTGTCGGAGAGATTTGGTGGAGCCAGGCTCCACACAACTGGAGCCCGCCCTAGCTTTTCCTGGCTTGGGAGGGCTTCGCTTTTCCAGTGGCTTAGAGGGCGCCTCGCCTATCCCGGCTCATCCCAGCTTGTTATGATGCGCGTCATTCGTTGGGGTAGAAGTTGGGGTAGCCCATGGCCCGCCAGGTCAAAAAGCTCTCGGCACGAACCGTCACAACGCTGACCAAGCCCGGTCGCCATAGCGACGGTGATGGGCTGTATCTCGTGATCGACCCAAGCGGCGCCCGCCGATGGCTGTTTCTGTTCCGGTGGCAAGGCAAGCTCAAGGAGATGGGCCTGGGCGGCGTCTCCACCGTTTCGCTCGCCGATGCCCGAGACAAGGCAGCCGATGCCCGCAAGCAGGTGAAAGCCGGGATCAACCCGATCGAGTCCAAGCGCGAGGCCGAGGCGGCGGCTGAAGCCGGTAAGACCTTCGGTCAGTTCGCAGACGAGCTAGTCGAGGACATCAAAGGCGGCTTCCGAAACGAAAAACACAAATGGCAGTGGTCGCATACGCTCAAGACCTACGCAGCCTCATTGCGCCCCATTCCGATCGAAGCCGTGTCCACCGAGCATGTACTGGAGGTGCTCAAGCCGCTCTGGACCAACAAGCAGGAGACGGCTTCACGCCTGCGCGGCCGGATCGAACGTGTCCTAGATGCCGCGAAGGCGAAGGGGATTCGAGTCGGCGACAATCCGGCCCGCTGGCGTGGGCATCTGGACCACCTCTTGCCGCGGCGGCAGAAGCTTCAGCGCGGCCACCATCCGGCGATGCCCTATGGAGATGTCCCCGACTTCGTGGTGGATCTGCGAAAGCGAGATGCTACCGCTGCGCTCGCGCTTGAACTCACGATCTTATGCGCTAGCCGTTCGGGCGAGGTGCTGGGAGCGACCTGGGGCGAGTTCGATCGCAAGGCGAAGGTTTGGACCATTCCCGGCAAGCGGATGAAGGCTGGCCTTGAGCATCGCGTACCCCTCACCGAGCGCGCCCTGGCAATTCTCGATGCTGCCGAAAAGGTGAAGCAGAACGAGTACGTCTTCCCGGGCGCTCGCCAGGGAAAACCTCTCTCGAACATGGCGATGGCGAACCTGCTCAAGAAGCGGATGAAGCACGAAGGCCTGACAGTTCACGGCTTCCGAAGTTCGTTCCGCGATTGGGCGGGTGAGTGCACGTCGTTTCCTCGCGAGGTCGCCGAGGGGGCTTTGGCTCATATCGTTGGGGACGAAACGGAGCGAGCCTATCGCCGCGGTGACGCGCTGGAGAAACGGCGCAAACTGATGGACGCTTGGGCGCGATTCGCTGGCGGCCCGACGATCAAGAAGAGCAACGTGACGCCCATCCGCGTGAAAGCCGGATAGGCAAAGAGACGCATGGGGATAGGCCGGCCAGCTGATAAGTGGGGAAGCACCGCCCCATTTCCCCATGCTCCAGATGGTGCGTCGCGGAGCGCGGCAGATGGAATACGCACAGTTCTGGAGAGAGAATGCGGATTGGCCGCGAGATACCGCCACGCACGTGTTCCTCGGTCGCGCGCTCCATCTTTTCGGCAAGGCGCTTTACCCGCACGCGTGGACTGGTGACGAGCCAATTGCGGCGCCGGTAATCCCCCTGCCACTGCAGCGGCAGGCGACGCGTAGAGACCGGCTAGAGGCGCACAGGTTGCTCGCTGGTGACCCCATGTATGAGGTCAAGCCGGACGATCAACAGTTTCCCGGCAGCCTTAACAGGCTGTCCCCGGGTGTGACTGTCGTTGACTACAAGTTCACGGATTTAGAATGGAAGATGGCACGGGAGATCCAAGAGGCGACCATCGAATCGCGCCGACCTTCTTGGAACCGCCTCATCAGCGCTCAAAAAGCGATTGTCGAGCACGCCACCTTCGGGCGGCTTCGCACTGTGGCCCGCAAAAAGGGCCAGTTCGGGAACGCCCCGATTGCCGCGGATGCCTGGGCGGACTTCAATATTCACCAATTGTTCGGCGATTGCACGGTGCCGCACCGCAAATTCGCTTCGCCGGGGACGGCTCCAATTTTTGTCCTGCGCGCTGATCTCGAGCAACTGACTACGGAGGGGGCGCCTGACGCCTCCCCGGCGCGTAACCAGTCCCCGCAGGTCGATACAGAAGCTGCCGCTCCAGAGGAGCGGACACAGTCTTTGCCACACCCCTCTGATCGCATCCGCATTGCAGCACTGGCAGCACAAGCAACCATCGAACTCTCGCGAGCTGCAGCAGACCCTATCAAATGGGATTCACCGCCGCCTCTGCTCGAACCGCCTGGTTTTTTGAGCATGCAGGCCGCCGTGAAGCTGTTCGAGCGGGCCGGAGATGGAGAAGAGTTCATCAATGGCTGCGCGCCAGCAGAAGACCGCCTCCGCCGAGTGGCGGCTAGCGGTCGCGTGTCCACGGTCATTCAGTTATGGCGCGATGGTTCGGTCACTGACCTTCCAACGGGGGAATGGCTGGGCCCCCGCGCTCCGATGTTCTTCACTGATAACGGCTCTGTGTTCACGGGGGCAGATTGGGCCTTCATTCGGATTCATGAAGAGCAGGCTCAGGCTGCGTCGAGGGAGAGCGGCGCCCCTTTGCTTAAGAATGGGGGCTCCGATCTTGGCGGAGGATCGGCGGAAGTCGATCCCGCCAACGAGCAGCGCAACAGTAACGGATCGTTCGCAGCGCCTTCGACCAAGCCAAAAGCGGCCAGGCCGATCCGCATGGCCGAAGCTCGTAAGTGGTATTGCCAGCGTGTCGAACAATGGACGGGTAGCCCGCGAGGTCCAAGAGCCGAAGAAGATTTCGCTCTGATGAAAGAGCACTTCCAGCTAGGGCGCAAAGATGCCCGCACGGTGCGCAACGAATGCGCGCCGGACAAATGGAAGGAGTCCGGATCGAAGGATGCCGGATAACCCCGCCACTACCCCGCCAAATTTCTCGCTGGCGGGGTAAGTGGCGGTAAAGACGGCGGGATTCGCCATCTGCAACCGTCTCCCTGCGTCCAATCCAAGCCATTCCGGCTTGAGGCGGCGCAGGAGACGAAAATGGCGACCACGCACCACGAACCAGCGCCCCTCGCCTACGATATGCAGGGGCTCATCAAGGCTTCCGGCTGGGGCCGGTCGAAGATCCAAGAGGACATTGCCGCCGGACGCCTGAAGGCGCGCAAGTCCGCCGGCAAACTCATCATCATGTACGAGGATGCCAGGGCGTGGCTTCTGGCCCTGCCCGTCCGCGAGCCCTCCAAGAAGGAGGCCGCGTAAGCATCATGCACCTGAACGAGATGAGGCCGGCCGCGCGGGGGCGCGAAACCGGCCTCGGAGGAATTGCTTGCCTGGCAGCTAGCGCCTCCGAATCTACCATCCACACCATCCTCGTCAACCGGCTCCAACGCCGGCTCGGCCTTTCCGAGCTGCACGCCCTGACGGTTCTCCGCCTCGCCTCGATCGGGCCGAAGGAGGGCCGTGACTGATGGCAAAACGCGCTTTCCCCAAGTTGCTCGCCCGCGTCGCGGAGGGCCCGACCATCTCCGTCAACGGTCGCGAGGCCCTGACTCTTCTCACCCTCGTTGAACGCGGCGCCAAGGGCGTGACCGGAATTGAATTTCCGGGTGGCCCAGCCTTTCGCCTCGGCGCCTACGTCTTCGATTTGCGCGGCATGGGCGTCGGCATCGAAACCGGCTCGGAAAGCCACGGCATCGGGACACATGCCAGGTATCGCCTGACGACGGCGGTTCAAATCGTCAGCGTCGACTACGGAACGGCGAAAGGAGAGGTCGCTTGATTCACTCCAGCGCAACCGAACCTCTCGATATGGCGCGCGTGAAGGCCGTAGCCGAGGCCAATCCGATCCAAGCTCTGGCCGAGTTCAAGGGCATGGTCGCCCATTGGCGGGAGATGGGCGCAACGGTCTTCCTCAAGGCTTGGACCGAAGCCTTCCTACACTACGACGGCGCCCTGCCTGACGAGGCCTCCCACTATGTGGCGACTGTTCAGCTCGCGTTCGAAATGTGCGGGCTGCCGGTCATCAACCACATCGCCGCGCCTCAAATCCGCGATGTCGATGCAAATGGCGTTGGCCCCGATGGCGACGAATACACGGATGAGGCCGCTCCCGAACTGATCGATCGCGGTCTGGCGCTCAATGTTCCTGTGCTGCTTCGCTACCCTGATCGGCGCCTGGAAAAGGGCAACGAGGTCCGCTTCACGGAAATCGCCGTGCAGATGCTCGACGTCGACTTGGAGGCCTCCGTCCTCCCTGAAGACAAGTGGAGGCAGCATTGAGCACCGCGAGCAATTCGGACCTGCGCGCGCAGGTTATCGCAGGCATCGTCGAGCATATCGCAGCGACGCCTTCCACTCTCAGCTACGACGCCGTATTCCGGCGCGCGCTCGACGCCTCCGGGATGCCGGAGGAGGAGATTGGGAGCGAGATCAGGAACGCCACTTCGTGCCTGATTTTCTCCGGCCTCGTCCTCTCGAACGGCCTCGTCCGCGATCCGCCGGAAATCTACTACTCGGCCGATATGCAGTTGGTGCCCGGCCCGTGGCTCCTCCGCTTCGTGTGGGGCGATCGGGTGCCGAACGCCGAACGCGGTGATGGAGGCGACGAATGAGCGGCGCCGAAATCTACCTCGCGAAAGATGAACGCGGCTGGCTTGCTATCCACGAGAGCCGCCACGGCGACAGCTCGGGCATCGATGGGCCTTTCCCCACCATCATCGCCGCGGTGGCCGCTGGTCGCGACATGGCGGAGCGCTATGGCGTTCCGTTCCGCGGCGACGAACTGATAGCCAAGGTGCTCGCATTCCCTACCGACAAGGACGGGAGGGCCGCCACTTGATGTCCCTCCCCAATATCGCGAAAGCGCTCGGCGGCATCGTCACCGGCGGTCAGGTGCTTGCACCTGGCCCCGGCCACAGCTCCAAGGACCGCTCGATGTCCGTCAAGATCGGCGAGAGCGGCAAGCTCATCGTCCATAGCCACTCCGGCGACGACGACATGGCGTGCAAGGCCTATGTCGAGCGCAAGCTGGGCATCGTCTGGCGGCCGGAAGGCCAACAGCATGACACTGGCGCTTTCGAGCGCATGCAGGCTCGGGCGCTCAAGCTCAACGGGCATGCGAACGGCCATGCTCAGCCGGAATTTCGGACCAGCGACAAGCGCCATATGCAGGCGCTGCGCATTTGGCAGGAGAGTGTCGACCCTCGTGGCACGCTCGCCGCAACCTACCTCGCCTCCCGCAGGCTTCAGGTTCCGGACGGTGTCGCGATGACGACGTTGCGCTTCCACGCCGATTGTCCCTTTGGCGAGGGCGCGCGCCACCCCTGCCTGGTCGCTGCTTTCCGCTCGATCGAGAGCGGTGAGGTCGTGGCAATCCATCGCACCGCGTTGACTCCGGGCGCGAAGAAGATCGATCGCAAGATGCTCGGGCCCGTCATCGGCGCCGCCATCATGTTCGGCGATCTGGACGCAGAGCGCGGGACGCTCGCAGTAGGCGAAGGCATTGAAAGCGCGCTTTCTGGCCTCGGGATGGGCTTCGCCCCTGCGTGGGCCATGGGATCGGCTGGAGCCATCGCCAAGCTGCCGGTCGTGAATGGCGTCGACACGCTCACCATTCTTGGGGAGCACGACGCGGCCAACGCCGCGGCGGCGCGGTCGTGCGGTGTGCGCTGGCGCGACGCTGGCCGCGAGGTCTTGATTGCCCTGCCCAAGGAAGGGCTCGGCAAGGACACGAACGATGCCTGGCAGGCGCGCAAGGGCGACGGCGAAGACGTGCTCGACTTCCGCGAGTTCGGGGCGGACGAAGAAATTGCCGAGCCGATTAATGCCGGGAGTTCCGGCATTAAAGCGACGCCCTTCGTCCTCATGGACCCGAGCACCATCCCGACGCGCGAGTGGTTGTACGGCCGGCATTACGTGCGCCGTTTCGTCAGCACGACGGTTGCCCCGGGCGGACTCGGCAAGTCGTCGCTGGGCATCGTCGAAGCGCTCGCCATGGTGACGGCGCGCGATCTGCTCGGGGTGAGAGTGCGCGAGCCGCTGCGGGCCTGGTTGTGGAACGGCGAAGATCCGCGGGACGAACTGGACCGCCGCATTTCTGCAGCGTGCCTGCACTACGAAATCGCCGCGGATGATATCGCCGATCGGCTGTTCGTCGACAGCGGGCGCGATCTGCCTATCCGCATCGCCGAGATGGGGCCTGGGCAGCGTACCATTGTTGCCGTGCCGACTGTCGAGGGCGTTGAGCAGGCTATCCGCGACAACCGGATTGACCTGCTCGTCATTGACCCTTTCGTCGCCTCGCACGGTGTGCCGGAGAACGACAACGGGGCAATCGACCGCGTCGCCAAGACATGGGCCGGCATCGCCGAGCGGTGCAACTGCGCGATCGAGCTGGTGCACCACGTGCGCAAGACCGCCAGCGGACCGGAGGGCTACGCCGTCGAGGACGCCCGCGGCGGTTCCTCCCTGCTCGGCGCTGTCCGTAACGCTCGGGTCTTGAACGCCATGTCGAAGGAGGAGGCTGAGCGGGCTGGTATCGAAGAGGGCCACCGCCGGCTGCATTTTCGGGTGGACGACGGCAAGGCGAACATGGCCCCGCCGATGGAGCGCGCAAGCTGGTTCAAGATGGTCAGCGTCGGGCTCGGCAATGGCCGCGGGCTGGAGCCCGAGGACAATGTCGGCGTCGCCACCGCATGGGAAATGCCGGGCGTGCTCGACAGTGTCACGGCGGACGATTGCGAGCGCGTGATTGCCATGGTCCGGACCGATCCGACCTACCGGCACGACAGCCGGGCTAGCAACTGGATCGGCTTCGCGATTGGGGACGTGCTCGGCCTTGATGTAGATCGGAAGGCAGACCGCGAACAGGTCAACCGAGTGCTTCGCATCTGGATCGAAAATGGCGCTCTCGCGATTGAGCGCCGCCAAGACGAGCAGCGCAAAATGCGGTCGTACATCATCCCCGGAAAAGCAGCGTGAAGAGGCTGCGCCAGTCGCGTTTTCTGACTGGCGCACGACTGGCGCAGACCGGCGCAAAATCTGCGCCAGTCAGTCACCCCTTAAGGGGGACTGAACTGGCGCAAGTGGCGCAGCCAACTGACTGGCGCAATCACTGGAGCAGAAATGTCGAACGAACCTGATTTCAAGAATCCGAACCGGGAGCCCGTCACCTCGCTCATGGACCTGGCTCTGCTGGACGACGACGAGATGGCGGAGGGCTATCAGGATGGAGCGGGCGGGCTGCCTTGCGGCGACAATCGCTCGCGCTCCTACTGGCATGGCTGGCGCAACGGTGCTCGCGACCGTGGCCACCGAGATCGAGCTGGCGACATGTGGGATGCGCTGCTTGCCGGCAACGTCACGCCCGAAGGCCGCGGCCTCGCCGAGCTGCCAGCTCGTATCGAGGAATGCCGGAAGGTGCTGCGCGAAGCGGGAGCGCTCGCGTGACGACCGTGGCCAATTCAGATCTGGAACGAAAGCTCCGCATCTCCCTCACCCCGCGCGTGCAGGAGGCCGGCGTTGACATGACCGACAGGCCTTGGATCTGCGGCTTTGCTGGCTGGCGTTTTGGACAACCGGTGACGCCGGCTCTGATTGCGGCATTGGACGCAGCCGACCACCCAATGCCGGGCGACCTCGCTTCAGTCTGGGCAGAGTATCACCATTGGCAAGACGTGAGCCAGGACAGCCCCGAACCGCACATCTCAGCGAGAATCGCTGGCCTGGAGCATCTCATGGACACGATGCCGGATGCATCCGCCGGAGGTATCAGCGCACGGCTAACCTGGCTCTCTCACCTCGCGGCCCAGGACCATTATCGGACCAGCACAGAAGACACCGCCCTCGCGGCTCGCCTCGCCGCCGATTTCCAAAAGTTCGTCGACTCTGTCCAATCTGGGCGGGCTGAAGACGCGACAGTCACAGCCTCAGACAGGCGGACACAAGCCGACCGTCGCGCTGAGGTTCTGTCCATCTTGAGCACTGCTGCGCAGTTGTCAGATCGCGAAATTGGGCGGCGCGCCGGAGTTAGCCCGCAGACGGTGTCCAACTGGCGGAAGAAGCTCGCAAACCGTTGTCCAACTTGAGCAGTGTCGGCATCAAAAATACGCTCAATACCTCAGTTCTTCTGCGCCCTGTTTCGGAGGCTCAATACCGCAAATGTGACGCGCGCGAAAAAGGGCTCAATACCGCAGTTTTTGTGCGTGGCGTCCAAAGCAGGAGAAGGCAATGGCGAACACACGCATCGACCTCGCAATCGAGGCGGGGGCAAAAGCCCTTCACGAAAGCGCTCGCGAGAAGCGCCAGTTCAGCTGGGAGCAATCGTCTGAGGAATGGCGCTGCGATTTGCGCGCGTTCGTCCATCCAATTGTGGAGGCCGCACTGGAATCGTTCGACGCGCTTCTCGCGGCAGCAACGCAGCAAGAAGCCTTCCTCGCAAGATTGATTGCCCCGCCATGACTCAGGCGAAGCCGCTGGCTGGCGTTGTGAAGGTAGCCGCGGGGGGCATAGCCCAAGAGAGGAACGGCCGCAGCGGGGATCCGCAGGCCGTTCGTGGCCGATGACGCGGCCTAGTGAAGGCCGCCTGCCGTTCAGGCCGCGGCGCGCATCGCGGGACGCACCCGCGCAAACACAAAGGCTCGAGGGCTATCAGGCTTACCGTTGAGGCGTTCGAGAACCGCGGTCACTTTGCGATGCCTCAGCCACTGGAGGAATGTTGGGGCCTGTAAGCGGTTGATATTTCCAATCTTCCGCCCCCCTAAGGAAACCTTCACAGCTCCCGCGTCGTATTGATTATCTGGCTCCGCCTCGATTGTGACTTCGTGCCCTACGCCGACGCCTAGAGGCTCTTCCTTCACATAATAACGAAACCCGGCAATCTCTAACATCAGATCGCATGACGCTTGAGTCGGATCGAGCGGGTCGACCACTGAGAATCCGTCACTCGGAAGCTTGGCTTCTGTGCGACCCAAGAGTGCCAAAGGAGATAAAGGTCGATCTGGAGCGAGCCGAAACTGCTTCATAAAGTCGCGAAAATCTGCACGGGACTGCGGCGGCAAACGCCGCAAAAAGGCATCAGCCACTCCTGCCTGATGTATCTGGCGCTTCCGGTCGAACGAAGGGAAGCCCTCGTAGGAAAGCGCCCGGGCGGCATCGATCGGCTTCCCATCGTTGAACTGACGGAACTCGGTATCGGAGAAGTAGCGCAGTTGAAGGTCGTTTCCCGTGGGCGACAGCATTCCAACTGCCCAACGATAGCGCTCCTTATAGTGGTCCGGTGCCTGCCACGCGAGGAAGAGCGTTCGAGGCTCCTGCACCGTCGTGATCCAGTTTTCCACTATCATTCTCCCAGTACGGCACTCAGGCGAGCGCGACGCGCCAGTACGATAGCCGTAACCAATTCTGCTCTTTCGGTACAAAACGGAACGTCGATCTCAGCGCAGACGTTCCGGCTCACAAGGCTCCGCAAATCATCTTCGCCGAATCGAATCACATTTCGCATCGCAGCGCCAGCAATGGCCGAAGCGACGGCTAATTTTTCACACAGATCCATATGTGGGGTCGGTGCATCAGTGTTTCTATCCCACCCACAATGGTGCAATCCTTTGGCGATAAATCCTGCCATCGCTCCCGGTTCGAGCAGCTTTTTGAGATCGGCCTGCTGAAACCCGAGACTTGTCCCATTGTCGTAAACGGGCGCCAATTCATAGTGATGTCCCCTGCCAGGACGTGACCGGATCAGAAAGCCCCAGTTCTCGGTATGACGGTCCGTATTCCCAATGAGCGCGTCGAATGCCAAGGTTCGAGCCCACCATTCGAGATGGTTCGGCACCCGATAGGCGCGACAGATCGAAATATTAGTCCGAAGATCGTGCGGGCGGTCACCATTGGACGCTTCGCGGAACCGTCGAATAAAATCGATGCCGTGGAAGAATCGGGCAGGTTCCGCCTCGCCGGGGAAGCCATAGAAAAATTCGATTAGCACCCCGAGCTCCCCCGTCCTCTCGTCATAGGCCAGGAATGCTGGTGGTACGGTCAGTCCGACAAGGCATCCTATCTGATAGGCGATGACCTCAGCCCAGAGCTGCTGTGCTTTCCACCCGGTCGCAATCTTGAACAAGTAGGTGTGGCTCGGGATGAGGAACGGCCGTGTTTCCGCTTCGGGGCAGATCACAGTCCTCTTTGGTTTCGATCCAACCGGGTGAATAGCAAAGTCATCATCACGGCTCCACGCACCGATTAGGATAGGAGCGCCGGGGGGTTGTAGCTTCATGCTTAATCTTGGCGGTTGGGCTACGCCCGCGGTGAGGAGACGAGATAGCAATACGTCAATGCTCAGACCGAAATCCATCACTTCTGATGATGCGCCTCCTGCCCAGATTGGATGGCGAAAAATCTGACCCACATGAACGGCAGTATTGAGCCGATTTTTCGGCCCAGTGAGCGACCCACAAATTTTGAGGTATTGAGCCGGTTTTTGCCGGCGCAGGGCGCTCGTCCAAGTTGGACACTGCCGCTATTTCCCCACTGAACTATCACTGGCGGCCGCCCTGTATTTCAGGAAGAGCCAACTCCATCAGACAAGCGACCCACCTCATCCTGAGATTGATCTCGTCCAAGGCTAGCCCCCAAGCTTGACCACCACGAGAACTACGATCAGCCAAGCGGGTATGCAAATTTACTCCTAGGCGCACCGCCCGCTCAGCGGCAAACCACGCCCTTCCCCCTCATCGTGCAGGTGGAGGTAAGGCGCTCGTCGGCAGACGGTTGATATGTGCCCTCGACACCCGCAGGCACATAGGTCGATCCATCACTTTGCATTGGATCGAGGCCAGCCGGTCCCGACATGCCGGTAGCGGCACAACCGCCTATCAGGATGCAACACGCGGCCACGAAAAGCTTCGTCATCAGGAACTCCTTGTCAGTCCAAGCAGGCGGGCCGGCCCTACTCCATTATGCCGGAGCAGGCTGCGCAAGCCAGGAAACCGTACCGTGGGTTCGAAGGAGGGCGGTTCCGTCGAACTCAGGAACTGGCACTTGCCCTCTTGCAGCCACTCTGGCTAGCCAACCTGCCAGCTGATGACGTTGCTGATTGAAAGAGGCGCAGCATGAGATGGATGGCGTTGACGCTCATCACCGGCTGCATTTTTGCTGGGGCCTCCTCGGCTCATGCCGAAATTGCTCCGGAGTTCCGAGGCGAGTGGTCAACTGACTGGCACATCTGCAAGCAGGTAAACGGCGAGATCGACGTGCTGTCGGTCGGCAAGGACGACTTCGCATTTTACGAGGTGGGCTGCAGCGTCGGAGCCGGCTCGCCCGTCGACGGGGGAATTAGCTATGCGGCCACATGTCAGAAGGGCGGCAGTCAGCTCACGCATGGCAGAGCAGAGTTCCGTCGATCGGGCCACGCGCTCGTCCTGACGCTCAAGGGCTTTCCATGGGGCGCCAGCGACGGACTAACCTTCAACCGCTGTAAATAGGCTATCGGACGATGGCGCAGTGCTGCGATGCCTCGCCGTGACTCAGGCGTGGCCGCTGGCTGGCTGGCTTGGCGATGGTGCGGGCTAGGGGCGTAGCGGCGAGCGGCCGATGACTCTCAGCGGCGCGCGGAGGGCGCGAATGGCCCCCTGTGCCGGAACCAACCACCGCCGGACGAGGTTGAATTGTCGAACCCTTGGGAGGGAACGACATGAGCCAGATCCTGAAGGTCTGCCGACTGGGCAGCGATTGGGCCATGAAGGACGCTACTGGCTCCTTCTACTGCCGATCCTCAAATCTCGACGAAGTGAAAGCTTATGCAGAGAAATGGGCCTCGCGGCTTGGCGCAAGGGTGGTGGTCAGGGATGAGCGGGGAGAAGAGAAAGGTACTGCTGAACGGCGCCAGCATTAACTCATAATTCACCACGATCCGCGGCATTTGCCTCAAATGGGATGCTCTCCTGGAACGGCCTTCGGCTTCGGCGATTGTACCGCAACGAAGGAGAGATCCAATGCTGTACCGCGTTCCATTGGAATTCTGGATCTGGTTGGCAATTTCGTCGAATGCAGCGCTAGCCCTAGGGATGCTTGTAAAGCCGATTGCGCTTCATTCATGATCGGGCGCGCTCGGGTAATCGGCGCCATCCTGCGCCGATCTCGGCAAGCCTGAGTTGACTGAACAACTGGAAATCGAACCCACATGGCGATGACTAGTCCGCAGTCCTCGCACTAATCCTATTGCGGACGTTTCTCCGCTTTCGGAAGCCGAGAATTGCCGCCCCCATGGTTGCCGCACCTGCCAAGCCCGCACTCAGGGCGAGCACGCGCGGGCGTGCGGCTCGCGCTAAATGCAGATGCGAATATTGCGGATTCAACTCCGGCGGGGCTGAGACCACTCGCCGAGGCCGCCTGCTTACGATGCGCGCGGCGACAACGCAGCTCGCCGCCACCGCGGCCAGGCCACCAGCTATTGTCAGGCTGGCCGCTATTGGACCGTAGCGGACCATCAGTGCGGGGTAGCCGGCGTTTAGCGCATAACCCAGCGCGAAGACGGCGATCAACGCGCCGAGCGCCATGAGGCCATAGCTGATCGCAGCTCGCTTGAGGGTAAGCGTCGCTCGTGCAGCAAAATAGGCCAGCAATCCAGCCACGACTTATTTCGCGGCCCAGAAGCCGAATACGACACCCGCGGCAGCGGCCCACCCGAGCGCCCGGAGAGGGCGTGCCCGAACTTCGACCATGATGATCTGCTGCAATTCGCTTGCGCGCTCAGTCGCTGCCTCGGTCATCACGTCCGTGTCCACACCATAGGCCTTGAGACGATCTGAGGGACCGTCCTGCGAGGATCCGCCTTCGGCCTTCTGAGACATTGCCTTGAAGCCGTCTTCCATCCCTGAGCCCCTTTTTTTCACCGCCGCTGAGCCTGTCTGCGCCGTGCATCGCCGCAATGACGTTCTAACGGACTGACCGAGCAGCGGTTCCGTGGCCGAAATCAAATCGGTCTTTGCCTCGCGACAAGCAAATGCGGTCGGAAATTCCGCGCCCGCGGGCAGGACACCCAAGATTGCGCACGGAATGACCGGATTTCTGGCTGATTTTGTCGGAGATTTCGCGCTGCCGCCTGCTAGAATCTCAGCAGGAAGGAGAGACCATGGCGCTGACAGTTCGACTTTATCTGATCGAGGAAGACGGCACGATCAAACGCATCCCGCGACGCGTAGCCGATAAGATGACATCCGGAGATGACGCTATTCCTGCATATGCCGGTACGCGTCAGCGCGTGCTGGAATTGATTGTGGAGAACGAAGGAGGCAAGGCCCAGGGCATCATCAAGACGATCGGCTACTATCTCGACTTCGACCCGGAAGGACGCGTGGATGAAAGCCTCAGAGAAAATCTCCGGGCGGTGATGAATGCAGCATTTCCCGAACATCAAAGCCCGGAGGACAATGTCGTCTCGATGAAGGGCCGGCGGGAACATCAGATTTGGGAGGAACGAAATCGTTGGAAGCCGGAACCCCAACTCCTTGATCCCATCATTGCCGACCTCGCTCGAAAGCCGGGAACCAAGGCTTTGCCAAGCGTCGATGGCTTTGCCGCAAAGCATGCACCGCTGAGCTATGAGGCCAAGAGCGCGTTGAATGAGATCGGGTCAAAACTTTCGCTCGTACCCTGGTCGGTAGGCCAGCTTTCGGAGAGGTCGCTTCCTGGCTTCATCCAACAAGCTCGAAAGAGGGCTAAGGACGAACCGGAGGAGCAATATTTCTGGGAAGCTGCTGCCTTCGAAGGTGAGCGGCAGCTTGAGCTGAAACGCCTACGTCGCACCGGGAAGGGCACATGGGTCGCGCTCTTCGAGATCTATCGCCACACGGGACCATCATCAGTCGAAGAAGCTTTCACCAAGCGTCTAGAGTGCGACGGAGAAGCTGCCGCGGTCGAGGCAATGAAAGAGCTGGTTCGTGAGCATCACGGCCTGATGGGACCGGGCCATTCTATGGAAAGCAGGACTATGCCGCTGCTGGAATGGAAACTGATGAACCGCTGGGAGGGCTGAGGTGGGGGGCAGCCCACGACTCGACTCTCGCCTTTCCCCTAGGTAAGAGTGACCGCAACCATAACGGGAGGCTGACGATGCGAGTTCTAATTCTGTCCGCTGCGATGATTGCGGGCTTTGCCGCTGGCGCCAATGCGCAGAGCACTTTCCAGTACGGCACTGGATCAAACAGCAACAGCCACTATGTCAGACCGCATTATAACAACAACACCGGCAACTACACGGGCGGCCACTATCGGACCAATCCAGACAGCAGCCGCTCGAACAACTACGGCTCCTATGGAAACTACAACCAACACAACGGCGGCTATGGCGATGGGTACGGCCGTTCGCGCAATCGTTGGTGACGGTTGACTAAAGAAGAGTAGGCTCGCTGCCGGCCGCTATGGGCCGCGCCGTCCAACCGGCCAGCGGCGGCACCTAGACGCAAACTACTTTCGGTTGACGCGCCGAGCGACGCCAACTTAAACTTAAACGGGTACACACAACCATGTGCCGCAGCGAATTGTGGCTGATGGGCAATGTTTGCTAAGTTGTTTTTGTAGCCACCTTATAAACCTCTGCGCCTAGCAGAGCGCCTCATCTCTCTAAAGCGCAACAAGTGGAATATTGCCGATTTGGAGGCAAGCGCATGCAGTCCTTTAAAATTCTCTCGATCGACGGTGGAGGCATCCGAGGAATTCTTCCGGCAGTCTGGCTTTCGAAAATCGAGAAATTACTTGGCGGAGCACTATACAAGCACTTCGATCTAATTGCCGGCACCTCAACTGGATCAGCAATTGCGGCAGTGGCGGCATCTGGCAGAACCGTGGAAGAGGCCCTACCCCTCTATCGCGAGCAAGGGCCCGAGATATTCCCGGTGGGGACTTTAGGTTTGCGCCGCTTTCGGTGGCTTCGATATCTCTCCCTCGATGGGCCTTCTTATGTGTCTGCACCTTTGAGTGATGCACTTAAGAGTCTTCTAGGGGCTGGGCACAAACTCAAGGAAGCAGAGACTCAGCTTCTTATACCTGCGTACGACGTATTTACCCGGCAGCCAATAATAATGAAGTCTCATTCTGGAGATTATAGAGATATCCCTACTTGGGAAGCCTGCACGGCGTCCTGTTCAGCCCCGACATATTTTCCTGCGCATGTTATGGATATCAAAGGGATAGACCATCCAATGGTGGATGGTGGTGTTTTTGCAAATAATCCTGTTATGCTAGCGATGGCAGAGGCCCTACGCCGTGACTCTGGCGATGGGATTAGAGATTTCCATAAGCATACGAGGTTTAAAGTATTGTCACTGGGCACTGGTAACCTAATCCGACGTATCACGACCAATGAAAGTAAATTTTGGAACCCGGCACAATGGGTCAGGCCAATGCTCGATGTAATTATGGACGGGTCAGCGGAGAGCGCACATTACACAGCACAGCGAATATTACGCCACAATAATTACATTCGATGGCAGATTACTCTGAACGGCGTGAGCGATGATTTGGATGATGCTTCAGAAAAAAATATAGACGGCCTTTTTACCCTTGCTGATTCTTACATCACCGGAGCAGACGGCGAGGCCCGTCTAGAGCAGGTAAAGCGACTACTTCTAGATGACGAGAACTAGGGTAATTAAAAGGCGAGTTTGCGAGTTCCATGCTATCGGCACTCACCTCCAGGAGAGTGCGCTGACTATGAGATTTAGCTTAATGCAGAGATCCGGCGGCAACCGGAGAGCGGCAAGACTGGAAGCCCCTACGTCGCGGTGACGCTGCCGGCCGGCAAAGCGGGCTCACTGAAAACCACGCAATCCAACCGGTGCTTGCCGTTCGCACAGAAGCGCGCGACCCATTCGGCCTCTGTGAGGACCTGGCTTATCGCGTCCGTTTCGCTGTATTCACCGTTGCACTTCGTCGCTTGCCATTCCTCGTCGCTCAGCGGACGGTCGCTGACGATGTACCGGACACGGTCAGGCGAGGTTGCCCGCTCCAATGCAGTCAGTCGCCGTTCCAGCTCTCGGCTCACAGTTCGACGCCTTCACTCTCAAGCTGACGAAACAACACCTCGGTCTTCGGCTCATTCTCCGCCAGCCACGCGCGCCAGTTGGGTCCTATCTCGGATTCGAGCTGGCTATTGCAGGTTCGGATGGCTTCATCCAGCTCAGCATCGGTCATTCGCTGGATGCGTCTATCCAGCCCGCGTTCGGCATGGTGCTTGGCCTCAACCTTCGCCAACCTGCGCTCCAACCCGGTGCTCATGCGGCAATCCTCTCCGCTGGCCGGACCACAACGCGGACGATGTGAAATGCATCCGGGTCCGCTGTCTCGATCGCGGCGAGGCGCGCCTCCCTCTCGGATGGGGCGCAGTCGAGGACATATTGCACAATGCGGCGCGTTCGTGCGCCAGCGCCGCGGCTGGCCTCCAATTTGGCGATACGATCGGCGAAGCTTCTCATGCGACCCTCCGCAAGCCATCGACGATAGCGGCGTGAAGCTCGTTGTCGCTCATGCGGGCTGCATCGGGTGAGTACTGCCCACCTTCAGCGAGGGCCGAGAGATCGGCGAGCGACAGGTCAGCGATGTCCTGCCAATCACCCGCACCGAATCCGATGCACGTCAGCATCAGCACCGGATCGCCGGAACGGACCTGATTGCTCGCGATGGCTCGGGCCAGCAGCGCCTTGGCCTGGCCAGGATTATCGGTCCTGATAACGAATGCCGTGGTTGGTCGCGCTCCTTTGCCTGCGTGTAGCTCCAGCGCTCGCAGTCGGCGTTCGATCGCGATGCTCATGTGTCAGCCCTCAACGCTGCTATGATGGCAGGCAACCCGTTCCGGGCGAACGCTTCGTTCCCTGAACCGAGCAGCCGCTCGCGGATAGCAATGACCTGTGCCGGATTGGAAAGCGCCGCCCGAACCTGAGCGTCGCGCAACTCCTTGGTGAGTCTTTCGAGCACCGGCCGGCGGCGCTCTTCCAGCTTAATGATGCGGGCGAGGATGGCGCCGGTCATTGCAGCGCCTCAGGCTCGTCCAGCAGATCCAAGCATTCCTCATGCGAGAGACCGCATAGCTCGATCCGCTCAAGTGGTGCGTCCGGCTCGTCGGAATCCGACCACATGATGAAGCGGCCTGACTGGACTTCACAGGCCTGCTCCAAGCGCTCGATGCGCATGGCAATATGCCTTGTCATGTCCGGCCTCCCTCCAGTGCTGCGAGCCTGCGATGCAGGTCCGTCACTTCGATTGCCTTGGCGTGTGCGTCGACCAGCTTGCCGAGTTCTGCCGCTTCCGATGGCGTGAGTTCGCCGCCGGCCACCGCCTCCATGATTGCACGCGTCGCTTTGGGCAGGTCATCCACTGTCTCGATCTTCGGAAGGTCGAAGGTGACGGGCCGGTCACGGCGGACGGGAGCGAGCCGGTCCATGCATAGGCGTAGGGCGGTCATGTCGCCCGCCTGGGCAAGCTCCACGGCCTTCCGGGTCAACGATTCCGCTTCGCCTTCTAGGATGGCTTCTATGGCCAGCGTGACCTTGTGGCGTGTGCCTTTGGCCTTGCCAGGGTTGCCGGGGGCAAATGGCCGGCCTCGCGCATTGCTTGCGCTTTTGCGCGGCTCCTCGGTCACATCACACCTCGCAGCATGAGCCGAGCGGCCAGCTGATAGACGGAAGCTCGTCGATGATTTCAGCGACGCTCGGCTGGGGGCGTTGGCCGCCTTCAACCTTGGCCAGTTCGCCATAGGCATAGGTCCAAACCGCATCACGCCAGGCGACGAAAGCCTCAGCCTCAGCCGCCCATCCCGGGTTTGTCGAGTTCACGTAGGACGAGCAGGTGATGCCGCTATCATAACTGCGAGCCTGCGCCGCCGCATCGACGTGGTTCTGAATGGCGCTGCCGTAATGCTCAATCGTGAGTTCTGGTTCAGGCCGCGGGGGCTCCAAACCTAGGTCGTCGCCCATCTCTATGGCGCGCTCTACTGCTTCTGACCACAACGGCTCATCGCCTTCGACCACATGATACGGCATGCCGCCGACTTGCACGACGAACGAGCCGTCGCTCCTACGATAGGTCAGGTCAATCATGTGATCCTCAGAGCCCAGCCCCACCAACCGGTCCCGCTTGCACCGGTGGCTACAGTCGTCCCTCCGGCGGATATGCCGGATGTTTGAGCGAAATTCACTGCTCCGGTGGCGACCCCGATTCCGTAGTAATACCAGAGCCAGGTGCCGCCAGCCGGCAGCGTGAACGGGGTGGCGTCCACGCCGGGCCCCTTGACGAACTGCCCGACGCCCGCCCCTGTCTGCGGCTGGGGGCCCGCACCGATCGCGGTACGCCCCGCGGCGGCGTCGGCTGCCATGAAGACCGCCTCACCGACAGCCGTTGCCCCGATGACCGCGCGGACCTGAGCGGCCGTTAAGTCCTCCGGATCTCCGGTGGATGCCGTGGCGCGGCCCTTGATCAAGCCGGCCGCCATGTTGGCAAGCTTGGCGTTGGTAACGGCGTCGTCCGCTATGCCGGCGGTGGCGGTCGTTCCAAATCCAAGCGTCGTCCCTGAGCGGCGCAGAACGTGGCCGTCCGTCCCAGCGGCAATGTCTGCGACATTGCCAGTCGAGTTGCTGGCGCGGCCTATGACCGTCAGCGCAGTGCCCTGGCGAAGCTTAGTGTCGCCGATGACGTTGGTGTCTACGGTCCAAACCGTGCCGCTCGACGAGACGACGACATCGCCTTTGTCGCCGTCAGCGACCGGTGGTCCTTGGGGGCCGGTTGCACCCGTAGCGCCGGTCGCCCCGGTTGCGCCGGTAGCACCTGTGTCGCCCCGTGGAATTGTGAACTGGAGAACCGCAGCCGTGGGGGTGCCGGTGTTCGCGACCGAAGCGTCAGTGCCTGGTGCGCCCGTGATTGTCGTTGGATTGACTGCGACGGTACCGGATGGGCCTGTCGCGCCTGGCTGGAACCGCAGCTTGATCGCTGGAGCGTTCCTCAGACGAACGTTGATGTTCATGTGTTCGGGCTCCGCGTTACGGTCCCGCAGCCGTCGAAGATCTGCTGCGCCTGCTGAGTGATTTTGTGAACGACCACGCACCCGTGCTCGTAGTTGCCGGGTGCGAGCCGATATTCCGATCCGGGATCGATCGTGACCATCATTGTCCCGTCATCGACCGTGATGCCGTTTGCTTCGGTCAGGGAGAGCGATTGGCAACCCTTCAGATCGTAGGACCAGCTGTAGTCGCTGGGGGTCGCTCCATCGACGATTTTGAGGGTGATCAAAAGGCTCTCTGCACTCGTCATCGTAAACGGGGCATCGAGCGCTCCAGCGCCTGACATCACGACCTCCAATGGAAAGCTGCTCTTGCGAGCGGGCGGTGGAAAAGGCAGGTTGTGGCGCGAACAGGAAAGGCGGCGATGGCAGACGCCAAAAGGGTCGGAAGCGTCCTCATCGGTGGAGCAGTCGTGGCTCCTCTCGTCCTGTACACGCTGGGGCTCGGATGGCTCGGGCCATATGCCTTCACCATTTTGCTTGTGGGCGCCGTCGTGGTCGCCGCCGATGAGAGCATAAAGCGTCGCCTGGGCGAGAAATGAAGGACACCGCCGAGGCTGCACTGATGGCCGCTGTATTGATGTTGCCTGCTCATCCCTGGGGCCTATCGCTGTTCGTCGTTTGCTGCGGCTGGCAGGTTTACCGGCGCACCCCTCGGCCTGACCGTTACCTCAAGTGGCGAGGCTGATAGGCCGCCGAGCTTGGCCGCTTCGTCCGCGAAGTCCTGAATGAAGCGCATCACGGCCGGGCTCTTGCTCGCGATATGTGAGGCCCGCTGGATTAGCTTGAGGTCGTCAGAAGCCAGCATTTTGCCGATCTCCTTGGCCAAGCCCTGCTGAATCTTCGTGTTGCCGCGTCGGAGAGCTGCGCCAGCAAGCGCTCCTGCAACAGTGCTCGCGGTATCACGCCCCTGAAGGAAGCCCGCTGCACCTCCAATTGCGGCTGGAGTTGATGCGGCGGCGCCGCTCGCGAGCAGTTGCTGGATGGTGGTCGAATTCCCCTTCACTGCCGCCTGCAATGGCAGCAGCGCTTGCTCGACCGTTAGCGCTGCCTGAAGCTGGGTTGCCTGACTCTTGCCAAGGGCAACTTCGACCCGCTCGCGCATCGCCGGATTACCGAAGACGGCTTTCACAACGTCCCGCCCGTCGCCGATCTCCCGGATCTTGGCGATGAGATCCGATCGGAAGCCCTCCGCGAACAGCTCACGGTCCTGCGGCTTCATCCTCGAGACTCCTTTGCGCGCCTCGTCGTTCGCCATGCGCGAGGTGACAAATTTCTGCCCAGCCTCCAGCGCGTCCTCGGCCTGGAAGAACTGTGCGGCTCCGGTGCGTGCCTCCTTGAAGGCCGGGACAGCGGTATCGAGTTCGCTCAGAATCATTCGGCGCAGGTTGGTGTAGTCTCCGGCCAGATCCTTGTTGCCGCCGCGGCCGGCTTCACCCGCCTTGCCGCGAAGCTCGCGGGCGACATAATCCCAAAACTGCAGATTAGGCGTCGCGACCGAGCCGTCCGGTCGGCGCGCCCGCGTCAGGTTCCCGGCCGCGTCTGTGGTGAAGGCATTACGGATCGGCGGCATGCCATCGGCCACCGTCTTGTTGGCACCCGTCTTGATCACCGAGCGAATGGCGTCCTGCACGGCCGGAGCTTGCGAAAGAGATGCAAGATTGTCGTTCCACAGTCCGTTGCCGCCTTGCATGTATGCACGGCCATAGGCTGGGCGATTAGCCAGGCGCGCGGCCTGCTCCAGCTCGTCCATCGTCTTGCCGGCGGCGGATGGGCCAAAGCCGCGCAGGATGCTGACGACGCGGTCGCCCTGGCTGGCGAAGCGATCCGACACGGCGCCGGACAAAGCTTCACCGGCTTCCGAAGAAAGATTGGAGGCAGACCGCGCGAGCCTGCGGGTCGTCTCGCCGCCGATATCGCCGATGACGGCATTCGCGCCGGTTGATTGCAGTTCGGCGAGGCGCGCGGCCGGCTCGGTCACGCCATCGCGGGCAAGGGCTTCATTGACCCTGCGGACCGCTTCGGCCTCGGGATTGGCCGCGGCACGGAAGGGGGCAGCGGCCCGGCCCGCGAGCTTACCGGTAGCTTGGGCGAAGGCCTCGGCTCCGCGAACAAAGGTAGGAGCCGCTGCGCCGATAGCCCCGCCAAGCAAGCCACCTTGCAACCCGGCCGTAGCCTTTTCCGTCAGCCCGCCGTCACTTTCGATCGCACCGGTTGCCGCGCCATACAGCGCGCCCGTAGCTGCAGCGTTGGCCGTAGCCGAACCTCTCACACCTTCGCGGACGACATTGATGCCGGGCAGCACCATGGCGGTGCCTACGAGGCCAGCACCTTGTCCCGCGAAGCGCGCGGCCGGGTTCATCAGCCGGTCTGCTTCGTCCATGGCGCGCTGACGCTCCAAATTGGAGCCATAGCGCTCGCCAAAGGAAGCGCCATCGCCTTGTCCGAACGCGGCATCAGCACCGGCCGCCAGCTTGTCCATGCCCGGAATCCAGCCGGCGAAGCCACGCGCCGCAGCGTCCAGATTGCCGAAGACGCCGCCCCGGTCCTGCTCCTGCCGAATGCGGACAGCGTCGGCAAGGTAGCCGGCCTGCCGAATATCCGTCTCGCTACCCTCGCGCTGTGCACGCGTGGCGAAGCCTGACGGCGGAGCGGCCAATTCGCCGCCGGTCGAAATCGCTGATGGCGCGTCATCGAACTGGTCGAAGACATTGTCCCCACCCGGTGGCTGCGTCGGTGTGAGCCCGCGACTTTGAGCCGGGGCTGGCGTGTCGAACTGGTCGAAGACGTTTCCTGCCATCGTTACTGCCCCAGCACGGACGCCGCAGCGCCCTGTCCATATTTGGCATCGAACTGCTGGCGGGCGCCGGGATTGGCCCGCAGGAACTCGACGGCCTGTGGCGGCGCTGAGACGGACTGGCGCTGCTGCTGAGGTAGGCTCTGCTGCGGCGCTGCCTGAGCCCCACCAGCCTGCCGCCCCTGGCCGTTGCCGGACTTATAGAAGTCGCCACCACGAAGCTCGGCCGCCCGCTGCTGGTTGAAGGCAAGACGCTTCTCGGCCATGGCGATGCCCCGGTCGTAGATCTTCTGGCGCACATTGTCGGGTTGGCCGATCGAGCCCTGGATTTCCATCAGGATTTTGCGCTCGCCCTCCGTGGGCGCCGCCCCGAAGATGGACTTGAGCTGCGCTAGCGCCTGGCTTGTGACGACGTTCTCCAGCTCGGCAGTGGCCTCGCCCTTCTGCGGGCTGCCGACCAAGCGATCCGGGACCATCCAATCGGGAAGGTTGTTCGCAACCGAAGCCTTGCCGCTAGCGCCCCAACCGCCGAGCGCCTGCGGGGAAAGCTGCTTGGCGGTCTTAAGCGCGCCGATGGCTGTCTGGGCTGCGAGCACGCCTTCGTCTGCTTCGAGGATGGCTTTTTTGTCCGTCGCCGTGAGCGGTTGCGCATCCTCGCGCGGGGTCTTGCCGGTGAGCACATAGCTCTCGTATCGCGGATCGGTGGGCTTCATGCCGATCGATGCGGCGGCAGCCTTACGGCCATCGACCTCCTCTTGCGGCGTCGTCTTGGATTTCTCCTTCGCGTATTCGTTCGGGCTCTTGGCTGTGGTCCAACCCATCGAGCGGGCGTACATGAACTCCTTGACGCTATCGGGTGCCTTCGAGTTCTCCAGCGCCTCCTTCAGGAAGATTTCGCCGACTGCGCGGGCGTTGGCCGGGAGATTGGGATTGGCTAGGGCCGCAGCGAGCTTTCCAACCTGTCCTTTCGCACTTTCCATCTGACGGGTCTGCACCACGTCGCGCCACTCGGCCGCATTGGTCGGCCTGGGCATGTCGCTGCTGAGGACTGCCTGTCCCTGCATGGGCACAGCACCTGGCGCCGGCATATCAGACCGAGCAGCGCCTTGGCCGAGCGCGGGAGCAGGAGCACGAGCCATGGGCGAGGTGCCGGGCGCGGAGGGCGGGGCCGGTTGCTGAAATGCTGCAGCTACCGGGTTCGCGGCACTGGCACCCTGCGACATCGCAAAGGCTTTTGCGCCGGCGTCGTTCGTATTGGATAGATCCGGGGGCACGGCCTGGGGCATCTGGCCAACGGCAGGGACCGCACCGGGGGCGGGCAAATCCGCGCCGAGGTTATAGGGTCGCTGAGGCGCCATGGTGCGAGCAACCTGTCGAGGCTGCTGACGCTGAAGCGCGCTTCCCATCCAAGGCTGGCTTGCGCCTTCCGACTGAAAGACCGGCTGCAATGGTGATTCGCCGGCAGTGATAGCGTCGAACGTGCGACCGGACATCGAGGGCTGGCCGGGGATTGCGAACCCGCCGCCGTCGCCCGGAATAGCAGCCTGCTGGGCTCCCGGCGCCGGAACGTCCGCCTGACCTCCGAAACGGCTCGCATACTGAGCCGTTAGGGCTTCACGACGTGCGTTCTCACCGCCTTCGCGGTTGTACCCTGCAAAGCGCCAGGCATTCGCCATGATCTGGTTGGCTTCCTGCGGCGTCCGTGCGGCCTGAAGCTTCGGGATCAGCGTCGGGTCTTCCTGCGCAAGGAACAGGGCCTGCGTCTCGACCGAAGGCTGTGCCTCGCCACGTTGCTTGGCGAAGTTCTGGAGATTGGCCAAACGCTCGGCACGCCACGACATGATGCCGCCGGCCGTGCCCGGTTGACCGCTCTCAGATGGATCATTCCACGAGCGATTGACGTTCTGCGGAGAGAACCCGCTTTCCGCCTTGCCATAGGCCGCGACCGCGCCAAGACCAACCGGATTGGTCAAACCCGCTCCTTTGACCGTACCGAGGAAACGGTTCTCGATCTCGGTCGGGTTGCCTAGGTTCGCCACTGGTGCGGGCTGGCCAAGGGCCCCCAGAGACTGCGTCGGTTGCCCGCCTGCCCCGCCCCCGATGGCTCCGATCAGGTCGCGCGTCGCGCTCTCCGTCAGGCCCTGCTTTTTCAGGCTATCGCGATAGGTCAGGATCTTGAGCGCCGTGTCTGAATCGCCTTCGTCGAAGAAGCCCTGCGCGGCGGCGCCGTAGTCCGGGTTCTCTCCGGTGAGCGACTTGCCAAGCTCGCTGAGGCGGCTGCGGCGACGATATGCTGCGATACCCTGACCAAGGGCTGCGATGCCCTGGTTCAAACCGGAAAAGTCGATAGCGGGTGGTCCGTAGTTCGCCATCAGCCCTGGCCTTTGCATTCGAGAATGGCCTGATAGGCCCGGTAGTGGTCGTCCATGTCGCACCAGGCTGTCAGGGCTTCGCCGTGGACGCGGGTGAACATGTCGGCATCCCTGGGGGCGTGCTGGAGCACCAGCAGCAATTGCTCCGACAAGACGCGGAGGCGTTCGGCCATCAGCGCCGCCGCCACAATGTGGTGCTCGGTCGGTAACGAGGGCGCGAAGCTCTCCGGCCGCGGCGGCTCAGCCTCTACGGAGCTATGAGACAGGTTGGTCATTGGCCGCCCACCAATTGCCGCCCGGCGGGATGTTGCGCGGCGAGCTGCGCACGGACCAGCGCGCGGATAGCACTCGACATGGACGTATCGCGGCGAGCGGCTTCCTGCTGAAGGGCGTCTCTCAGTTCGGGCTCAGCGACGAAGTTGATGTGGGCGGTTCGCTTCCGGGTAGCGGTCTGCATCGTGACTTCCAGCGTTGGCGGCCATAATAGGCTGATATGCAGAAATACTCAATGATATCAGCTATTTAACTGTTACAGCCCGAACCAGCTTGTCCTAGCTCAGCCGATATCGCCGTTGACTCTCTGCCAGCTATGTTCTTTGTATGTTCTCACAACCGAGATCAGAGCGACATGACATCACCCGAGCCAGCGATGGCGCCGGAGCGCGCCCCTATGACCAGTCGAGCCGACGAAGTGCTAGCCGAGTTCAAAGGCGATGCCCGAGCTGCGATTGCCGCCCTGCTGGAGGACCGCGACGCCCTGTTGCATCAGGCGGACAGCGCGACCTCGCACGGCTTCCTACGTGGGCGATTTTCAGAAGGCGCTCGCCGTCCGATCAACGAAGAAATTGCCTGAGATGGTCAAGCGCTCGCAACGTAGCCTGCACCCTGGCAAGGCGGCGGAGATGAAGGCGACGCTGCGCACCTTTCAATGGGAGGTCCGCAAATGGTGCGGCGAGATCCCGCTGGGCACGACCGTTTACGTCTCGCTGCAGTCACTTACTGACGCCCTGAACCTGGCCGACATGCAGCTCAACGGTGCGCTCCACGATGCCAAGAAAGATGCGGCCGGCTACGGCAGCCGAGGGCTCGAGGATTTCTGAAAGGCCGCGAGCTTCATGACGTGCGCAGGGCAGTCCCTATGCGGCGCCTATGGTTGTCCGCGGCCCCGAGACGGAACCTGCATCGCTACGATAGCTTCATGGGGGAGAACATGTGAGTGAGCGCGGTGGTCAGATGCCCAAGTATCTTTTCGACCTCATCAGCGGCGACAAGCACCTTGTCGATGTCGAGGGCGTTGAGCTGCCCGATGATGAAGCCGCGCGCGCAACTGCCTTGCAGAGCCTCGCAGACCTCGCTCACAACGATATTCCTCAGGGCGGGGACAGCTCGATCGGCATCCTAGTTCGGCGCGGGCCTGTCCCAATCTACAGCGCCACCATGACGCTCAGCGAGCAATGGCTGCGCCTCGATTCCTAGCTTGTAACACTTCGCATTAGCGCCTTTATATCCCTGCAGCTGGGGGAGGCGTGAATGCCGTTTAGATCGTTGGTCACGACGCCGGAGGAGCTCGCCAAACTCTCGGCCGCGTTTGATGTGGCCTGGATCGTCATCAATCGGCAAGCGCCGGTTGAGCCCACTGACCAATCCCGCGCGCGCGAGTTGCTCGGCTACATCCTGATCGCACTCTGGCGTGACGATCCATCCAGCGACCTGGCCGAGTTGGCCGTCGCGCGCTATTTGCGCGATACGCTCGACGCCAAATCCACAGTTGCCCACCCGTTAGGGCGCCTTCGCGCGGACGAGGTAGCAGATGGATCGGCTCCCAAAACTTGACCTTGAGGTCGTCCAGATCAAGCGGATGATCATCACCGAAGACGCTGCCGGCGGAACGGTTGTTACGGTCGAAGTGCTGGGTGGGCAGATCATCGACCTTCACTTCAGACCCGAAGCAAGTGCTAAGCTTGAGGCCTTCCTGGCGCGCGCGAGCGCCATCCAGGCGAAGCGGGCGCCTTTGCAGTAGAGGTCTGGAATGTGCGGCAGGTTCAGCCAAGCCTACACCTGGGGTGAGATCTACGCCTTCAGCCAGCCGCTCACAGTCCCGGCCGAGCCAGCCCGCAATCAGCAGGCTCGCTACAATATCGGCCCGACCACGCTGATCGACATCATCGTCAAGACGCCGGCCGGCCGAGAAATCTGGAAGGTGCGCTGGGGCTTGATCCCGCCCTGGCATAAGGGCTCGCTCAAGGGCGTCATCCCGCACATCAACGCTCGCATCGAGAAGGTCGACAGCAACAACCTGTTCAAGCGCGCCTATGTGAAGAACCGGTGCATCATTCCGGCCAGCGGCTTCTACGAGTGGACCACCGAAGCGAACGGCGACAAGACGCCCCATTACATCAGCGCAAAGGACGGCACGCTCCTCGCCTTCGCCGGCATATGGGAGCGCTGGCACGACGAGAGCGGCGAAGAAGTGATCAGCGCCAGCATCATCACCCGTGACGCTGATCGCTTCATGGAGAGCATCCACAACCGCATGCCGGCGATGCTGCATCCCAACGACTTCGACGCCTGGCTCGTCGGCTCAGCCGACAAGGAGATCCTGATGAAGGCGCCGCCGGAGTTGCAGGAGTGGATAGTTAACCGGCGCATGAACAACGTCCGCGCTGGTGATGATGACCCTGCGACGGCCGCACCGGTCGAGTTCGAGGCGCCACCGGCCGCGCACGGTCCGCCGCCGCAGGGTAGCCTCTTCTAAGCAACGGCCCTGCGCGATTTCGAGGTTGCCCACCACTATGCCCTATACCCAAGAAGACATCCAACGAATGGGCCAGATGCAGCGGGCTTACCGGGAACGGGAAGATCGCGCGCGGGATCGACTCTTCGACTACGCTTTCGTGAGCCCCGACGCCCAGCAGTACGCCAGACATGGAGCACTAAGACGACTCACGACTATCCGGTGGTGCATCGACAGGCTGTTTCAGGTGCTCCCGGTAGATGCAGACAATCCGTACAGCGACGCATTGGCTGAAGCAGCAATACTGCTGCAAGCCTTCATCATGCACGCGACCGGTGTAATGGATAACCTCGCGCGTATTTGGTGCTTGGAGCGCGGTCGCCGAGATCCAATTGTAGGTGCAATACCACCCATGGAGATAGGGTTAGGCCCTCGGTATGAGCGCGTGCGAAATTCGCTAACTGATGCGTTTCGCGATTATTTGCAGCAGATGGATCAATGGTTCGGATATCTAAAAAATTATCGAGATGCATTCGCGCATCGAATTCCGCTCTACATCCCGCCTAGGATATTCGAACCGGCTGACGAAGAGCGGTACCGCGACCTTGAGCGCAACCAACTCGCCGCTTGGCAACGTCAAGACTACGAAGACGCTGACAGGCTTGGAATTGAGATGCGTCGCCTCGGTCGTTTTGATCCGCTGATGATGCACGCCTTCGGCAATGGGCCTGAAGATGGGAGGCCTATTCGGCTTCATGCGCAAATGGTGAGCGACCACGCTACCGTCGTCGAAATCTGCGAGCTGATGCTGACAGAGCTAGAAGCGCTCTGATGGAGCCCCCGCCTAGGGAGGCCTTCCCGAGCCTGAGAGTTGCTCGGCATCTGAATCTCCTTAAGGGAGACGCAGACATTGAGGATCGGGTGGTCGCTCTAGTGGCGATAGGACTGTGGGTGCTCGTTCGGCCGCGCTAGGGCGGAGGCGGAGCGCGAAGGGTGTTGCTTATCGAAGGCCCTTCGAACATTTTGGCCGCGCCTGCCTTGCGGATATCGTGGTCATACATGCAGCGAAGCAGCCAAAGCCGATTCCAAAGGTCATCGTTCACGTCGAGCTTGAGCACATCCAATCCCAACCGGGTCGCTTCATCTGCATCGATCACCGACCCATGTGACTTGTAAGTAGTGCGCGAAGAGAGCGCCTCAACAGTCGCTGCGATTTCGGCTGGTGTCTTGCCTCTCATCATCCCGGTCGATAGCAAATCGGTCGCGAGTTTAGTCGTCTGCGCGACGGCATGAGCAGCAGCTTGCACGAAGATCGGATCAATGGTGCCGGGCGGCGAACTTAAGATAAAATGTGCCGGTATCGAGTTGTTCTGAGCGACCGTTATCAGCGGATCCGCTGGCCCCAATTCTGATCCCGGCCCCATCACAACGCACGACCCGACGACAGCTAGCATGGTGCCGTTGCTCTTAGCGCGGCACGGCACGATAACTCGCAGATCAGGAGCAAGTTGGCGCAGGACTGACGCTAGCTTTTCGGCCGCGTCTGTGTACCCGCCCGGCGTCTCAATCAACAGATCAACCGGACCGCCCTTCGCGTCTCGCAGCAACTCGATCAGGTAGGCGTCATCTCCAGGGCTAATCTGTCCTTGGACAAGCTCCGGCAGCCCAAAGTAGACGAGCAGCGTGCGGCTCGTGGTCGCCTGTATGTCACGGATCAAAAGCTGCCGAAGATATCGGTCCTTCTCGGTGACCCAAAAGAGTGGCGACTGTCGCGGCATTGCTTTACCGCGCGGAAATTGCTCCTCCGCAGCGGGTACCGCTGCCGCCGCCTCACTTTTTGTCGTCATCCTTGATCGCCTCAACCACTGGAGTGGACGGGCGCGCTCGCACCAGTTCAATGACCTTCGCAAGGTCCATCTGGCTGGTCTTCGGAGCGATATGCACGTGCGGGTCAACTCGAACCGACTGGTTTGAGTATCCTGAGAGGTGCGAGTAGTCAGAGCGCTGCGCGCTGCCGACTCCAAGTGGTCGCCAAAATGCGCCGACGACGGTCATGGCAATCTCCCCGTGTGCTGGAGCGTCTGCTTGCACAATCCACGCCACGGCACAAACACCGATTCATGGAGTGCGGAGGCCCCTTTCTATTTAGTTAACGACGATCAACCGCTTGACAGCAGAGAGTCAAATTGTCGCACCGTGAGGCTTCGAATGCGCATCGCAACAGCTGAGCGCATTCGTTGTCCGATCACAGCATGCTCGGCCTGATGATAGGCTATTGCTTCGCGGACCGTCATGCAGGCGCCTCCACCTTCCGCCGTGATGCATCAACCAACATGTGATGCAAGTCAGAGCCTCGGATTGAAACCCTGAGCCGCCAGCCTTGAAGCCAGGTGGGCCCTGCCGCTCGATGCCACCGAACACAGAAATTCAGTGCCGTGGCGCCCCGCTCCAGCGTCTCGCGAAATTCGAACGGCAGCGTGATTTCCAAATGGACGGTTTCTCCCGGCGCGAGCGCTCGGTGCTGCTCGATGCCTACAACGTTCTCTACGATCGACCGCGTATCACCGTGAAAAATGACACGGGCTGCGCTGTTCGTTTCGATGGCAGTCAGTACGACATCGAAGTCAGACCGATTTTTGATCCGCAGGTAAGCTTGGCCCACGCCGAACGATTCCGCCGCGCAGATGCTGATGATGGGGCGGCTCTTCAACAGCCGGTCGTAGATCGTGAATCCGGCGGTTCCTAGACCAGCGATGCCACCGAAGAATTTGACCGCTTCAACAAGGTCGATCACGGCGCGAGCGCCTCCATGGAGGAACGCGCGGCTTCGGCGTTGTCGGGGAAAAGGTCGCCCATCTGGTAGGCCATTTGCGTGCGCTCGGGTGGGTATTCGTTGTCTGCAATTGCGCCTAATGCCTAGGTCTACAGGAGCCCGGAGTGCGCCCTCATGTCGAGTTGGCGCGCACCTTGAGGCTTTGCGCAGCGTTATCTCGGTACTGGGTCGCGCGAGCCAGAGCCGCAACTTCCTCCGCCGCGCTCTTCCGATCAATCAGCAGCCAAATCACCCCGCAGATCCCCGTGATGAGGAACACGGCCGCATACGGCTTCATTTCAGGATTGCCGGATACCAAGCCCATCAAAGCTGCCGCTCCAAGGATGCAGCCAAACCAAGCAGCATAACGCCGGTTGTCGGCTTGCTCGACGCGAGCCTTCAATCTCGCGACTTCGGCCGAGTGCCTGGCGTAGTCTGCTGCTAGATCAAGTTCGCGCTGATCCACTTTATTCGCCGCCTCGCTTAGCCAGTCTGACGCCGGGCTGGCCATGGTTGAGAAAGTCTACGCCAGCAGCTTCTAGCGCCCGCTGTACTGCCTGGACCGTAGCTGCCCTCCCAGCGATCGGGCCGGAGGCGGCAGCCTCCATGTTTCTGATGGTGTTGACGTTCACGCCGACCAGGGTCGCGAGCGCCGTCTGATCTATCTCAGCCAACACGCGGGCGGCCTTCAGCTGGTTGCCTGTAGTGAGCATCTTTAACCCTTAATGAGATAGCTATGTATGGCACCTAGATAAGCATTGACAGCACCCATTTAGCAATGTAGGTACTGTACCTAGTTAACTCGGTGCAGGACTTAGATAGCACATGGCGCACGCATTCAACATCCTGAACGGCGTTGCGTTCGACAAGGCCGCTATCATGCGCCGGGCATACGAGCACGCCCGCTTCGTGCTGATGCTCTGTCACACAGCCGCCCAGCGAAATGAGCAGCGCTCGCGGGCTCTGCGGAAGGCTTGGGTTGAGGCGAAGAGCGAGGCCTACACCCTTCGCCAGCGCGCCGAGCAGGAGGTTCGCACCGTTGCTGCTCTGAGGGCGCGCGCCGCCGAGAGCGTCAATCTCGCCACCTCACTCGGAAACGACGCCGCTGCGATCCGGCAGGCCATCGCCAGCGAGAACTACCGCGACCGAGCGAACTTCGCCGCCATCGATCGGCTGCAAGCCGCCCTCAACCAAATGGGAGCCTAAGACATGACACTTATCGTCACTGCCGCATGCGCGCCGCAGGCCGCTTCCACGCCGCCCCTTTCCAGGCTCACCATCTCGGAGTTGGACGCGCTTTATGACGCCCTGCTAGCTGCCGAAGATGCGATTGCGTCAAAGACCAACTCGCCGCGAATTCGGGGTACAGCTCTTCACGAGTATCTGAGCGCCCGCTTCGAAGGCATTGCCACCGAGATTGATTTGGTGGTGGCGGAGCTGCGTGGTCGCCGCCCATCCGACCGGTGGGCAAGCCACGAGCGAGCGCATCGCTTGATCATGCACGCCTGCCGATGCGGCGAGAGCCCTGCGGATATCGCCGACCTGGCGCACGACCTCTCGCGCCCAGAGACGCACTGACCCTCAACGCCTTCAACATCGCTGGAGATACCCAATGCCGAACGCTATCGTTCGGGCAGCCGCTACCGGCTTGCCCTCCGCCATCTTCAACCGCCGCCGCATGCTCCTCGGCCTCGCTGCCGCGTCAACTGCCGCCGCCGGCCCCATCGCGGTCGCTGCCGGTGCGCAGGCGCCTGCCGAGGCCGCCGAGCTGATGGACCTTGGCGCGAAAACTCCATTCGCCCTCGCCAACTATCGGCAGGCGATTGAGGCCCGCGAAGCCATCGTGCGGAAGTGGGCGCCGAAGTGGCCGAGCGCTCCCAAGAGCATCCACAACCCCGGCTCCTACTCTCAGGCCGAAACCGATCTGACCGGCCGTATGGCCCCGGACTGCGTTTGGATTTGGGACCGCGAAAAGCTGCAGGACAGCATCGCGCGGATACCGTCGCACACCTTGCGCAAGGGGGCCAAGCCCGAGCGCGTCGCCCGAGCCAACGCGGCATGGAGCGCCCTCGAGGCAGAGCGGGAAAGCACGCTGGAAGCGCTCAATGCGTATCACAGCCAGTGTGCGGGCATCCGGCGCGCGTCGGGCATCATCCCGGCTCAAGCGGCCGAGGAAGCAGCGCGGGATGCGCTGTTGGCCCATACCCGCGCCATCATGGTGCTGGAGCCCGCGACCATGGCCGGCGTGCTGATCCAGGCCGAGGCGCTGCAGGCAGTGGCGCACGTCCCGGACATTCAGCGGGTCGTGTGGAAAGGCAACGCGGTCAGCCTCCATGAGGGCTACGGCGAGCGCATCGCCGCCTCAATTCTCCGCATCGCCCGCAACGCCTGAGCCGCCCCAGCCGGGCGCCTTATGCGGGCGCCCGCTGCCAATCCTTCGCATTTTGGAGAGCAGTCATGAACCGCAGAACCGTCCTCAAGTCCGCAGCTCCTTCGATCGCCATTGCATTCCCCGTAACCGTTGCTGGATGCATCCCGCCCGTCATCGCTGCCGCCGGCAGTCCTGATGCCGCGCTTGTGGATCTAGGCGTCAAGTTCGATCAGGCGCATGCAGCCTGGGTGCTGTGCTGGAAGGAATGGCAGCGCATCGAGAACAAATGGCAAGCCACCTTCGAGGCGAAGGGCATGAGCTTTGCCGAGCATGGCGCACCTGCCGTCAATTCGATCTTCACTGAGCTTGGCGGCGACGAGGCCAGCGATGCAAATGACGCCGCGCTGGCGTTGGTCCAGAGCATCGCGGATCAGATTCGAGCGATGCGCGCGACTACGATTGCCGGCATCGCAGCAAAGGCCAAGGTCGCCTGTTTCGATGCGGTTCCGATGCATGAGGTCGTCGCGCCGGAGAAGGAGCGCGATTACGGGCCGCAAGCGGTCCTCGCACTGCTCGCCGAGATCGAAGCCGTTGCGAGGGCGGGCGCATGAACCCCACCGCCATTGTCGCCACAACTACCCGGCTCGCTGCTGACTATCACGTCGCGGCCGCCACGCTCGCCGCCATCGGGACGCGATGGGGCGCAGAATGGCCCGAGGCGCCCGATGCCATCACGGCACCCGCTTTCGTCCTCGGGGGCGATCTGGAGCGCGACCTGTTGGGCGTCTCGCGCCAGCCCTGGCGCAAGTTTTTCGGCGCCAAGCATTTCGCCCGCGAAGTCAAACGGTGCGGCCGAATGGAGGGCACGGCGCGGCGGCGCAATCTGCCGGTGGAAGATTGGTCCCTGCTTCGCGAGGCAGCGCAAGCCGCCATGACCGAGGCCGAGACTTATGAACTGGCCTGCGAGCGCGTGAAGCTTGCCGCCGGCATCCCTGCCGCTCGGGAGGCGCTGGATAAGGCCCGGACGGAACTGCTGGCCCATGTTGCCGGGCTGATGGAAGCTGAGCCCATGGACCGAGCCGAGCTGACGGCGCGGGCGCACGCCTTGAATACGGTTGCGGCCATCCCGCAGGCGCAGCGCGCATCAGCGGACCTCAATGGGCAGTGGCTCGCTCGCCTCGCCGCCGCAGTCGTCCGCCTCGCTCCTATGGGGGAAAACTCATGAGCCCGTTCAAGACCAATCGCCGCCGGGGCAAGGCCAAGCCCGTCAGCCTGCCGACGTTCTCCTTTTACGGCCATCTGCCGGTCATCTACATCGGCGGAGGGCTGGTCATCGGGCGCCGCGTCATTCCGCTGGAGCGCAGCGCATGAACCGCCAGCAGTTTTTCCGCGAGACGCCAGTCGCCGCCGCGACCGTCTACGCCCATGAAGTCGAAGCTGAGGCCAAACGGATTCCTCGCGTCCTGGCCTACCTCGATCGCTGCGGCGCGACATTTGAGGCCGTGCCGGGCTGGCCTGGTTGGTATGCCGCTCGGTGGAGCGACGAAGTCAACTTTGGCGACCACCTGCGCCGTTGGGCGTGCTGCACGGATATCGAGATGGATTGCGAATGGCCTTACGCGCTCGCGTTCAAGGCGCGCGTCGAAGCGGGAGCGCGGTTATGAGCCTCGCGGCCGAGAACCTCTTCCCGCTCTTCGCTCAGCCACTCTCCGGAAGCGAAGATCTAACGCCGGCCGAATCTCGCGATGTGCTCCTGATCCTGGGAGAAGTCGCGAACCGGCTGACACGCGCCACCAACTCCGCCGCCGGCCTCCGGCGCAGGCTCGACGCCATTGCCGGTGCCATCGTCACCTTCATGGATGAGATCGACGGCGATCCGGATCTTGAAGAGCAGTGTGAGGACGAGGGCGGGCAGTGCGACGACGAAGGGATGCCAGATGACAACGGCATAGCGGATTTCGATGGCGAGGCGGAGCAATGGGGCTCGCAGCACAGGCAAGGCGGTTGGATGACATGAAACTTCGGGACATCACCGACGCCATAGGCAGCGATGACAAGCCAGCGCTCAGGCGGGCGTTCTGCGCCCTGGTTGAGCACCCCGAGGGTGAGGTCGTTGAGGCCTCCTCGGGTGGACTACTGATCGTGGCGCTTAACCGGCTGTGCGTCGCGCTGAAGGATGATGTGGCTACGATGCCGTCCGAGACCTGCGCGGCACTCCAGCTGCCTGCGGGCGCGACCTATGCCGATGGCGCAGCTCAAGCGAAGCGGGATAGCGCCCGCCTCGCCCGACAACTGGTGGCCACTAGCTAAGGTGCGACATATCACCATAGCAGCCCGTTCCGGCCCGATCCGAATTGCGCATGCTGTTGGGGTAAATGTTGGGGTAGCGTCTAAGCAGCGCTCCGAAAAGCCTGCAATATCAGCTCTTTACGGAGGAGATTTGGTGGAGCCAGGCGGAATCGAACCGCCGACCTCTTGAATGCCATTCAAGCGCTCTCCCAACTGAGCTATGGCCCCACTCTGCCGGCCTTCTTGGGAAAAGGCCGGGAAATCGTCGCGGTCCAGAAGGCTCTCTAGGAGCCGGTCCGCGCCCGCCGCCGCAGCGACGAAGCGCTCTATAGGCAAGCTTGCGCCGAGACACAAGCACTGATGTCACGTTCCTGTCGCGCTTTTTTCCAAGGCGCGACTTTGACGCAATCTCGACGCGACTCAGACGTCCTCGTCGCCCTCGATGTCGCCATCGATCAGGTCGGCGACATCATCGTCGCCTTCCTCGTCCTCTTCCAGGAAGGTGTCGTCATCGGTGGCGGCGCCGTCATCCTCGATCTCGATGTCGTCGTCGCTGGTGACCACCGGCTCCTTCTCGGCGGCTTCCGCATCGGCATCGTCGAGCGAGACGAGCTCGACCGCGCCGTCAGCGGCATCGACCTCTTCCTCGTCATCGCTCGGCTTGGGCGCAGGCGCCGCCGCCGCTGCCTTGGCCTGCGGCTCGAACAGCGAGCGCGGGTAGGACTGGCCGGTATAGGGCGAAACGATCGGATCCTTGTCGAGATCGTAGAATTTGCGCCCCGTTACCGGGCAGACGCGCTTGGTGCCAAGTTCCGGTTTCGCCACTGCGTCGGACCTTCGTGTTCGTGCTGAGTTCGAAAAAAGCAGGGGCGTCCGTTAGTCGGGCCAAGCGTCCCTGTCAAATCCTGATTGAGTCAAGGCGCAAATCCCCGACGTCGGCTGCAAAACTGCTTCGCATCATCGCCTCCGGTGATTTAGAAATCTGCCCGACACCCGCCAGATGAAAGACGATGCCGTGCCCGACGCCCAGCCGCCCGCTTCCGCGACCAACCGGGCTCGCCTGGTCATCGCCGTCGACGGGCCGGCAGCCTCCGGCAAAGGCACATTGGCGCGCCGACTCGCAGCCCACTACGCCCTGCCCTATCTCGACACCGGCCTGCTTTACCGCATGGTTGCCCGCACCATGCTCGATGCCGGCGAGCCACTCGACGATGTCGAGGCCGCCGCCGCCGCGGCCGCAGGCTTCGACGATACCGCGATCGACGAGGCGCGGCTGCGCGGCCGAGAGATCGGCGAGGCCGCTTCCGTCGTGGCTGCGCTGCCCGCGGTCCGGCGCGCCCTGATCGACCGGCAGCGCCGCTTTGCCGCGGCGGGTGCAGGGGCCGTACTCGACGGGCGCGACATCGGCACGGTGATCTGCCCGGATGCGACGGTGAAGCTCTTCGTCACCGCGACCCCGGAGGTCCGCGCCGCGCGCCGGCACAAGGAATTGGCCGGGCGCGGCGAAGCCGCGACACTCGACGGCATCCTGGTGGACATCCGCCGCCGCGACGCCAGGGATTCAGGCCGCGGCGATGCGCCGCTGAAAGCGGCGGAAGACGCTGTCTTGCTCGATACCTCGGCGCTCGGCGTCGAGGAGGCCTTCCAGGCTGCGCTCGCCATCGTGGAGAACCGCAGACGAGGCTAACCCTGCGGCGCATCGGCCTGCTCGAAGTGGTGCCCACTTTTCAGGCTGATACTCCCGCTTTCGTACTTGGCGCGAATCGAAACTGGGCGCAGACTTCAATGACATTCGTTTGAAGCCTGCCTTCGTCCGAAACTCAGCCTCCTTTCGGCGTCACGCTTCGACGACAGATGACGGAGGTTTCGATGCGGCGCTGGCTGTTCGGTCTCTTTTGTCTCGCGGTGGCCGGTGCCTGGCCCGCCGCCGCGCCCAATGCGCAGCAAGCAGCTGCGCCTCCCGAAGAAGTCGACGTCGCGCTGGTGCTGGCGGTCGACGTCTCCTATTCGATGGATCTCGACGAGCTCGCCTTGCAGCGCAACGGCTATATCGAGGCGTTCCGCTCGAAGGAGTTGCACGATGCGATCGCCAAGGGCGCGATCGGCAAGATCGCCGTCAGCTATTTCGAATGGGCGGGCGGCGACTTCCAGCACATCGTCAAGCCCTGGACCGTGATCGAGACCCCGCAATCGGCGATCGCCTTCGCTGAGGAGCTCGGCGAAGCGCCGACCAGGCGCGGACGGCGCACCTCGATTTCGGGTGCGATCGACCTTGCAGTCTCGCTACTCGAGACGAGCAATGTCGCGGCGATGCGCCGCGTCATCGACATCTCCGGCGACGGCGCCAACAATGACGGGCGCCCGGTGACGCAGGCCCGCGACGCCGCCCGCGACAAAGGCATTTCCATCAACGGCCTGCCGGTGATGCTGAAGCAGGCGAGCTATTTCGACATCGACAACCTCGACATCTACTACGAGGAGTGCGTCATCACCGGTATCGGCGCCTTCGTCATCCCGATCCGCGAACGCAAGCAATTCGTCGATGCGACCCGAACCAAGCTGGTGCGCGAGATCGCGGAAATGCCGGCCTCGGGACCCGAAGCCCTCATCCAA